>JAJEIH010000144.1 GCA_022827685.1 Alphaproteobacteria bacterium
TCGGAGACGGGCATGCCCGATCTGAACATGAAACTCCTGGGGACGTTCCGCTGCGTCACGGACCATCGTGCAACAGAGGCGGGGGCGACTACAGTACCCAGTTCGGCTTCACGGAGACAGTCAACGCTCAAACCGCTTTCGTGCTGCATGCATGTACAGCCGGTCGCTCCAGCGGTAGAAATTCGCGGCTGGTGCTCTAACAGGGTCCGCCTGGTGCTCGGCCAGGTGAAGATCGATAACGAGTTCAACGAGTTCGCGGCGATGCAGAGGTTGCTGGAGATGCCAGCGCTCAAGGGCAATCAGGGCAGCCCGCATGGGGATGTGCGCCTGTATCTGGACGATTGCGCCCAGGCGGGCAACCTCCCGTCATGCCGGCATGTTGACGGCGATCACGGGCGCATCGAGACGCGCCGCGCCATGATCTGCCACGAGATTGCATGGCTGCGCGGGCGCCATGACTGGCCGCCATCGGCAAGATCGAGGCGAGACGCGAAACCGCAAACAACACGGACCCGAAAACCTCGCCCTGCTGCGACGCCTCGCCCGCAACATCGCACGCCGGGAGCCCTCCAAAGATGCCATGCGCGGAAAACTCAAACGCGCCGCCCGGAACGACGACTTCCTCCTCAACCTGATCCGGGCCGCTGCATGAACGGCCCCGAGGCAATTGCCCTGTGGCCACGAGGATTCCCCGTGGCCACAGGGTCCATGGGCATGCTATCGTCCCCGGTATATAAGCCGGTGTCCGACTCGCCCGCGGGGGAGTCGGCGATGACTCAGGCCTGCCATGATATCCACGTCTCGTGGTTCTCGCCGTTGTGCGCTGCCTCTCGTCCTCTCGGTCATGCTCGCGCTCGCGGCCTGTCAGCAAGCGGGCCCGATTCAGCGCTCGGACGGCTCGGAGCACCCCGTGTCTCCCGGCGTTGCAGGTGCCATCGGCGAACGACGCGATACGGGACATGCAGGCTACCTCCCGGGGGAGAACGAAAGCGACGCCCCGCTGTCATCCCGCGGCTTCGGCATGCCGGCGTCGGGTATCCCGTTCGGAGACCGCATGGCAGGGTCATTCGGCGCCGGTCCGGTCTCCACGCTCGGACCGCTGGAACTCCACCACCCTCACGGCAGCAGTGCGACCGGCGCGGTCGGACTTTTCGACATTTCCGACCCTGGTGGCGGCGAACCGCGTGAACACGCGCTCGTCACACCCTCTCCCGTAACCTCCGCCGCCATCTCGCCTCACAGTCGCCTGATCGGCCACTCCTTCGACAACCCCATCGCCGCCGATCTCCTCGACCACTGGGGACACCGTCGCGTCCAGGGCCTCGTGGAGGGCTTCTCCCTGGGCACCGCCGGCCCGGATGCCGAGGTGGCCGGTATGCAGGGACTGTCACCCCGGGACCTGACGGGCGCGGGAGGGCTGCTGGCCGGCGAGCTTGAGGACGGCGACGAGGTCCGGCTCCTGGGCTCGCGCCACGGCGTCACCTACGGCCGGTGGACGGGCGGTCCGGCTGACACCCTTTCGATCGAGTTCGACCTTTCGCGAGCGGGACCGGTGATGCGGGACGACCCGGCGTTCCTCGCCATGCTGGAGCGTGCCGGCAAGGCATGGAGTCATCGAATCGCGGATACCCTCGCTACATGGGAGCGGGCGCCCGGAGACATAAAGGGCTGGCTGTGGAACAACGCCACACTCGAGTCCCGGGTGTTGGTCGGGACCGATGGTGAGACGAGCGCCGGATTCGAGATCGATGTCAAGGATAGCGACCTTTCCGGGGACGCGGCCGGCCGGGGAGGCGGATCCTGGAGCAGGCGTTTCGGACACGTCCAGATGGACAGGGATTACCTGGAGAGGGCCGGGGAGCGCTCCCTGATGGGGGTGCTCGCCCACGAGATCGGGCACGTGCTCGGCGCCTGGACGACGGGTGACAGCCCCCCGGAGCACATCGAATCCCTCATCGACCGGACGGCGGGAACCTGGTCCGGACCGAACGTGGTCGCTCTGCACGGCGGTCCGGCGCCGTTCCAGAATGCTGCCGACCCGCACACCTGGGTCGACGGCGAGCGCAGTCCGTACGCCTCGCAGTTCGACTTCAACCACAGCGGCGTGTGCAGGTCGCTCCTGGCCTACTGCCGGCACCGGGACCCGCGGCCGTCCATTCTGCCGCATGCCATCGACTTCGCGTTCCTCTCGGACATCGGGGTGACGGTGACGGAGGAGACCGCCCGGCCGGAGACGTACGGCCTTGTCGGGTGGACCGACCACGCCGGGTTTTCGCTCTCCGTGTCTCGCCACCTCGAGTTCCACCTGCCGAACCGGGACGTGCGGAACAACCGAGGCGCCTGGTTTGCGGGCGCGCTCGACGTCACCGACCGGCTGCGGGTGGAGGTCGGCACGTTCGGGACGCACAGCGTCGGAGACCTTCTGCAGTCCTTCCCGGCCACGGACCTGCGGGGAACCGTCCGGTATGCGGGCGGGCTGCTGGGCGCGGCGCTCGACCTGACGGGGCTCCCGCCGGTGACCGGGAGCAGCAGTCTCGCGGTGAACCTGGGCACCCTGGACGGCACCGCGAGCTTCACCTCGCTCGCGGTCCACGCTGACGGCGTGTCCGAGCCCTTTGCCGGCGGAGCGCTCCACTACGCCTTCGCACTCGACAGCAACGCGATTGTCGGCACAGAGGCTAATTCGATTCTGCTGGCGGACTTCTACGGGCTACGGCACCAGGACGCCGCGGGCACACTCCACGACCCGGATGTCGGACTGCTCGCGAGCTTCGGCGCCACCCACGACGACCGGCCGGCGCGCGAGGACGTGGTCGCCTCCGCCGACCACCTGTCGGGCCTCGCCTGGCGAAGCGGCTCGGTGGTCGCGGCCGAGAACGGGTGGGCCGAATACCGGTGCGGCGCCGATTGCCAGGGGCGCGACGTGGTATCGGGCCTGTGGGGCGAGTGGACGCCGGAGACTCGCGCGAGCGTGCTCGCGGCCACGGCCGGATGGAGCCGCAAAGGCACCGCACGACCTCATGCGGACCACGACTATGTGCGAATCGCGCGCCAGACGGCGCCCTCCGCGGACGGAGGCGCCGATGCGGCCGAGGGCTATACCGGGACGCTGGAGCACGGTGCATTCGGCACCGGATTCGAGACCTACACGGACCCGCGGGCGGATCTCGGCGCGGATGTCGAGGAGGTATGGACCGGCATCCAGGGTGAGGCGTCGGGCGGCGTCCCCACCGGGTCGGCGCGGTGGTCCGGCCTCATGCTGGGGTACCGGCAAGGCCACGCGGCCGGTGAAGATCCGTTCGTCGAGGGACAAGCGAGCCTCGAGCTCTCGCTGCCCGAGAGCGTGCTGGACGTGGCGTTCTCCGGCGTTGCGAGCCTTGACGGCGAGCATCACCTCGACGACTTCGGCTTCGAGAACATCTTGATGCAGGACGACGGAACGTTCGCGGGCGGCGGCCGCACCGGAGCCCTGAGAGGTGCGCTCTTCGGTCCCGCCCATGAGGAGGCCGCGGGCGCGTTCCACCACAATGCGGCGCGGGTCACCGGCAGCTTCGGCGCCACGCGTCTCCCGGATCCGGCGCTGGTGGGGGAGGACGCCTTTGCCGGGACCGGGCTGCCCATCGTCGACCTGGATGACACCTGGCATGTCGGCGCCGACGTCGCCCCGGAGGCCGACGCGCTCACCCTGGGGCGCGAGCGCAACGGGGTCGCCGTCTCGTCCGGAGAGGTGCAGGACGGGGAGAGCGCGGAGCGGGTGGTCGAGTACCTGACACAGCTGATCGATGACCGTTCCGGAAGCAGAACCGCGGGCCTCCCGACCCTGTCGGCACCGCCGATCGTCCGTCTGGCGGAAGGCACGAGCGACGCGTTCGCCGCGTATGTGGAGCACACCATCCAGCTCATCAACGCGGCTCTTCCCGTCGAGAAGCGCATCATATTGAGTCCCGAGCCGGCACCGCCCTTGGCCGCGCTCGCGGACGTTCCCGAAGGCCAGATATTCATCGACTTCGCACCGTCGAAAGACGACTGGGTGCTTGGAGGCCGTTACAGATATACTGGGGCGGGTCACGCTGTCGAAATCGATCCGACGGCCGAGTACGACACCGCCGCGCGGCGATGGGAGTTCGTCGGCATGCGGGCGGGGCGGATATGGTTCGACCGGGAAGTCCTCGAGACCAATCTGAACACAGTGTGGATACGGGACTGGGACACGGGCGAGTGGCGGACCGAGCAGCGGGAGTCCCGACCCGACGAGAGCGATTCGGTGCAGCACTACTACCCGGACCAGTACGTGCCAAGGATGACCATGTCCGCACTTCTTCGCGCGCTCGGATTTTTGCGCCGCGTCGATTCCGCCGATTTCCCGGACTCGTACCTGAATGACGGGACTCGCCCACGGATCAGGCACCTCCCGGTCATCGACGGCGAAGCCCTGTTCGCCGCGTACGACAGGCTCGCCCCGGGCACCCTGGCGGAGGACCTGTCGGCCGAGAGCCTGGGTCCGTGGGACGACACGTCGTTCCACCTTCGGGGGGATCTGGACTTTACGGGCGGAGAGGCCGCATTCGGCGTCGCGTTCCGCAACGGTCTCGCGCGACCCTGGGCCGTGGGTACCGCCCCGCTGTCGGAGCTCGGGAACAACTCCGCCCTGTTCGGTACGGCGAGCTGGAACGGTGCTTTGCTCGGCGTCACGCCGGCGGCAGAGACCGTCGTTGGGCAGGCGCGCCTCACCGTCGAGCTCCGGACCCTGGACGCCGACCTCGCTTTCAGCGACCTGGAGCATTGGGGGGTGGAGCAGGCGCCGGGCGCGGCCGGAACCGGTGCGAGGTGGGGCGATGGCGGCCTTGAATACTCGATCGAGATCCGCGGGAACGCCTTCCATCGCGCTGACGGAGACGATGGCGAGATCGTCGGCGCGTTTTTCGGCGCCGCGCACGAGGCGATGGGCGGCGTACTCGAACGAAGCGATCTTGCTGCCGGCTTCGGCGGGGTGCGGTAGTACCGCGCAATCGGCATGCCGACCAAGCGCAACGCTGTCTCGTACCACGGCATGCGGTCGAGCCCCGGAGGCCCGCCGTCCCGCCACGGTACGCTACCCGTATGGCGGGCCACCGGCCAGGCGCGCACCCCGATACGATCGTCGGCGGGCGAGGCGGCGAGCGAGCAGGGGCAACGCCCGAGCAATCGGTCGGATTGCCGAATGAACCCGGCCCACATTCCCCCAACCCGAACCGGAGAACAGGACACGTGAACATCATCCGCACTCTCGGCTGTGGCGCTCTTGCGCTGACGATAACCGCTTGCGGCGGGACCGCCGTGGACCGGTACATGCCGTCGGACGACGAGTTGGCGCGGTTCGAGCGGGTCACGAACTTCGACGGGCGGGTGCTGGAGATCGACCTGCCCAGAGGCGACGGGACGCGGGACCGGTTCGATTCGGTTCGCGACGAATGGTCTTCCTGGAGCTATGTTCCGCCGCTCCGCAATCATGCGGGACGGCGCTGGACACTCGGGAAGACGACCGCCACACACGTCTCACTGGTCTATGCCGTGGTAAGCTGGAACGACGACAACCCCACCGACTACCTGGCCGCGGGCTGGTGGCTCCAGTTTCCCGGTCCGTACTCGTTCCGTCGGCGCCTTTCGCTGCTGGACGCGGAGGGGGATGCGTTCGTGGACGGCCCGGAACTCGACGTGTTCTCGCACCCGCCCCGGCTTCCGGTCGCCGGAAACGCCACCTATGTCGGAGGCGCGGGGGGGTTCTATCGGTACCGGGACGGCGGGACGGAATCCGGCACATCCGCGCATGTCGAGGAGTTCAGCGGGATCATGACCATGACCGCGGACTTCTCGGCCGGTACGCTGCAGGGCTGCCTGGGCTGCCTCGGAGACCTCGTGGCGGAGCGCGAGCACCTGTATCTGGTTCTGGGACGCCCGCAGGGGGAGCCGGTGGTGCCGCCGACGGACTACGAGCTGCACTTCGGGGTCACCGACATCAACCCTAACGGAACATTCGTGGGCGCCGACGTGAAGGTAATGCATCCCGAGCGGACGGTGACAGAGTCGAGCGGGTACTGGGACGGCCGCCTGTCCAACCGGCCGGACCCTAACGGCAACCCCAGGCTGGTGGCGGGATCGTCCGATGTGACGTTCGTCGAGGACGACGCGAGCGAGGGTCAGTTCCGGAGCCTGTTCACGGTCGTCGGCGAGTCGCTCACTCCACCCGTACCGAACCTGAACCAGTGAACCGCCGGAAGTCAGCCGCGTCGGTGCATGCCAGCCAGCGCCGACGCCATCACCGCAATGGGGCCAACGACCGCCCCGTTCTCCTGTTCGACAACCGCCTGGTCGCTCTTGCGTCAGGGCCGGCAGCGCCTGAACTCGACGCCAGCGTCGCGACAATAGTCCCGAACCGTCTTGTTCATGAACACGCTGTCGTTGTCGGTGTCGAACCCCGGCAAATCCAATAGGTGAAGATTAATTGCGGAAATCTCCAGAAGCCACCAACACTGTATATTGTGCCTGTTGCATCGGGTAACGGGGCACTCGGCGAGTGCCGTTTCTCTTCCGGCTCTGCCCCATCGATCGACTGATCGAACTGGGGAGGAAGGGTCTCGATGACGAGGATCGGCAGAACCGACATCAAGGATATTCTTTGCCACCGTCACGGTCTCCGTCTGCCGCGTGCGCGGATTGCGGCGGCAGTGAGCTCCAGGCACCGGCGCCGGGCCGGGTCCCTGACAGACGAAGAATCCAGGGGCCGTTTCCCTGCTTCCCTGCGCCATGTGGTGCCGGACAATTTCGCACGCAGGAGCATCGAGCGGCAATATGCTTTGCTATAGGCGAGTTCCAGCCAGCCACCCTTCACCTCCTCCCGGAGAAGACCAGTGACCCTTTCCCTCCGGCAGCCGGCAGGCGCGACAATTAACACAAGACGAACCCATCCTTGCGGCCGCTATTGTACGCTGTTCGTGCAGTTATTCTGCCTGTGAACCCAAAAGACAGGGAAGGGAGTTTTCCTGAATGTTAGACGAATCTGCCCTGACCAAGGGTCAGTTGCGAAAGCTCAACGCACTCCGCAACTCCGTTGGCCCGTCCATCGCTGACGAGGCGTTCGCCAAATGGCTCGATCAGGAGCGCGAGATGCAGGAAATCGACGAAAATGCCGAGACGATTTCCGATGCGTTGTGGAGCCTGGTCCAGGACGGGAAGCTTTCGATCCGGCGGGGCGGCTATATCGTCCGCCGGGGTCGTGGCCGCGTGATTGTGGAAGCCGGATAGGTTATATTCGGTGGTTACAGCCTCGCGATAGTACTGTCGCCGCCATCCGGGTCCGTGGCGCAGGCAACTAGGCGGTCGGCGGCATTCTGGAAGTAGAGTTCGAGTTTGGTGCGAAGCCGGCCGAACTTGGCCCATACCGGGACATGCCTCTATTGGAGCGACCTTGTTGGGCTGGAGTTGAAGGCGTCGTTTGGCGTTTCGTCACCGAGGGCGCGGCGCTCGACCTCGTGCTCGGCATTGGAGCCACGCGCATCGAGCCCGTCATTGACGACGCAAAACCTGGGCACGCAGCAATACCAGGAAACCGGCCGAGCTTGGTTATAGCGGATGCGACTTCGGCCAATACCCCGCCTGCCTAGCGCTCGGGCGGCGTGAGCGTAGTGGGTGTCAGCGCATCGAAGATGCCGGTAAAGCGCCCATGCGAGCCGTCGTCTTCAGCGAACAGCACATCGGTCGAGCCGACCACTCGCCGAGGATTGCCATCCCCATCGGGCACATTCGAGAACTGTCCCTGCCAGGTTCCGGCGCTCTTCACGACGGCGCGCTCGGAATGCGCCACGGTAACGGCGGTATCCTCGAAGGCGCCGTTTGCCCCAATCGAGGCTTCGAAGCGCACATTGTAGTCGGCGGGCAACGCCGTGGGATCGTCCACCCCCCACGGCACGGCGGGAGAGAGATGACGACCGGGCGCGGTTTCGATCGGCCCCAGACACCCGAGGCACCCGATGAGGCGGTTCCCGTCGAAGTCGGCGATCAACGCGACTGGTCCTGAAAACTCCGTGATCTCGGTGGACTCGGCCAACTCGCCCCACGCCCGTCCGTAGTTATACGTATATAGACCGCCCATCCCGCCGACATAGGTGGCCGTGCCTGCGAGAGGGAGGTCGGGCGGGTTGGCCGGATCGAGCTCCGGGCCATCGAGAAAGACCCCGCGGGTGGCGACCTCGAACGCCCGAATGGGGACATCCGGCGGGTAGATCAACCACCATCCCGCCGCGAGGTAATCGGTGGGGTCGGCGTCGTTCCAATCGACGAGGGCGTAGAGGAAAACCCGGCCGTCATAGTGGTTGTCGGCCAGTATCCATTCGCGGCCGGAATGATCGGGCTGGACGGGGCGGGGGAGGAACAGAGCCGACGTCCATTCGATGTCCCGGACGGTATTGAGGGTGCGGGTCCGGCCGTCAGGGGTCGGTACATCGATGCTGAGCACGCCGTCCGCCGTGAAGGAAGTCGCTGTCCGAAACGGCTGCGGCTGGGGAGTGAGCTCGGGAATCTGGACCGGCGGCAGCGGCCCAGCTTCATCGCCATCCCTACCCGTACAGCCACTGAATGTAAGCGCCGCCCCTGCCACGGCGACGACAAGCACTCGACGGAATTTCATCAGGTCCAACCCCTTCCCCCCAAAATGGATGTTCGGATTTTACAACACTTTGCAGCGATTCCCTCCGGCAAGCATCCCTGAATACACGCCCTCGGCCTGAAGGGCATGCCGACGCCTGGCGCTACATGGTCGCAAACGGGCGAGCCGTCTAACTCGACCGCAAGGACAGGCTCGCCCTCTGCGGATTCCGACGTATTTGACCGTCGTTCTGGCGACATTTGACCGCTCTGTTGCCGGCGCTGTTTCTGACCTGACCGGTTATCGCTGTTTGGCAGCCATGCGGCCGTGTGCGGCGCCGGTTCTCTCTTGGCCCTTTTTCTCTGATCGCTTGGGCGGATCGAGGAGGCAGGGGGTCGATGAAGAGGACCGGCATGACGAATATCAAGGATATCCGAGCCCCACGCGCCAGAACACCGTATAGCGTAGCGTGTAGCGCGTGTCTGGCGGCTCCACCACGTACTCCGACGCCGGACAGGGCCGCCCGCGGCGCCCGCACCGGGTCACCGTCTTCCAAAACGACCTTGTGAAGATGCCGCGCAAGCTCGCCGCCAAGGGCCGCCGGGCGCACATCACCGGCAAGCGGCGCACCCGGAAGTGTCAGGATCGCGACGGCAACGGCCGCTACACCGCCGGCCGTTCAATGCACTGAGCCGCCGGAAACACGCTGAGCGTGTCCATGGTGCCAGCCGCTTTTAGAACCGCCGACTGAAGCGAGCGACGATCGAGATATCTTGCTCGCTTCCCACATGTCCTGCATCGCGCGAGGCGATCGCGGCCATTTGCGCCCGCCCGCCTGCCCAGGGACGCGAGTACGCGACCTCCAGGTCGAGCTGGCGGCCCGAGGGCTCAAGGCTCAGATCCGCCTGCTCGAGTTTGACCCGTCCGTCGGGGCTTCGCCCGGATACCCATCGCAGTTGCGCCTGCCCCGCTTCGACGCGCAGCGGCTGCGACAGCCGGATCGCCAGCCGGTCGCCGCCTCGGGCGACATCCTGACCCACGACTCCGACCGCGAAGGCGCTGCTCCGAAGTCCCGATACTCCCCGCACGATGCCTTGGCGCCGGCTGCCCGTCCGATGCACACCGGCATGCACGCTCCCCAGCACCGTCCAGCTCCCGCTCAGACGACGGGACGCCGAGAGCCCCGTGAGGATTGTCCCCGTACCAAGCTCGCCGAAGGCGCCGTTGGGCCGACTCCCTAACACTCCGTTCGCTTCCGACATCCATCCCGCCTGCAATGACAGGCCTAAATCGGCGAGCCCGCCGAAGCGGTATTCGGTGAGGATGCCTGTGATCCTATCGCCGCGCGCATCGTGTTGGCCGCCATACGGGGCCGTGGCTGCGAACGCCGCGGTCCGAAGGGACCCCGCGCCCAGGGACGATGCGAAACCGAGGCTGGTCCCGTTATGGGCGAAACCGAGAAAAGGATTGGCGAATGCGTCGGCGTCGGCGAACGTGCCCGGCGCGAGTTCTCCCGCTCCCAGGCCGAACTGCGAGGCCAGCCGGCTGCGGTATCCAAGCGCAAGCCGGCCGCCGCCGAAGTCCTGCGTGACCGACAGCGACGCGAGCGCAGCCGGGCTTCCCCTCCGTCCGGTCCCTCTCACGCCCATGCCTCCGACAGCGTGCTCCGCGAAGGCATAACCCGGGCCGTCGCCGACGTCGGCGCCGTGTGCGGTCGGCACGACGTCGAGGCGCACCTGCAACCCATGCCCGTCCACCTCCCACGGCGTACCCCGGGGATCGCGCCCCAACGCACTCAGGCGCTCGCTGAGCGAGGAACCGGAAAATCCCACCGGGCGAAGGTAGTCGCCAAGGCGCCGGAAGAACGGCGCGTCGAGTTCATCGAAGCTTGCCACATGCGCCGAAGCAAGTCCGCGTACGAACGAATCCCCGAAGGCCGGGCCCAGATGCAGGGCGCTCTGCTCCTCCGGTGACGACGAGCCGGGGAGCGAGAGGCCGGTCAGCATCCGTCTTTCTCCCACCGGCCGGGTCGCTGCGTCGAGGTCCAGGAAGCCCTGTCCGTAGACGTCGGCGTCCGCATACACACCCGTCCTGTCCGCCGTGGCGAGAATGCGTTCCACGATCTCGTCATTGCCGAGCTGGTTGCGAAAATGCTGGGCGAGCAGGCCGATCCCGCCCGTTACGAACGGGGCCGCGGAGGAGGTGCCGGCCTCTTCAAGCGTGATGAAACACGGCGATGCGCCCGCGTCGCAGTGGAAACGCGGCGCCGTGCTCGTGATGTCCACGCCGGGTGCCGCCAGACAGAACTCCTTGGCGATCCCGCAGCGGTTGGAGAACTCGGCGATCGTGCCTTGCGGGTTCGTCGCCACAATCGCCAGCGAATGGCCTCGCAGCTCCGGGATCCGCACCGGAAGCCCAGGCAGGATCTCGACCGAGCTTGCCGATACCGGCGATCCGTCCGGTCCTGTCTCGCCGTGGGCGTTGCCGGCTGCCCACACATAGACCGTTCGCTCGCCGGCTGCTGTACGGGCCTGCGCCATTGCCTCGATGACGTTGGGAAGGCGTTCCCGCAGCTCCTGCGCGCCGTAGTCCTCGATATTGCCGGGAAGACCGAAGCTGCAGTTGACGGCCGTCACCCGGCCGTTCAGCCGGGCGAAGGCGATCCCGGTATCTCGCTCGAGTTCCCTCTCAATTGTCGCTTCGGCACCGAGGACCCGCGCCTGGAGCTCCTCGATCTGTTCGGGCGTGGGAGCCTCCGGGTACTCCGCCACAATCTCGTCGATGACCTCCTCAAGGTCGCGCGGTCCCACCCCCACCGATATGACCCTGGCGTCGAAAGCCACTCCGTGAATGGCCGACCCGCCTGGCGCGCCCAATTCCGGACTTTGTTGCCGAGCAGCGGCCATGATCCCCGCGACCAGTGTTCCATGTCCCAGCGCGCTGACGCACGCGCCGTCGGGGCCGACCTCGTCGCAGGTGGTGAAATCGGGGTCGTAGTCGCCGACGTAGCTCGCTTCGAGCTTGCCTCCGAACTTGGGGTGATCGGGATCGACACCGCTGTCGACGATCCCGAGCGTCACTCCCTCGCCGGTCGCACCGCGGGCGTAGGCGTAGTGCGCCTTGACGCGGGCGAGCCCATGCTGGTTGCGGAACTCCTCGTGCCCGGCATATTCCTCGCGTCGTTGCTCTTCGGTCTTGGGATCGAGGGTCCCGTCGACCGGGCGCACCGTCCCATCAGTGCCGCAACTCGCAAGCGCCAGTGCGAGAACCAGGGCTCCCGCCGCTCGGCGGGCTCGCCGTTTCGAAGCTGCGTGTTCCGTTGTGCGCTGCATAAGTGCCATCTCCGGTTCTCTGGTTGTTTCGGGTTTGGTTTCAGGCATCCGTGGCCCGGCGGCCCCGTCCGGGTAGCCCGGCTCTGTACCGGGCGGACAGCATGGGTTCCCGTGTTCCGATGACAAACCTCAGACCCTTAGGCGGCACGCTATACCCCTTGCGGCTCGGGGGCACGGGATAGAAGGGTTGATCCGTGCCCGAGCGCGCGAAGCGCTCTCGCCAGTTGGCAAAAACGAAACCAACCGGATCGGTCCGCAGTCCCCTCCGCCCCGTCGGGCCGCCGGCAGCGTGTCCTGAGTTACACCCGGAAGCGCCTTTCCGTCCCGTTAGAGGCCCAAAGCGGTTCCGATCGCCTGACCGACCCTCTCTGCTGCCGCTTCGACCTCGCGGTCTCCGACATGCGCGTAGCGCATGGTCATATGGACAGTACTATGCCCGAGCAGGCGGGCGACGACCGGCAGGGAAACCCCGTTCAGGACCGCCTGGCTCGCCACCGTATGGCGCAGGTCGTGAAGGCGGACTTCCTCAATGCCGGCCTCGCGGCGCACTGCATACCAGAGGGGAAGCCCGATATGCTGGTGCCGGGATGGATCCTTTACGGACGGGAAAACCCAGGGACTGTCCGTTTGGGCCATACGGTGCCCGATGATGTCCCGCGCCGGGACATTCAGCGTGACCGTCTTCGGTCCGGTCTTGCTGTCCTTGAGTTCCAGCCGGTCGTCTCCCACCTCTTCCCGGCTGAGTTTGACGATCTCGCTCTTTCGGCAGCCGGTCAGCAGCAGCAGACGGATAATGTCGGCCTGCTGCGCCTGAGAGCGGGAGCCTTCGCTGTAGCGGTCTAGCACCCGGTGGAGGCGATCGATTTCCTCGCGGGAAAGAAACCGCGTGAACTTCCTGCCGGGATTGAGCCTAATGCCGCGCGCCGGGTTAGCCTCGATATGGCCGTGGGCGATGGCGTGATTGAAGATCTGGCGCACCAGTTCCAGCCCCTTGTTGGCGCCGCCGGGTGAGGTGCTGCTGTATTTCTCGAACCATCTCAGGACCTCGATACGCCGGATGCGGTCGATACGCCGGGACCCGAAGGCCGGAAGCAACCGGTTTTTCAGGAGACCTCGGAACATGCGCTGCGTCGAGGGCTTGCAGCGGTCGAAGCAGGCCGTCTTCCAGGTGCCGGCGATGAAATCGCGGAAAAGCGGCACTGCCTCGCAAGCGCGATCGTCCGTGTCAACGGTCCCGGTCGCCGCCGCGAGACAGGCGCGGCGCACCTCTTCCACCCCGCGAAGCATTGCGGGACCGAAGGATGTCTTGCACACGCCCTGGTCCGTCTTGCGGTAATACACCCATGTTCGGCTGCCGGAGGGCCGGACCCTCACGCCGAGGCCGGCCACCTTGACGTCCCAGACGGTGTATTCGCGCGCCTCCGCCCGGAGCCTCGCGATGCCGGCGTCGGTCAGTCTCTTGCGTCTCGCCATCGGTTACGCCTTTCCGAGAATGGCGCCCAGATCGTTGGCCGCCTTTCGGACCGCGTCGTCGGAAAGGTGGGCGTATTTGAGCGTCGTCTCCGGCCTGCTGTGTCCGAGCAGCCGTCCCGTGGTCGTGATGCTCTCGCCCTGCATGATGGCCATGCTGGCGTATGTGTGACGGAGGTCATGAAGGCGGACGTCGGCGATACCGGCCTCCTCCCGGACCCGATGCCAGAAGGTGTCCGGGACCGAGGAAGATACCGGCCCGCTTGTCAGCGGCGACGGAAAGACCCATCGCCCCTTGCGGGGAATCCGATCCAGAATCGTGCGCGCGGGCAAGGATAGCCAGACGGTTCGGGGTCCCGTTTTGCTGTCGCGCAGGAACAGGTGCCCTTCCCTGTAGTCGGACCAGCAGATCGTCCTGACTTCATCCTTGCGGCATCCGGTCAGTAGAAGCAGGCGGATGAACGCCACCTCGCCCGGCTTGTCTTTTTCGTAATCGTCGAGAACCAGCGCGACGCGGCCGAGTTCCTGCATGGAGAGAAACCGCTCACGTCCCCTGCGCCGGTAACGGCGGATGCCGACGCACGGATTGCTGTCTTCCTGACGATAGCCGTAAACCTCGGCCTGGCGCATGATGACGGACAGGATCGGCGCCGACCGGTCCGCCGCCACCGGCGTTGCGCGAATGGACGCGAACCAGCGCTGCACATCGTCGCGCGTGATGTCGGCGATATTCCGTTCGCCGAACCATGGGAGGATATGGCTTCGGAGGTAGCCCCGGTTGACCCTCATTGTCCGGGGTTTCCAGTTCCGCCCGTAGTGTTCGAACACTTCCCGGGCGACGGCTTCGAAGAGCCGCTCTTCAGGCAGAGCAGGCGCGTCGTCGCTACGAAGCCCGGCAAGGAAGGCCACGGCGCGCTGACGGGCCTCGTCAAGGCGCATGCCGCCGGCATCGCCGATCGTCTTCCAGATACGGTGGCTTTCATGCTGGCTGTGAACGAAGAAACGCTTGTTGCCCGAAGGCAGGACACGGACGCCGAAGCCCTTCAGCCCGGTATCGCGAACATCGTATGGCGACTTGCGGGACTGAAGGGCCTCGATCCGGCTCTCGGTAAGGCGAAGATGGGGCACGGGTTTTCCTCCTGCGTTCGTTTGCAGGCGGGGGAAAAAGCGGTTGCATTTACACCCCAAACCTACTATTGAACGAAGAAAAAACTACGCTATATCAATATGTTAGCACCATCGGTGCGCGGGGTGGTGTGCGAGGCCATGAGCGGGTTGCGCGACCTCACCGGCGAGCCCGATGCGCCGCCGCCGCGTATGAACACCTCGCTCACCGACTATATCGCCGGGCTCTACGCGGCCTTCGGCGCCATGATGGCCCTGCAGGAGCGCGCCCGCACCGGCAGCGGGCAGGTGGTGGATGCGGCGCTCCATGAAGGGGCGTTCACCTTCATGGAGCCGCATGTGCCGGCCTTCGACAAGCTCGGCGCCGTCGCCGCCCGGGCCGGCCACCGCCTGCCCGGCAACACTCCCAACTCGCTCTACGAGACGCGGGACGGCCGCCATGTCGTCATCGCCGCGGCGGCCGACGCCGTCTGGCGGCGGCTCGCACATGCGATGGGCCGTCCCGGACTCGGGCCCGACCCGCGCTTCGCCACGGCCCGGGACCGCGCGGCGAACGCCGATGCCTGCGAGGAACTGGTGGCCGGCTGGGCGGCGACGCTCGACCTCGACGCCCTGCTGGCGGCGCTGGAGGCCGGGGGCGTGCCGGCGGCCCCGATCTACAATGTGGCCGACATCTTCTCCGATCCCCACTACCGGGCGCGGGACATGCTGGCGGAGGCCCCCGATCCGGAATGGGGGAGCGTGACCGTCACGGGCGTGGCGCCGAAGCTCTCGGCCACGCCGGGCCGCATCCGCTGGGCCGGCCGCGAGACGGGCGTCGACACGGTGTCCGTGCTGCAGGGCGAACTGGGCCTGGACGATGAGGAAATCGGCAGCCTTGCGGCCGACGGCGTCGTGGCGGGCGCGGGCCTCCCGCAGGCGAAGCGGTAGCCTGTACCCCGTGTCCAGCCCACAATCGTCGCCCCGGCCGGAGCGAAGCGGAGAGCCGGGGTCCGTCTCCCGCTATTCCTGCCGTACCCGGACGATCGAGGCTGGGCCCCGGATCGGGGTCCGGGGCGACGAACCCGAGGTGCGGCCGGGTCGATTTCCGCTCTGTTTCCCGATAAATCGCGGCGGCCTTTTCCCGATCCAGGTCCCCGTCGCGTCCTTCGCCGGCCTGTCTTCCTCTCCGGCGAGAGGATAGTCTGGCGCGGACCGGGACGAGCAGGAGCGGCCTATGGCGATATTCGGCAAGATCCTGGGCGGGGTGCTGGGCTTCGCGGTCGGCGGGCCGCTCGGCGCGCTGCTCGGCGCGGCCGCCGGCCACGGCCTGATCGACCGGAGCCGGGGCCGCGCAGCCCTGGAAGGCAACGGGGCGGACGAGGAACAGGCCGGCGTCATGTTCGCGCTCGGCGTCATCGCGCTTTCCGCCAAGGTCGCGAAAGCCGACGGCACGGTCACGCGCGACGAAATCCGGACCTTCCAGCGCATCTTCCCGTTCGACCCCGGCGAACGGTCCCGAATCGCCGACCTCTACAACGAGGCGCGGCGGAGCACGGACGGGTTCGAGGCCTATGCCGAACAGGTGCGCGGCGCGCTCGCGGCCAAGCCCGAATTGCTGGCCGAAGTGGTGGATGCGCTCTACGCCATCGCCGCGGCGGACGGGGAGCTGCACCCGACGGAAGAGGGCATGATCTCCCGTATCGGCGCGATCTTCGGCCTCGGAGACTACGAGATGGCCTCGCTCCGCGCCCGCCATGCCGCCGGCCCGGGGGCAGGGGCGGGCGCCGCAGGCGGCGGGGGCGGGGGTGCTGCGGACGCCTATGCGGTGCTCGGGGTGGAGCCGGGCGTTTCCGACGACGAGTTGCGCGCCGCGCACCGCAAGCTGGTGCTGACCTACCACCCCGACAAGCTGGCCTCGAAGGGCCTGCCGGAGGAGTTCATGGAACTCGCCAACGACCGGCTCGCCGCCATCAACGCCGCCTATGAAACCGTGACGAAGGAGCGCCGGGCGCGCTGAGGCGGGCGCTCCGGGGACAATCCCAAATTCGCTTTGTTTTTCCTGTCCGGTCTGGCAGGGTTGCCGCCTTGCACTGCCGTCGATCCGAGCGGAGCGCGATACTCGACATGTAACGGAGGAGGCTGCCGATGACCCGTCTCAACAAACCGACCCGGCGCGATTTCATGAGAACCGCCGCCGCGGGAGCCGGCGCCGCCGCGTTTTCCTCCGTGTTCCCGGCCATCTCGGCCGATGCCGACGATGCGATCCTGGTCGGCGGCCTGCACGACCTCTCCGGCTTCATCGATTTCGCCGGCATCCCGATGAACCAGATCATGCTGATGGCCATCGAGGAGATCAACGCGCAGGGCGGCCTGCTCGGCCGCGAAGTCAAGGGCGTCGTTTACGATCCCCAGTCCAACATGTCGCTCTATTCGCAATATGCGACGCAGCTTGCGCTGAAGGACAAGGTCGCGGTCGTCATGGGGGGCATCACCAGCGCCAGCCGCGAGACCATCCGCCCGATCTTCCACCGCTTCAAGACGCTCTACTTCTACAACACGCTCTATGAAGGCGGCGTCTGCGACCGCAACGAGATCACGCTCGGCACCACGCCGGCGCAGACGGTCGAGCAGCTTGTGCCGCACACCATGAATCTGTGGGGCAAGAAGGTCTATACCATCGCGGCGGACTACAATTACGGCCAGATCACCGCCGCTTGGGTGAAACGCTATGTCGAGCAGAACGGCGGCGAGGTGCTGTCCACCGACTTCTTCCCGCTCGACGTGACCAATTTCGGCCCGACGATCTCCAAGATCCAGGAAGCGAAGCCGGACATGGTGATGTCCGTGCTGGTCGGCACCGGCCATCTCGGCTTCTACAACCAGTGGGCCGCGGGCGGCATGAAGGACGAGATCCCGATCGCGTCCACGACCTTCGGCGCGGCGGGCGCGGAGATCGAGATCATCGCGCCGGAAGTCGCCAACGGCATCATCACCAGCTACGGCTACTATCCGCAGATCGACACGCCGCTGAACAATGCCTGGGTGGAGTCCGTCAAGAAGCGCTATCCCGACGACACGCCCTTCCTGACGGAGCTGTCGGCATTTACCTGGGAAGGCATGATGATCTGGGCCGATGCGGTGCGGACCGCGGGCAGCCTCGACCGCATGGCGCTTATCGAGGTCATGGAATCGGGCAAGGAGTACGAGTTCCCGTCCGGCAAGGTCACCATCGACCGCAAGACCCACCACGCGATCCGGGACGTCTATGTGGCTGACCTCCAGGACAAGCAGTTCGTCATCAAGGAGAAGTTCTCCCAGGTCCAACCTGCCGATACCCAGACGGTCTGCGATCTCGAGAAGGACCCGAACGCCAACAAACACTACGAAATTTCGCTCAACTAGCAGGCGTTACCGACCGTCCGCCGCCTTGACCTGCGGGCCGGGGCGGCGGCGGCGGGGTCGTTCATGGATTTTGCCCTCATCGTTCTGATCGAGCTGCTTCGCGCGGTTGCGGGGCTTGTGCTGATCGCCGCCGGGCTCGCGATCATCTTCGGCATGATGCGGGTCATCAACATCGCCCATGGCGAGTTCCTGATGCTGGGCGGCTACACCGTGGTGCTGACGACCAAGCTGGGCGTGAACCTCTGGGTCGCGATCCTGGTGCTGGCGCCGCTGTTCGTGGGCGTGTTCGGCATCATCGTCGAGCGCTGCATCATCCAGTTCCTCTATAACCGCCTGCTGGATTCCATCCTTGCGACCTGGGGGTTGAGCCTGCTCCTCATCGGCGCGGTCACCGTCGTGTTCGGCAACACGGTGGAGGGCGTGGCGACGCCGCTCGGCGGCTTCGACATCGGCGACTACAAGATGGCCAGCTACACGCTGGTGCTGATCTTCGCGGCCGCGCTGATCCTCGCCGCGATCTACGCCGTGCTCAGATACACCCGCTTCGGGCTGATCGCGCGCTCGACCATGCAGAACCCGGGCATGGCCGAGGCGCTCGGGGTCAACTCCAAGCTGGTCTATATGGCGACCTTCGGCATCGGCGCGGCGCTGACCGGGCTGGCGGGCGGCCTGCTGGCCCCGATCGCCGGCGTCGTGCCCAGCATGGGCGTCTATTTCATCGGACAGGCCTTCATCACCGTGGTCACGGGCGGCTCGGCCATCGTCGCCGGCACGCTCAGCGCCTCGACCATGCTCGGCACGCTCAGCCAGAGCATCACCTTCCTGTCCGGGCCCGTGTTCGGCGACGCCGCGCTGCTGCTGGTCGCGCTCATCCTTCTCCGGCTGCTGCCGCAGGGCATCACCGGACGCATCTTTTCGCGCAGCCTCTGAGGCGGGGACGGCATGGCGGCACCCGGATACTGGCGCGGCGTTGCCCTGGTGGCGGCGGTTTTCCTCGCGATCCTGCTGTTCGTCCCGGCCTGGTTCGACCTCTTCGAGGTCCTCCAGATGACGCAATATGTCGTGCTGGCGCTCTACGCGCTGAGCCTCGCCTACATCTGGGGCTTCGGCGGCATTGTCAGCTTCGGCCAGGCGGGCTTTTTCGGCCTCGGCGGCTACGCCTTCGCGGTCCTCTCGATCAATATGGGCGACACCACGGTCCCCTTCCTGCTGACCATCGCGCTCTGCTTCGCCTTCGCGGCCGTGCTCGGCTATTTCATGTTCTACGGGCGCCTCAGCGACGTCTATCTCGGCGTCGTGACCCTGGTCGTCGCCCTCATCATGTGGAAGCTGATAAGCCACACGGCCGGGCCGGAATACGCCATCGGCAAGGCGCGGCTCGGCGGCTTCAACGGCATTCCCAGCATCCCGATCATGCGGGTGCCGTTCACGGACCGGGAAATGGATCCGGGGGAGATGTTCCAGTATTTCATGGGGCTGCTGATCTTCGTCTATCTGCTGCTCCATGTGCTGATCCGCTCCAAATTCGGCCGGATCGCCATCAGCATCCGCGAGAACGAGGTCCGGACCGGCCTGCTCGGCTACGACATCCGCCGCTACAAGCTCCTGGTGTTCTCCATCGGCGGCGCGCTCGGGGGGGCGTCGGGCGCCATGTGGGCCACCTACCAGACCTTCATCGACCCGAACGCCTTCAGCCTCGAAATGTCGGCCAAATGCCTGATCTGGGTGATGGCCGGCGGCGTCGGCACGCTGGTCGGGCCGATCGTCGGCGTCGTGGCGCTGCAATATCTCTCGCTGAAGCTCGGCGAGACGGCGTTCATCAACAATCTGGTGATCCTCGGCATCGTGCTGGTGCTGCTGGTGCTGCTCATGCCGCGCGGCATCGTGCCGACCCTGCATGACTGGCTGCGCAAGGGCATCGCCCTCGTCCGGCAGCCCTCGCGGGGAGGCGCGCCGTGAGCGCCGCGCCCGGGTCCATCCTGGCCACGTCCAGCCTCACCATGCGCTTCGGCGGCGTGGTGGCGGTGGACAATGTCGATTTCAGCCTGGCGCCGGGCGAGCTGCGCTGCCTGATCGGGCCGAACGGCGCGGGCAAGAGCACCTTCTTCAAATGCCTCACCGGGCAATTGCGGCCCAGCAGCGGCTCCATCCTGTTCGACGGCGAGGAGATCGGCGGGCGCCACACCCACGAGATCGTCGCGCGCGGCATCGGCATCAAGACGCAGGTGCCGAACCTGTTCGAGGGCCTCTCGGCCTATGAGAACGTCAATCTCGCGGCCAGCCGCAGGAACCGGGCGGACCGGGCGGCGGAGATTGCCGCCGAGATGCTCGAGCTCATGCAGATTCCGGAGATCGCGGGTGAGGCCGTCGGCACGCTCGCCCACGGCCAGCGCCAGCTCGTGGAGCTCGCCATGGTGCTCGCCGGCCGGCCGCGCCTGGTGCTGCTCGACGAGCCGGCGGCGGGCATGGCGGGCGAGGAGCGCGCGCGCCTCGCCGGCGTGGTGCGCAGCCTCGCCGGCGACAACACGCTGATCGTCGTCGAGCACGACATGGACTTCATCAAGGACATCGCCAGCACGGTCACCGTGTTCCACCGCGGGCGCATCTTCATCGAGGGCCATGTCGAGGAGATCATGGCGCATTCGGAGGTGCAGGAGATCTATCTGGGGAAGGAAGCGAATGCCGCTGCTTGAGATACGCGGCTTGCGGGCGACCTACGGGCCGGTTCCGGTCCTGCACGGGATCGAGCTCGATGTCGAGGAGGGGGAGCTCGTCGGCGTCCTCGGCCATAACGGCATGGGCAAGACGACCCTGCTGCGCGCGCTCATGGGCTTCGTGAATGTCAGCGCCGGCTCCATCCGCTTCGACGGGCGGGAAATCCAGCGGCTGCCGACCTGGCGGCGCGCCCGGCTCGGCATGGCGCTGGTTCCCCAGGGCCGCGAGATCTTTCCCAACCTCTCCGTGCGGGAGAACATGCTGGTCGGGGTGCCACGCGGCGAGGAGCCCGAGGCGCGCATCGGGGAAATCCTAGGATATTTCCCGCGCCTCACCGATCTCCTGGACCGCCGCGGCGGCGCGCTCAGCGGCGGGGAGCAGCAATTGCTGGCGCTCGCCCGCTGCCTCTGCGCGCGCCCGTCCATGATCCTGCTGGACGAGCCGACGGAAGGCATACAGCCCTCCATCATCCAGGACATCGCCGCCGTCATCGGCGAGCTGCGGGCGCGGCAGAAGCTGACCATCGTGCTCGTCGAGCAGAATCTGGACTTCATCGCCGCGCTGGCTGAGCGCGTGCTAATCCTGCAAAAGGGTGAGATCACCCGCCAGGTCGACAGCCGCGACCTGGGCAATGCCGAGATGATGAGCGCCTATACGGGCTTCAGCACTCCGGCTGCGTGACGTCGAGGGAGGAAGAAAATGCCAGTTCAGATGCCGACTGCGGAGCAGCTGCGCGATGTCGCGGACGAGATGGGCCTGACGCTCAGCGAGGAGGACGTGCAGTCCTTCCTGGGCCTCATCGCCGGCAGCATCGAGGCCTACAATGTGGTTGACGGCCTCCCCGACAACCTGCCGCAGGTCCGCTATCCGCGCACGCCCGGCTACCGGCCGGAGGGCGAGGAGAACAAGTACAACGCCTGGTACTACAAGACCCGCATCCAGGGCGCGGCCGGAGGCAAACTGGAGGGCAAGACCGTCGCGCTCAAGGACAATGTGATGCTGGCCGGCGTGCCGATGATGAACGGCGCGGCCACGCTGGAAGGCTATGTGCCGGACATCGACGCGACCATCGTCGAGCGGCTGCTGGACGCCGGCGCCACCATCGAGGGCAAGGCGCATTGCGAGAATTTCTGCCTCTCCGGCGGCAGCCACACCAATGCGACGGGCGCGGTCCACAACCCGCACCGCATGGGCTATTCCGCGGGCGGCTCCTCCTCCGGCAGCGCCGCGCTGGTGGCGGCCGGCGAGGTCGATATGGCCGTCGGCGGCGACCAGGGCGGGTCGATCCGCATGCCGGCGGCCTATTGCGGCATTTACGGCATGAAGCCGACGCACGGGCTCGTCCCCTATACCGGCATCATGCCCATCGAGATCTATGTGGACCACACCGGGCCGATGACCGGCAATGTCCGCGACAATGCGCTGATGCTGGAGGCGATCGCCGGCGCCGACGGCGTGGACCCCCGGCAGTACGACGTGGAGACGCACCCCTATTCCGAAATGCTGGAAGGCGGCGTCGGCGGCATGAAGATCGGCGTGCTGCAGGAAGGCTTCGGGCACCCGAACTCGGAAGCCGACGTGGATGCGGCCAACCGGGCGGCGGCGGACATTCTGGGCAAGCTCGGCGCGGAGGTCCGGGAGGTCTCGGTGCCGATGCACGCCATCGGCGCCGCGATCTGGACCCCCATCGGCGTCGAGGGGCTGACCGGTACCATGATGTGGGGCGACGGCTACGGCCACAGCCGCCAGGACCTCTATGTGACCAGCCTGATGGACTTCCACCACCGCTGGCGCGACCGGGCGGACCAGATGTCCGAGACCACCAAGCTGTTCACCATGCTCGGCACCTATATCCGCAACCATTACGGCCTGCGCTACTACGGCAAGGGGGTGAACCTCTCGCGCCGGCTGGCGGCGGAATATGACAGGGTGCTGGCCGAGTGCGACCTGCTGCTGCTGCCGACCGTGCCGCTCAAGGCCACGCCGCTGCCGGGCCCCGAGGCCTCGCGCGAGGAATATGTGCAGCGCGCGCTAGAGATGATCGGCAACACCGCGCCCTTCGACATCACCCACCATCCGGCGATGTCGCTGCCCTGCGGCATGGGCGACGGGCTGCCCATCGGCATGATGCTGGTCGGCAGGCGCTACGCCGAGCCCGCCATCTACCGGGCCGCCTACGCCTTCGAGCAGGCCGAGGACTGGAAGAGCCTCTGAGAGAAACGCGATCACGGGAGGAACGGGCCGATGACGATTCAGGGTCCCAAAGCGTCTGAACTGCAGGAACTCGGCCGCTCGCTCGGCTTCGGCCTGACCGATGAGGAAGCCCGGGAATACAGCGAACTGCTTGCCCCCCTGGCCGCCATGGCCGACGCGCAGCAGAAGATGCCGGACTACCTGCCGGCGGTGAAATATCCGCGCACGCCCGGCTACCGGCCGGAGGGCGAGGAAAACAGATACAACGCCTGGTACTACAAGAGCCGCATCGAGGGCGCGGCGGAGGGCCCGCTCAAGGGCAAGACCGTCGCGCTGAAGGACAACATCATGCTGGCCGGCGTGCCGATGATGAACGGGACCTCGATCCTCGAGGGCTATATCCCGGAGGTCGATGCGACCGTCGCGACGCGCCTTCTGGACGCCGGGGCCACGATCCTCGGCAAGGCGCATTGCGAGAACTACTGCCTCTCCGGCAGCAGCCACAGCAATGCGACCGGCCCGTGCCACAACCCCCACCGGATGGGCTACAGCGCCGGCGGCTCCTCTTCCGGCAGCGCCGCGCTGGTGGCGGCCGGCGAGGTCGATATGGCCATTGGCGGCGACCAGGGCGGGTCGATCCGGATGCCGGCCTCCTTCTGCGGCATTTACGGCATGAAGCCGACCCACGGCCTCGTGCCCTATACCGGCGTGCTCGGCATCGAGGCCGGCATCGACCATGTCGGGCCGATGACGGCGACCGTCGCCGACAACGCGCTCATGCTGGAGGCGATTGCGGGCGCGGACGGCATAGACGGAAGGCAGCGCGATGTGGTCACGCACCCCTATTCGCAGATGCTGGAGGGCGGCGTCTCCGGCCTCCGGATCGCGGTGATCGAGGAGGGGTTCGACCATCCGGGCTCGGAGGCGGAGTCCGATGCGGTCGTCCGCGCGGCCTGCGCGAAGTTCAGCGAACTCGGCGCCGAGGTCGAGACGATCTCCTTCCCGCTGCACCGCGAGGCCGCGGTCATGTATTTCCCGGCGCTCGCGGAGGGGCTGGCGCGGGAGATGATGCTGCAGGGCGGCGTGTTCTACGGCCTGCCCGGCCTGTATGTCGGCGGGGCGCTGGAGCGCAGCAACCGCTGGATGGAACGCGGGCACGAGCTGCCGCCGACGGTTCGCGCCTTCACCCTGCTCGGGGCCTGGTACATGGAAGCCCTGAACGGGCGCGTTTATGCCAAGGGCATGAACCTCCAGCGCAAGGCGAAGGACGGCTTCGCGCGCCTGATGGAGAGCTACGACCTGCTGCTGATGCCGACCACGCCGCTGGTGGCGCAGGCGATGCCGGGGCCGGACGCCTCGATCACCGAATACTGCATGCACGCCTGGAACATGCTGGCCAACTGCCCGACCTACAACTACACCGGCCAGCCCTCCATGTCCGTGCCCTGCGGCATGGTGGACGGCCTGCCTGCCGGCCTGATGATCACCGGGCGCTGGTGGGACGAGCCGACGATCTACAGGGCGGCGGCGGCCTTCGAGGCGAACTACGACTGGCGCGCGCTTTGAGGCGTGGGGTCCCGGAGTTCGCCGCGGCCGGCTACTGCGCCGCGGCGGCGGGCCGGGCGGCGAGCGAGCTTGAGGTCGCGTAGTCGAGGTCCCTCGGGAAGCCCTCCACCGAGCGCTGCACGGCGGTCTCCAGCCGGCCGAGCGTCTCGTCGATCTCCGCCTCGGTGATGATGAGCGCCGGGCAGACGCGGATGAAGTTCTTGACCGCGATGGTGGCCAGCCCCTCGAGCAGCGCGTTGTAGCGGATGCGCTCGGCCATCGCCGGGTCCGGGCGGCGGCTCTCCGGCGTCTCGACGATGTCCAGCAGGTAGTAGAGGCCCTCGCCCCGCACATCGCCGACGACATCGTATTTCCGCCGGATCGCCTCCAGCCCGGCGCGGAGCTTCGCGCCCTTGGCGGCCGCCTGTTCCGCCAGGTTGTCGCGCAGCACGATCTGGAGCTGCTTCAGCGCAACGGCGGCCGGCAGCGGGTCGCCGGAATAGGTGCCGCCCCAGGGCAGCCCCGCCTTGCCGCGCGCCTCCTCGGCGATTTCCGGCGTCGTGACGGTCCCGGCGATGCCCATGCCGGCGGTCATGCCCTTCCCGAATGAGACGATGTCGGGCATCACGTCATATTGCTCGAACGCCCAGATGCTGCCGGTCTTGGCGGGCGCCAGCTGCGCTTCGTCCAGCATCAGCAGCGCCCCCCAGCGGTCGGCCATCGCGCGCAGGCGCGGCAGCCATTCCGGCGGCGGCACCACCATGCCGCCCGCCACCGGGATGGTCTCGGCCATGATGAGCGCGAGGTTTCGGCTGGTGATGTGCTCCATCAGCTCCTCGCTGTGGTCGAGGCAGGCGACGTTGCAGCCGGGATATTCGAGGTTGACCGGGCAGCGGTAGCAGAGCGGGGCGTAGATCGCGTTGCGGTGCGAGGGCATCATCAGGGGGCCGAGATGCGCCTTGCGCCCGCCGCCGACGCTGGTGACGGCCTCCGCCGCCAGGCTGCCGCCATGCAGGCCGCGTATGACCGACACGATGTCGTAGCGCCCGGTGACGCCGAGCGCCATGCGCATGGCGATCTCGTTGGCCTCGGAGCCGGTGACGGCGAAGTTCACCACCTTGAGGTCGCCCGGAAGGGTGCCCGCGATCAGCTCGGCGAACTCGATCAGCCAGGGGTTGGAATACCAGGAGGAGGTATGGACCAGCTTGTCCGCCTGCTCGCGGATCGCCTCGGTCAGCTCCGGGTGGCTGTGGCCCAGCACCATGCACATCATGCCGGCGGTGAGGTCGAAATACTCGTTGCCGTCCACGTCCTTCAGCACGATCCCCCGGCCGCTCTCGAAGATCACCCTGGGCTCGTAGCGCCAGCCGTAGATATAGGCTTCGTCACGGGCCATCAGCTCGTGGTGCATGTTCGAGAACTGGAAGCTCTTCTCCATCGGTCCGGCCTCCTCCGCCTGCCGCGCCGGGCCATCATGGCACAGCCCGGCGCAACTTGCGCGCCCGCCGCCCCGCACCTATCTTCCGCTCCGCCGGGGAGGTGGCCGAGTGGCTGAAGGCGCACGCCTGGAACGCGTGTATACGGTAACCCCGTATCGTGGGTTCGAATCCCACCCTCTCCGCCATCGGACCGGTCGAAGGGGAGGAGGTAACCATGACGGAGCCGTTTCTCACCACGGTCGTGGGGTCCATGCCGAAGCCGGCCTGGCTGATGGAGCAGGTGCCGCTCAACGAGGCGGGCAAGCAGGTTCACGGGAAGGGCGCGGACTGGGTCTTCTCGGGCGGTCTGCTGTCCGAGGCCATGGACGACGCAACCCGGGTGACCCTGCACGACCAGGAGGCCGCCGGGATCGACATCGTCAGCGACGGCGAACAGCGGCGCCGGTCCTATCTCACCTATATCACCATGCGCCTCGACGGGTTCGACTACGAGGTGCTGGCGAAGAAATGGACCCGGAACCGGCGCCGGCTGGCGGAGGTCGGCCGCTGCGTCGGCCCGGTGCGGCGCACGAAGCCGATGCTCGCGGACGACCTCGAATTCCTGCTGGCGGAGACCGACCGGCCGGTGAAGATCACGATGCCGGGGCCGATGACCGTGGTCGATTCGACGGCCGACGAGCATTACGGCGACGAGGCGGCGATGGCGATGGATGTAGCGGCCGCCCTCAACGCGGAAGCGCGCGAGCTCGACAGGCTGGGCGCCGCCGTGATCCAGTTCGACGAGCCCGTGTTCAGCCGCTATCCCGACAAGGTCAGGGAATGGGGCATCGCGGCGCTGGACCGGTGTCTGGAGGGGATCGAGAACACCGAGACGGCCGCGCATGTCTGCTACAGCTATCCGATGCCCGGCGTGCCCCGGCCGATCATGGACAGCTATCCGGTGATCCTGGAAGCGCTGGAAGGCTCCAGGGTCGATCAGCTGGCGCTCGAGTTCGAGGCGTCGCGCCTGGACCCCGCGCTGCTTCGCCTCTGCCCCTCCAAAACCGTCATGTTCGGCTGCATCGACAACGGAACCGACGAGGTCGAGACGCCGGACTATGTCGCGGGCAAGCTGCTTGCGGCCGCGAAGCATCTGCCGGCTGCGCAGATTCAGGCGGCGCCGGACTGCGGACTGGTCCCGCTGTCGCTGCCGGTCGCGAGAGCGAAACTGAAGACCATGGTCGAAGGCGCGCGGCTGGCCCGGAAACGGTTGAAAACAGGTTGAGCGGAGCGTCCTCTCGCCGCCGCCAAGGGACCGGACCTTCGTGGCGTGCTGGACCCGGTGTGAACCCCGGATGCCTGCCCTATCCGAGGTGAGCGACTTCTACGCCGCCCCAACGGTCGTTCAAATACTCCGCCACCAACCGGCGGTGACAATGGTGGGGCTTGTCCTCGCTACACAGCAGGCACCCGTCCGCAACGAGTTCCTCGGGAATCGCCCTCTCGATCCGACGCTGGCGCATCAGTTCGAGGAAGCGGGCCTCGTAGGTCTCCCAGTCGCCGCCTTGCTTCTTGTACTCGTCCAGCATCTCCTTCGTAGGCGCGAGTTCGGGCAGGTGGACGTACTCCATCCCACAGATCTCGGCGAGGAAGAATGCGAGGTCGTTTCGCTTGGCGAAACCGGCGAGCTGGGACATGTTGTTGAGCCGGACGTCCACCACGCGCTTTGCGCCGGATGCGCGCAGCAGACCGAAGAATCGGTCCGCTGATTTCTTGGTGAAGCCGATGGTGTACACTTTCACGAAGGTTGCTCCACGGTATGAACAGCGAGTTCGTCATCTACATGCGCGACCCGTTCGGATTGTCGCGTGATAGCTGTGGCAACCAGTTCCTCGCGCGTAGCATAAAGGTCCCTGCGAGGAAGCCTCTGCAAGTCGAGCAAGCGGTCCATCGCTTCGCCGTGCGGCTCCGCCCGGCCGCTGGCGTGAATATGCGCAACATCGACGCCCTGCTCATCCAAAGCCTGGGATACTAGGAGAGTCCGGTGGCAGTCGAGCGGCTCCTTCTCCGCGCACATCAGCGCGATTCGGTACTTGGTGGCGCCATGAACGACCCGAACCAGTCCGCTCTTGAACGATTCCGTTGCCGCGACACGGTCGTAGCGGATTCGTCCATCTGCGTAGCAAGTGGGATCTTCGGACCGGCCCCCCAGCACATCGCCGAGATACACGTACCGGATCCCCTCCACGCCCAGGGCTTCTGCAAACGGCTCGCGGTTGAACTGGGGATTGAACCGGCTGTAAGGCATGGAGCGGACATCGGCTACCGCGGTCACACAATGCGTCTGCAATAACGCAATAAACGCCTTCAGCGTATGTGTCGAATGACCAATGGTAAACACGTTACCGCGAACTTCTTTCATCGAAGCTACCTTCGTTGTTCTTGGATGACCGCGGCGATGAGTTTGTAGACGGCACCCCCGAACGGTTCTCCAAGGCTAACGGTCAGAAAGCACTCGCCAACGGGATAGGTTCCATCCAGCTTTGCCAGATATTGCCGCTCGTATACCGGATCGGTAACCCACAGGCGGTATCCGCTTCCCTCATGGGTAAAGCGTCCCTGAACACGCCGTTTTGTGTTTCCAAATGCTTCACCGGGCTTGAACACCGAGAATTGGAGGTCGTCGACATAAACCAGTTTCAGCGAATCCTTGACCGAATCTGCAATTTCCAGCGGAATCTTGTCGTTCCGCCCATGATACGTACTGTGGCCGTCGAGCCAAAGTCGAGATGCGGGTTCTGCGAGCGTCGGCAAATCGAACCACGACAGCCTGCCCACCCTCTCCCAGTAGTACTCAGGGTCGAGCAGCCAGTTCTCGGACTGAAAGCTCCGCGGGCGCGGTTCCACCATCGGAATGTCGATCACATCGAGGACGCGTGGATCGCTGCCGTCCTCGTACTGGCGCTCGTACTCGGATACCTCCTGATGTTCCCGGCTGCTGACGGGGCGAATCCACCGGCCAGCCCGACCGTCATTCCACTCCCGGCCGGCGATACACCGGCCGTGCAGCTTTCGGGAATTTGCAAGACAGACGATTCGCTTCAGGTTTTGCATCGGGGTTGCCGCGTCTTCACGCTGCAGGAAGTGTTTTTGCCGCGGGAATCACGAGCCGCAATTCGCTTTCGTCGATCATGGCGTACTCGGGAAGGCAGCCGGAGAGCTTCTCGCATTCGTCCCTGATAATGGGCACCCCATCTCCGCGGCGGTCCATCAGGCGCGAGCGTCCGACATTCGCCGGGGCTTGGCACCGCGCCAACAAGGACACGATGAGCTCGTTCCTGCTGGATTGCCGGAGATGCATCGAGTCCGGGGTGAGGGTATTTGGCAGCGCTCCTGGTATGTAAAGCTCGATTCGGTCGCTGAACATATGCAACCGTACGCGTGCACCTGCCAATGAGTAGTCCCGGTGTGCGACTGCGTTCACAAGCGCTTCGAATGCGGCTCTCTCGCCGAACTGCGGGTGTTCGGTCCGCGCCGTCGATTTTGTCGCACGGACGAGCATGTTCCGTTGCACGAAATGCAAGGCTTCCGCGACTTGTTCGTCAAGCGGCCCGCCGATATCGCGTGTATCCGTTTGGTAGTCGATGTCGGTGCGCTCCCCCGCGTAACTCACTGCCTGGATATACGCATGCGGGAGCCATCTTTGAGGCTCCCGCGTACACAGGAGAACCCCGGCCAGCGTAAGCCGTGAGACGCCCCGATCATCGTCTGCGACCACGCGAAGCTTCCGTGCAAGCTCTTCGGTGACGCCTTCATCCGCAAGTCTTTCCCGCAGGAAACGACGCGTCAGCGCGTAATCCAGATCGCTCGGTGTCGTGCCGGGCACCATCGACTCATCGAAGCGAATGATGCGGCTCTGGCTGCGTTGCTCAAACAGGCGCGCCAGAAGTTCCGGGGCCATTTCGCGCTTCGAACTGCCCAAGCGGCGAAAGTATCCGCCCGGGCTTCGATGCACGAAGAGGCTGCGGGAAATTTCGATGCAAATAACGGGAACGGCCCTGCCGGACGCGCCCTGTAAATTCAGCTTGTAAATATCGGCATCCAGCGCAGGCTTGACAGAATCGTTGCAGATCTCGCGAACCCAACCTTCCACTGCGTCGAGGCTGTCGAGCGGTATGCCCGTAACCTTCCGCGTCCTGTCGTCAACCCCGAGGACTACTGTGCCGCCTTTCGTATTAGCAAAGGCCGCCAGTTCATCTGCGAATTCGTTTCGGCTCGGGCCTTCGACTCGATCTCCGGCCACCACGACACTCTTGAGTTCCAAGGCCGAGTCCTCGCCGAGTCCGATGCGCTCGGCCAAGTCTTCGAATCGGTTCACGTTCGCGGTCTTCCGTTCAACATTTCATGTGTGCGCTTTCAGCGTGCAACCGCCCGCCAAGCTTTCATCGGCATTGTACCACAAGGCGTCCGAAGGTGTCCGGGCGATCGCTTGCCCTTTGAGAGGCGGGATGGAGGCTGCCGCCGATGCAACCGGACCGGTGCCCCGATGCTGCTGCCCGAATTCGCCACCGCCGCCGAGGGGTCGGATCTTCGGGACGGGCGGGACCTCGTGTGAAGGGGCGCGCGCAAGGCCGTGACCCCGGCGGGAAATGCAGGCTAGGATTGCGCCTGTCTGACCATGGCGGGAGAACCGGGGTGGATATCGCGGCCCTGCGCGCGGCCGGCGCGCGCCACCTGATCCAGAGCGAGCTGTTGTCGGACGTGGTGCCGGCCGTCGAGGGGCCGGTCTTCGTCCGGGCCGCGGGCGCCGAGATCTTCGATGCCGACGGCCGGGCCTATCTCGACTTCAACTCGGGCCAGATGTGCTCGGCGCTCGGCCACAACAATCCGCGCGTCACCGCTGCCGTGCGCGAGGGGCTCGGCACGCTGACCCATGCGAGCTCGGTCTATTTCAACGCGCCGCAGCTTCTTCTCGCCGCGCGTCTGGCGGAGACCTTCGACGCGCCGCTCAGCCGCTCGCTCTTCATCCAGTCGGGCGCCGATTCCAACGAGGCGGCGCTGCTGTTCGCGCGCCGCGCGACCGGGCGCAGCGGCATCGGCGCGCTGCATCTGAGCTTCCACGGCTACACGGACGTGACGCGCGCGATCAGCTTCGCCGCGGCCACGCCGGGCAACGGGCCGGCGATCCCGGAAGTGTTCGCGATCCCCGCGCCCTACGCCTACCGCTCGCCGGTGCCCGCCGAGGGCGGCGACTGGTGGCGCCCGCTGCTCGCCATCGCCTTCGACCTGCTCGACCGCGAATGCCCGGACAACCTCGCCGCCGTCATCGCCGAGCCGCTCATCAGCGCCGGCGGCGTCATCGAGATGCCGCCCGGCTACCTCAGGGCCCTCAAGGCGGGGCTCGAGGAGCGGGGCGCGCTGCTCATACTCGACGAGGCGCAGACCGGGCTCGGAAAGCTCGGCAGCATGTATGCCTACCAGCAGCACGGGGTCGTGCCGGACATCATGACGCTCTCCAAGCATTTCGGCGGCGGGCTGCCGATCAGCGCCATGGTGACGACCGATGCGGTCGCCGAACGCGCGCTGGAAGGCGGGCTCACCTTCGGCCACTCGCACTCCTCCGACCCCATCGCCTGCACGGCCGGCCTCGCCAGCCTCGACGAGATTCTGGAAGAGGACGTGCCGGCGAAGGCCCGCGCCATCGGCGCCCGCTGGCAGGCCGGCATGGAAAGCCTCATGCAGCGCTTCGCGATCATCGGGGACCTGCGCGGGAAGGGCTGCCTGCAGGGGGTGGAGCTGGTGCGCGACCGCGCCACGAAGGAGCCGGCGGCCGGGGAGGCGCAGGACATCTACCGCGACTGCCTCGCGAACGGCCTGCTGTTCTCGGTGCGGGGCCAGCACGGCAATGTGCTGCGCTTCGTGCCGCCCTTCTGCTCCAGCGGCGAGCAGATCGACCGCGCCGTCTCGATCCTCGAGGGCGCTCTCGCCCGCCACGGTTGAAGGGCCGCCCCCGCCGGCCTCATCGGTTCAGGGCGCGCCGCCGTCCACGCGGATGACGGAGCCGGTGGTGAAGCCGCTCGCGTCGGAGGCGAGGTAGAGGGCGGCGGTGACGATCTCCTCCGGCTCGCCGCTGCGCCGGAGCGCGGCCTCGGCATTGCGGCGCGTCTCCTCGTCCCAGGCTCTGGAGATGTCGGTGAGGAAGCGCCCCGGCATGATGGCGTTGACGCGCACCTTCGGCGCATATTCGCGCGCAAACGCTTCCGTCACCGCGTTCAGCGCCGCCTTGGCGCCTGCATAGGGCGCAAGCTCCGGGCGCGGGCGGATGGCGCCGGTGCTGGAAATGTTGACCACCGCCCCGCCCCGGCCCATCGCCATGGCCGTGCCGAGGACCGCCGTCAGCCGGAACGGCCCCTTGAAATTGAGCGCAATCACCTTGTCGAACAGCTCCTCCGGCGTTTCCAGCGAGGAGGGCGCGAGCGGCGAGGACCCCGCATTGTTGACGAGCACGTCGATGCCGCCCGCCGCGGCCCAGGCCTGTTTCGCGAGGTCCTCCAGCGCGTCCCAGTCCGAGACGTTGCAGGGCATCGCCCAGGCGCGCCGGCCGAGCGCTTCCACCTCCGCCGCCACGGCCCGGCAGGACTCCTCGCGGCGCGAGACGACGACCGCATCGGCCCCGCGCCGCGCGAAGGCCAGCACCATCTCGCGACCGAGCCCGCGGCTGCCGCCGGTGACGAGCACGGTCTTGCCGGTGAAGTCGAACAGCGGATCGGTCATGGGCCCGGGGCTCCGTTCCTTGTCGTCGGGAAATGACATGGCGGGAAGGTTAAACCCTTTTCCACATGCCGGCCGAGTTCACCGGGATTTGAACGCGGCCCCCGCCCCGGCATTTGGCGGATTGCGGGACTGTTCCTATCTTATGAAGATGCACGGGATAACGGCGAAACATGCGGTGACAACGGACCGACCCGTATGTGGACCGATTCGAACCGCCCCTGCTGAAACCTCGACAGTCCGAAAGGAAGCAGAATGACGACTTCGACACTCAAGGGCCTTGCGGTCGCCAGCGCCGTCGCGGCGGCGCTGGCCATGCAGACCGTCGCCCCGGCTGCGGCCGACGAAAAGGAGAAGTGCTACGGCGTCTCGCTGGCCGGCAAGAACGACTGCGCCGCCGGCCCCGGCACCACCTGCGCCGGCACCTCCACGGTCGATTACCAGGGCAATGCCTGGACGCTCGTGCCCAAGGGCACCTGCATGACGATGGAGCTGCCGGGAGACCGCAAGGGCTCCCTCGAAGCGCTCGACCGCGACCTTCCGAGCTGAGGACGGCGCCGCCCGCGTCCCGGATACCTCCGGGACGCGGCACGCCGGCCCCCGCCTGGCGGAACAGGACCCGCGATGGACGGCATGGACAGAAGGCGGAGCGGCCTGCCGCCCAAGGCCGGCGTCGGCTACAAGCCCCGGCATCTGGACGACATCCTCGCCTCGCCCGGCCCGGTCTGCTGGGTCGAGATCCACGCGGAGAACTACATGGTGGACGGCGGCCCCGCGATCGCGGGGCTTCGGCGGCTCGCGGAGCGCTTCCCGGTCTCCTGCCACGGCGTCGGCCTCTCCATCGGCTCCGAAGGCCCGCTCGACGCGGAACATCTGGGCCGGCTGGCGCATCTGGTCTCATGGCTCCGGCCGGCCAGCGTCTCCGAACATCTCGCCTGGTCCGGCCATGGCGGCTATCTCGCCGACCTTCTGCCGCTCCCCTTGGACGGGGCGACGCTCGGGCGGGTTTCGGACCATATCGACGAAGTGCAGGAACGGCTCGGCCGCCCCATCCTGCTCGAAAACCCCTCGAACTATCTGAGCTTCTCCTCCAGCAGCATGGACGAGGTCGAGTTCCTCGGCGCGGTCGCCGCGCGCACCGGCTGCGGCCTCCTGCTCGATGTCAACAATGTGCATGTCTCGGCGGTCAACGGGGCCTATGGCGCGGAAGCCTATCTCGACGCTTTCCCGCTGGCCCTTGTCGGGGAAATCCATCTCGCCGGCCATGAGGTCGAGGCGGACGAGGGAGGCGGCCCGCTGCTGATCGACGCGCACAACAATCCCGTCGCCGATCCCGTCTGGGCGCTTTTTGGCCGCGTGCTCGCCCGCTCGGGGCCGCTGCCGACCCTGATCGAATGGGATAATGACGTGCCCGAATGGCCGGTGCTGGCCGCGGACGCCGCGCGCGCCGACGCCATGCTGGCGGCCTGCCATGCCTGACTGGCAGGGCGCGTTCGCGGAAGCCCTGCTCGACCCGGCGAAGCCCCCGCCGCCGGGCCTCGTCCGGCCGGACGGGCGGCCGGCGGGACGGCGCTTCGACATCTACCGCAACAATGTCGTGGTGGCGCTCATCGAAGCGCTCGGCGAGGCGTTCCCCGTCCTGCGGGCCCTCGTCGGGGAGGCGTTCTTCGAGGCGATGGCGGGCGTCTATGTGCGCGCCCATCCGCCCTCCTCGCCGCGCATGATGTTCTACGGAGAGGGGCTCGCGCCCTTCCTGGAGAGTTTCCCGCCGGCGGCCGGGCTTCCCTATCTGCCGGATGTGGCGCGGCTCGAACATGCGCGCCGGCTGGCCTACCACGCGGCCGACGAGCCGGCCGCCGACCCCTCGGTGCTGGGCGGGCTCGACGCCCCGGCGCTCATGGAGGCCCGGCTCTCGCTGCAGGCCGCCTGCCATGTCCTGCGCTCGGCGCATCCGGTCCATGCGATCTGGCGCTACAACGCAACGGACGACAAGTCCCCGGTGCGGCCCGCCGCCGAGGACGTGCTGGTGTCGCGGCCGGAGGAGAGCGTGCTGGTGCAGCTCCTGCCCCCGGGCGGGGCCGCGTTCCTGCTGGCGCTCCGGGCCGGCGCGCCGCTCGGCCGCGCGGCGGAACGCGCCCTGGCCGACGCGCCGGCCTTCGATCTCGGCGCCAATCTCGCCTCGGTCTTTTCCGCGCTCATCGTCAGCGCCATCTCAACTCAACAGGACTAGCCGGGAGACCCCGCGATGAATGCCCTCTACCGCCTCGAAGACGCCATACTGGGACCGGTCGGACGATTCCTCGAGGGCGGCGCCATGCCGGTCCTGGCCCGCCTGGTGTTCCTGGCGACGCTCGCGACCTTCTTCTGGTCGTCGGCCATGACCAAGCTGGGGGAGGGGATCGGCGGCATCTTCTCGCCCTCGGCCGGCGCCTATGTGCAGATACTCCCCGCGCAGATGGAGGCCGCCGGCTACGACGAGTCGAAGCTCGGCCTCCTCGCGGACCTCGTCGTGCTGGCCGGCACATGGGCGGAGTTCGTCATTCCCGCGCTGATCGTGGTGGGGCTGTTCACGCGCGCCGCGAGCCTCGCCATGATCGGCTTCATCCTCGTGATGAGCGTCGTCGATATCGCGGGCCACGGGGCGGACGCGGCCACGGTCGGCATGTGGTTCGACAATGTGCCGGACGCGAAAATCCTCGACCAGCGGCTCTTCTGGATCTTCCTGCTGCTCATCCCCGTCGCCCGCGGCGCCGGCCCGGCCTCGCTGGACGCCCTGCTGAGGCGCGGCAGCGCGTAGAGTTTCCAGGGCCGGACAGCGTCCGGCCGAATTTACCGCTTGGGCCGGGCCGGGTTATTCTCGCGCCGGACGCATCGCCGGCAGGGAGGGCACGATGGCGAAGGGCTACTGGGTGAGCTGTTACCGGTCGATTACGAATCCCGACGCGCTGGCCGCCTATGCGAAGCTCGCGGGCCCGGCGATAGAAGCCGGCGGCGGCAGGTTCCTCGCACGCGGCGGGCGGGTGCAGGCTTACGAGGCGGGGGTCAACGAACGCACCGTGGTCATCGAGTTCGCAAGCTTCGAGCAGGCCGTGGCGACCCATGACAGCGAGGCCTACCGGGCGGCGGCCGCAAAGCTCGAAGGGGCGGTCGAGCGCGACCTGCGGGTGGTCGAAGGCGTCGATTGACGCCGCGCCGGGCCCGGATGATAGTCTGGCGCCCGGACACCGAACCGAGGAGGCCCGAATCATGGCGGTGACAGCAATCGTCCGCATCCCGCTCTCCGACGGCATGACGCGCGAGGCGGCGAGGGCCGCGTTCGAGGCATCCGCCCCGCGCTATCGCGGCATAAGGGGGCTGGTGCGGAAATACTATCTCTTCTCCGAAGAAGCCCGGACGGGCGGCGGCGTCTATCTGTTCGCCTCGCGGGAGGACGCCGAGCGACTCTACGACGACGCCTGGAAGGCCAATATCCGCGAGCGCTACGGCGCCGACCCGTCGATAGAGATTTTCGAGTCGCCGGTGATCGTGGACAACGACGCAGGCGCCATCTCCGTCGCGGCCTGACCCGCGTCCGCTCACCTTCGGCGACCGCCTTCCTCCGAAAAGGGAACCTCCTTCCGGGACCGCCTGTCCGCGGAGGCGTCCGGATTTGTGCCGCGGGGCATGTTCTCCAGCAGCCACCGGCCCATGGGCGGCCGGGGCTGTGTTTTCGCATACCACTCGGCTGCGGGCACGACCACGAAGGTTCGCCTCCTGCCGACAAGCTGCGGCCCCTCCTCCTCGGCGAGGCGCAGCACTTCCGAGAGACGCGCCCTGGCCTCGGCGACGGTCCAGACCCGACGGGGTCCCGGGCGGTGGCGATTCATGGGCCTTCTCCTTCCCCCTACCGGTCGCCGTAGTGGCGGCGCCAGAGCGGGCCGACGACCGGGTGGCGGCGGACCGCGTCCCCGATCCGGGCGAGGCGCGGCGGCTTCGCGTCGCCGCGGTACCAGACGAGGAACATGGCGAGGTAGATGTCGGCGACCGTCATCTCGGCGCCCAGCAGGAACGGCCCCTCGACATGCGCGTCGATGAGGGCCAGCGCCTCGCCCATACGGCGGATGGCGGCGCTCCTGAGCGCATCGTGCCCCTCGGGGTCGTCGGTGAAACGGAACGGGTAGCCGCGCCTGAGCACCGCCTCGTAAAGATTGATGTTGGCGAACACGGTCCAGCGCAGGAAGGCCGCGTGCGCCGGCGTGCCGGGCGGCGGCGCCAGGCGCTTCTCCGGGAAAGCGAGCGCGAGGTGGACCAAGATCGCCGAGGTTTCCGTCATCACCGACCCGTCCGGCAGGATCAGGGTCGGCAGCTGGCCCCAGGGGTTGGTGGTGCGGAAGCTCTCCGGCAGGGGCATTCCGGGCTTCGAGTCCAGCTCGATCAGCTCGAGCGGCGCCTCCGCCAGGGCGAGCGCCGCCTCGACGACGAACCCGCCGGAGCCCGGGCGGTTGTAGAGCGTGTAGCTCACCAATCCCTCCTTCAGCGCGCCAGCATGGCGGCCCAGTTGGCGTAGAAGCGCTCGCCCGCGGCGCGCCAGCGGTCTCCGGGCGGCTCTGCCGGATCGTCGTCCGGGTAGTAGGCCTTCGGCACCGGCACGTCGTCGCGGCGGCCGAGGTCGCGCCTGTATTCGTCGTCGAGCGTCCCCGCCTCATATTCGAAATGGTTGAGCGCGTGGACATGGCCCAGCGCCGGCTCCGAGACCGCGCCGACATTGGCCTCGTCATGGTCGAGCAGCAGGTCGAGGCCCGCGCCGGCCCGCGCAATGTCGTCGCGGCGGGTTTCGGTATGGCGCGAGACCGGCATCGCCACCGGCCCTTCAAGACCCGAGACGGCCGGGCTTGCGGGCGCGGCGATCCGGTGCTCAAACACGCCGAAGCGCTTCTCCGCGAGCGCATGCTTGGGCACGCCGTAATAGCGGTAGAGCGCCGCCTGCGCCGCCCAGCAGAGCGTGAACAGCGGCGTCTTCCGGGCGCGCAGCCCGTCCAGCAGATGCGCGATCTCCTCCCAGTAATCGACCGCCTCGAAATCGAGCAGTTCGATGGGCGCGCCGGTCAGGATCACGCCGTCCGCCTCCTCCGCCGCCTCCAGCCCCCCATAGAAGGCGCCCATATGCCCGGGATCGGCGTTCTTGCCCCGGTAGCGCGAGGGAACCGCGAGCGAGAGCGCGATGTCCGGTCCGGCGAGGCCGAGCTTGCGGGCGATCTGGCGCTCGGTCTTCTGTTTCTCCGGCATGAGGTTGACCAGCAGCACGCGCCGCGCGGGCCGGTCGTCGGAGAAGAGCGGCACGCCCTCCTCCGCAAGCTCGGCCGCCGCCGGCAGTCCCTCCGCAAGCCGAATGGCCATCAGCCGCCCTTCCTTTCCGCCCGCCGCCGCTCGCAGAGCCCGATATAGCTCTCCAGCCGGTCGCCGCCATGCTCCCAGAGCGTGGCGAGGAACCGGTCGGCGTCCGGTATCCCGCCGTTCGGGAACACGTCCGCGGTCTCCAGCGCCAGCCCCCGCTCCGCCAGGCGCTCATAGCGCGGCCGGCGGAAGGCCAGCAGCTCCGGGAAAAGCGGGCGCGCGAAGCCCACCGGGTCGATGCCCGCGCCGTCCTCCGGCATGTCTTCGAGGCGCGGCGTCAGGAAATCGGGATTGTAGAACAGCGGCTTGGGGTGGGTGCGGGCGCGCTCCTTCAGGGTCTCCTCGAAGGCGGCGTCGGCGCGGATATAGACGATCAGGCTGTGGGCCGTCAGGCGCTCCAGCACCGGGTCTTCCGGGTCGTCGGGATCGGCCACCTCGCAGAGCGAGCCGGAGGCGTCGTTGACGAAGCTCTCGCAGCCGTAGAGCCGCCAGCCCTTGGCGATGAAGTCCGGCACGTCGAGCATCGACTGTATCTCGGCGTCCCGGTAAAGCCTCTGGCGGTGGAGGAAGGTCTCCATGTCGAGCCCGCCCGCGGCCGGGTCGCCATACATGCCGAGAAAGGTCGAGACCGGCTCCAGATTGTCCACGGAGATATTGTGCTCGATATAGATCGAATCGGACCGCAGCAGGTCGGCGACGAAGCGGTCCGCCATCGACATGATCTTGAACTTGATATTGTCGAGGATGTGCTCCGCCAGGTAGCGCGTGCCGATGCGGTAGTCGGCGGAATAGTGGAACCAGTCGGCCGACCGGCGCAGCGACGTCGAGAGCATCGTCTTGCCGACGCCCGACATGCCGAGCAGCGTGATGGCGTGGGGAAGCGCCCGGAAGGTCTCGAAGCTGCCCATGGGCGCGCTCACCCGGCGAGGCGCGGATGCAGCCAGGCGGCGGCGGCGAGCAGGTCGGCGTCTCCGCCCGCCCGGCCGACAAGCTGGACCCCGACCGGCAGGCCGTTGCCGGCCGAGAAACCCGGCAGGGTGATGCAGGGCACGCCCAGGGTCGTCCAGATGCGGTTGCATTCCGGCGAGCCGGTCCAGCCGAGGCCTTCCGGCGCCTCGCCCGGCGCGGCCGGGGTGATGAGCGCGTCCACGCCGTCGAAGACCTTGTCGAAGGCCGCCCGCGCCGCCTCGCGGACGCCGAGCGCCCAGAGATAGCGCTCATGGTCGAGGCCGAGGCCGGTTTCCACGATCTGGCGGATGGCGTCGCTCATCTGCTCCCGGCGCATGCGGTATTCCCAGGCGAGCAGGCGGGCGCCCTCATAGGGCATGATGACATCGTGGGCCGCCGGCACCTCGTCGCAGGGCGGCGGCAGCACCAGATCGTCCGGTCCCGCGCCGGCAGCCGCGCGCGCCACCTCCATCGCCTTGACCGACGCCGGCTCGACGCAATGCCAGGCCGGGCTCGGGCACATGGCGAAGCGCGCCGGACGGGCCTCGACCCGCGAGATCGGGATGCCCGCCATCGCCTGCACGAAGGCGCCGGCATCGGCGACCGTGCGCGCCATGGAGCCCACCGTGTCCAGCGTCTCGGAGATCGGCTTCACGCCCGCGCGCGGCACGGTGCCGAAGGTCGGCTTGAAGCCGACCGCGCCGCAATAGGAGGCCGGGCGGACCACCGAGCCCGCGGTCTGGGTGCCGATGGCCAGCGGTACCTGGAAATCGGCCACTCCCGCGGCCGAGCCCTGCGAGGAGCCGCCCGGCGTGTGGGCCGGGTCCGCCGGATTGCGGGTCTTGCCCGGATGGCGCATGGCGAATTCGGTCGTGACCGTCTTGCCGAGCACCACCATGCCGGCGTCGCGCAGCAGCGCCACGGAGGCGGCGTCCCAGGCCGGGCGGTTGCCGGGCGTGTAGATCGGCGAGCCGTAGCCGGTCGGCATGTCATGTGTGTCGATGATGTCCTTGACGCCGGCCGGCACGCCGTGAAGCGCCGAGCGCGGCTCCTCCCGGTCGCGCTGCCTGGCTTCGGCCAGCGCGGCCTCCGGGTCGAGATGGATCCAGGCGGCGACCGTCTCGTCGCGTGCCTCGATGTGCGCGAGGCAGGATTCGACCAGGCGCTCGGAGGTCAGGTCCCCCGCCCGGATGGCGGCGGCGGCGTCTAGGCCGGAGAGGAGATGGGGTTGGGTCATGCCTGCCTCGCGAAACTGCGGCCGATGAGTTGGCGGTGGATCTGGTTCGTCCCTTCCCAGATCTGGGTGATCTTGGCGTCGCGCAGCAGCCGTTCCGCGCGATACTCCCTGATATAGCCGTATCCGCCGTGAAGCTGCACGCACATATCGGCGGCCTTCATGGCGAGGTCGGACGCGGAGAGCTTCGCCATGGAGGCCTCGATGCCGATATCGTCGAGCCCCTCGTCCACCAGCCCCGCGACGTAGCCCAGCCAGAGCTCCGCCTGGGCAAGCTCGGTGGCGAGGTCCGCCAGCATGAACTGGATGCCCTGGAAATCCGCGATGCGCCGGCCGGACTGGCGGCGCTGGCCGATATAGTCCACGGCGTCGCCGAAGGCGGCGCGCGCGATGCCGAGCGCATGCGCGGCGATGGACGGCCGGGACTTGTTGAGCGCGCCGAACAGCACCTTCAGCCCCTCGCCCGGCCCGAGCACCAGGTTCCCGCGCGGCACGCGCACGCCCTCGAAGGCCAGCGCTGCGGTGGAGCTCGCGCGCAGCCCCAGCTTGTCCTCCAGCCGCAGCACGCTTATGCCGGCGGCCTCCTTCTCGACGGCGAGCGCCGTGATGGCCGCGCGCCCGTCCTCGATCTCCGCCCATTTGCCGAACAGCACATAGACGTCCGCCACGTCGCCATTGGTGATGAAGGTCTTGGCGCCGTCGATCACGATGTCGCCGCCGTCAGGGCGGAAGCGGGTGCGCATGCCGGTGGCGTCGGAGCCGGCGTCGGCTTCGGTGATGCAGAGCGCGGCGAGGCCGCCGTCGGCGATGCGCGGCAGAATGCGGCGCTTGAGGTCCCCGCTGCCGAAGTCGATCACCGGCTTGATCGCGTGGAAGGTGGTGGACCACACGATGCCGGTCGCCGCGCAGGCCCGCGCCATCTCGTGCGCCGCGCGGACATAGCAGGCGAAGGACAGGCCGGCGCCGCCATAGGCCTCGGGCACGAACATCCGGTTGAGTTCGAGTTCGCGCATGGCGGCGAGATTGTCCCAGGGGAAGCGGCCCTTCGCGTCGAGGGCGGCCGCGGCCGGGGCCACCACCCGTTCCGCAAGGCGCTTCACGGCCTCCAGCACCGCCGCTTCCTCGTCCGGCAGCGCTTTTTCGAGGCGGGCGTCGAGGCGGTCCAGCACGGTCATTGGTTGATGCTCTGCGCCCCGTCCATCACGATGGTCTCGCCGGTGAGGTAGTGGATCTTCTCGGCGAACAGCAGCGCGACGAAACGCGCCACCTCGTCCACGCTTCCGGGCCGTCCGACCGGGATGCGCCGCTCCAGCCAGGCGCGGAAGCGCGGATTGGCGAGGATTTCGGCGTTCATGTCCGTCTCCACATAGCCGGGGGCGACGGTATAGACGGAAATATTGTCCCGCGCCCATTCCACGGCGAGGCAGCGCGTCAGGCCGGAGACGGCGGCCTTGGAGGCGCAGTAGGCGGTGTTGGCGCGCACGCCGAGCCGCTCCCAGTAGGAGCCCAGATTGACCACGATGCCGCCGCCATTGGCCTTCAGATGCGGATAGGCAGCCTGCGCGGCGGCGAAGACGGCGGTGGTGTTGACCGCCATGGTCCGGGCGAAGTCCTCGACGGGGAAGTCCGCGCTCGGCCCCTGCAGGTGGACGCCGGCATTGTTCACCAGCCCTTCGAGGCCGCCAAGGTCCCGCGCCGCCGCGTCGAGCGCGCGGGCGAGGCCGGCCGCGTCGGTCACGTCCACGGGCCAGGCCGGCAGGTCCAGCCCCTCCGGGCCGCGCCCGGAGCGCGTCAGGCAGGCCACCGCGAAGCCCCGCTCCGCCAGCGCCGCCGCAATCCCCGCGCCGATGCCCCGATTGGCCCCGGTCACCGCAATCGCCGCCATCGGTCCTCCGTCTTTGCCCGTTCCTCCACCGCCGGCCAGAATGGCACGGAGACGGCCGCCCGTCAGCCTGAGCGTCCCGGCTCTGCCCGACGGATATTTGTTGTGGTGTTTGTGTCATTTGTTGCATTTACGGCGTTTGATGTTTATCTTTCCGCCGGATGGTGGAGAGGCGCGATGAACGGAAGAACGGCGGCTGGAATTCCCAGCGAGCGCGACGCGGTCCTGGCGGGTGAGGCAGGCCGCAAACTCACGGCATGGGGCGACGGTACGGACCCGGTGCCTGCGCGTTTCGGTAGCGCTGAAGAGGAACCCGTGGACATTCCGTTGTCTGCGTTGCGCCTGCTCAAGGAGATTCTCGCCCAGATGGCGCACGGAAACGGTGTGACCCTGACACCGCTGCATGCCGAACTGACGACGCGGCAGGCGGCCGACCTCCTGCAGGTATCGCGAACGCACCTGGTGCAGTTGCTCGACGAAGGCCGCATACCCTGCCGCAAGGTTGGCGCACACCGGCGGGTCCGCGCCCGGGACATTCTTGTCTATCGCCGCGAGACGGAATTCACGCGCCGCGAGGCGCTGGACGAGCTCACGGCCCTCGATCAAAGCCTCGGCCTCCAATAGGCGATGCCGCCTCCAACGGCGTTGCTCGACGCCAATGTTCTTTATCCCGCCGGCCTCCGGGACCTGCTCTTGCGTCTGGCCGACCGGTACCTGTATGCGCCGCTCTGGAGTGCGGACATCCACGAGGAGTGGATGCGGAGCCTTCTGGCGGACCGACCGGATATCCCGGCCGGTGCGCTCGAGCGCACCCGTGCGATTATGGACGAGCACTTTCCCGGCGCCGTCGTGACAGGGTACGCCGCCCTCGCCGCGTCGCTCGACCTGCCTGACCCCGGCGACGCACATGTGCTGGCGGCTGCAATTGAGGGCGGGGCGAGCACCATCGTGACCCGGAACCTGCGGCATTTCCCGTCCGAACGCCTTGCTCCCCGCCGTTAGACGGGCCGCATTTCTTCTCCAACCATGCTGCCGCCTGCCGCCGTTGATCCCCTCCGGCAGGCCCCCTACGCTGTCTTCGACGGGGCATTTCGGGGCGGCGGATTATGGGCGGTGACATGGATTTCGAGGCTTATCTGGCCGAGGTGGAGGCGTTCACGCGCGAGGAGCTGATCCCGAACGAGGAGCGGGTGGAAGAGCTGGGCCATGTGCCCGAAGACCTCGTGCGGCGGATTTGCGAGATGCGGCTCTTCGCCATCTCGATCCCGGAGGAGTATGGCGGGCTCGGCCTCACCCAGGAGCAGCAGGTGCGGCTCACCTTCGCGTTCACGCAGGCCTCGGCCGTGTTCCGCGCCCGCTTCTCGACCACGATCGGGCTCTGCAGCCAGGCGATCCTCGACTTCGCCACGGAGGCGCAGAAGCGGAAATACCTGCCCGCCATGGCGGAGGGCCGCTGCACCGGCGCCTTCTCGCTGACCGAGCCGGACTACGGCTCCGACGCGGCCAATCTCGCGACGACGGCGGTGCGCGACGGCGCGGACTATGTGCTGAACGGCACCAAGCGCTACATCACCAACGCGGCGGACGCCGACATGTTCCTGGTCATGGCGCGCACGGGCGGCCCGGGCGCGGGCGGCGTCTCGGCCTTCGCGGTCGATGCCGGCACGCCGGGCATCCGCGCGGGCGCGCCCGTCGCCATGATGGGGCATAGCGGGTCCCGGGTATCGGAGGTCTATCTGGAGGACTGCCGCGTGCCCGGGGACGCGCTGGTCGGCGGACAGGAGGGGCTCGGGCTCAAGGCGGCGCTCAGGGGCATCAACCATGCGCGCACCCATGTCGCCGCCACCTGCGTCGGGCAGGCGAAGCGGCTGGTCGGCGAGGCGGTCCGCTATGCCCGCGGGCGCCGCCAGTTCGGCAAGGCCATCGGCGAGCACCAGCTCGTCCAGGCCATGCTTGCCGACATGCGCGCCGACACCTATGCGGCCGAAGCGATGGTGCTGGACTGCGCCCGGCGGTTCGAACGGCGCCCGCTGCCCTTCGCGGACATCGCCTGCGCCAAGTATTTCGCCTCCGAGATGGTGAGCCGGGTCGCCGACAAGGCGGTCCAGATCCTCGGCGGCCAGGGCTATATGGCCGAAAACGCCGTCGCCCGCCTTTACCGCGACACGCGGCTGTTCCGCATCTTCGAGGGCACGTCGCAGATCCAGCAGCAGCAGATCGCCCGCGCCATGCTGCGCGACGAAGCCGACGCTTAAATTCCCCGCCCCGGCGCACCATATCGAGGGCATGGGGGCGGCGGCCGCCGCCCGTTGCCGGAGGGGTGTGAGATGGGTCTCAAGAACATTCTCGTGCATGTGGATGGCAGCGACCGCGCCGGGGAGCGCATTCGCGTGGCCGCAAGTCTCGCCGGGGCGGATGACGGCCATCTGACCGGCGTCTTCGTTTCTCCGGACCCGCTGATTCCGACCTGGATGGTGGCGGGGATGCCGCCGAGCACGCTGGAGGCCGCCGTCGAAAGGGTCCGCGGCGAGGGCGAAGCGGCGCGCGGGCGCTTCCTGGAGATCGCGGAACGGGCCGGCGTCCATGCAGAATGGCGCATGGCGTCGGGGTCGGTCAGCCATGTGACGGCGTTGCACGCGCGCTATGCGGACCTCGCCGTGGTCGGCAAGGGCAGCGCGTCGGAGCCGGAGCTCTATCCCTATCCGGACCTCGCAGCGGACCTCACCATGAGCTGCGGACGCCCGGTCCTGGTGGTGCCCAACTCCGGACGGTTCGACGTGCTGGGCGAGAACATACTCGTGTGCTGGAACGCCAGCCGCGAGGCCACGCGGGCGGTCAACGACGCCATGCCGCTCCTGCGCCGGGCGGAGAAGGTGGTGGTCCTCTCCGTCAATGCGCACCGGCCTTCCGGCGGCGACCACGGCGAAATCCCGAGCGCCAATATCGCGCTGCACCTGGCGCGCCACGGCGTGAACGCCGAAGCCGCGAACACCGTCGCCGACGGCATTGCCGTCTCGGACATCGTGCTCTCGCATGTGAGCGACCGCGGCATCGACCTCATCGTCACGGGCGCCTGGGGCCATTCCCGGATGCGCGAATGGGCGTTCGGCGGCGTCACGGCCTCGCTGCTGCGCGACACCACGGTTCCCGCCCTGATGTCGCATTGAAGTCGGACCCTGCCGGGAGTATGAACGGAACGAGAAGGACTGCGTTCAAGCGGGGGAGACGGTCATGGCAGTATCCCTGAAACAGGCGGTCCGGAAGACCGCGATGCAGGCCATGCTCATGCGCGAGCGCCTCGAGTGCGGCCACGCCTACAACCCGGTGGCATACCGGAACACGCAGGACCCCTATCCCGCCTATGCGGCGCTGCGCGAGAGAGGACAGGCGCACCGCAGCCGGCTGATGAACGCCTGGATTTTCGGCCGCTACCCGGATGTGGCGGCGATCCTTCCCGACTGGCAGCGCTTCTCCAGCGACGGGCGGAAGGCGAAGCGGCCGGGCAAGCGCACGGTCATACCGGACCCCGGCGCGGCGCCCTCCATGCTGTCGCTCGACCCGCCCGACCACCGGCGCCTGCGCGGCTTGGTCAGCAAGGCGTTCACGCCGAGGGCGGTGAATGCGCTGGAGCCGCATGTCCGCAGCCTGATGCACGGGCTTCTGGACGGGATCGACGACCTCAACGGCTTCGACCTCATGGAGGCCGTCGCCAGGCCGCTGCCGGTGATCGTGATCGCGGAAATGCTGGGCGTGCCGGTGGAGGACCGCCCGCGCTTCCGGAGCTGGTCCGACCGCCGCGCGCGCATCCTGGAGCCGACGATCAGCGCGGACGAGCGCGCCGACGCCGTCCTCGCCGGCGCCGATCTCGACGCCTATTTCGCGCCGCTCGTCGAGGAGCGCCGCGCCGACCCCAGGGACGACATTCTGAGCGGGCTCGTCCAGGCCGAGGAGGAAGGCGACCGGCTGGACGGGAACGAAACGATCACCATGCTGCGGCTGCTGCTGGTCGCCGGCAACGAGACCACCGTCAACCTGATCGGCAACGGCATGCTGGCGCTGCTGCGCCATCCCGAGCAGCTGCAGCGGCTCCGGGACGATCCCGCGCTCATTCCCTCGGCGGTGGAGGAGCTGCTGCGTTACGATTCACCGGTGCAGCTGGACCTGCGGCGCATCGTCGAGGACTGCGACGTGAACGGCTTCCCGGTGAAGCGCGGCGAGGACATCGTGATGCTGATCGGCGGCGCCAACCGGGACCCCGGGCAGTTCGAGAATCCGGACGGGCTCGATGTCGGACGCGACCAGGGCAGCCACATTTCCTTCGGCCGCGGCATCCATGCCTGCATCGGCGCGCCGCTCGCGCGGCTGGAGGCGCGCATCGCCATCGAGGTGCTGCTGGAGCGGTTCTCCTCGATCCGCCTCGCCGGCCCGCCGCCGCGCTTCCGCCCCAGCATCGTGCTGCGCGGCCTGGAGTCGCTCCCGGTAGCGGCCTCGGCCTGAAACGTCTTAGTCAGGCGGCGAGGAAATCGGGATGCAGTCAGCGCCGGCGAGCGGCACCAGCCCGTTGGGGTGCTTGAAGCGCGTGCTTTCAGCCGACAGTCGTTGATTGGCAACGACCATAATACTGTCAAAGGTCTTTCTCCGTTCTTCTCTGTCCATGTTTGGTGCCTGTGCCGTCATGACCGGCGAAACAAGCCAATGGGAGACGAATGGCGGATTTGCTTCGATTACACCGTTCGAACCGGTGAAGAGCGTCACGAAATCCTCGGTGAGCGGGTCCCCCTGATCGTTTTGCCAGCGAAGTTTGACCGCAGCCAACGTACCTGGCCCGCCGGCGGAGGAATTCGTCGCAGCGTAAAACCCATCGAATTGCTCAGATTTTGCAAACTCAATCAAATCTTGAAAGAACGGCGTTTCAAAGTCTAGCAACACAACATCCCGGGCTCTCTGCGCGATGCGTCGGTCGGTCGTGATCCTAACCACCGTTCGCTGCCCAAACTCAGCGAAGTCCCCCCGCATATTGTCCGGCAGCCGAATCTCCAGAACGCCTCCGTTATAGAGCTCCGATTCTATCTGTATCCCCATGATTGGCAGCATACCTCGGACGAACAAATCGACATGCTGCATTGTGAAACCAAGTGTTCCGCTAAGCGCATTCGGGTCGTATCCTGCGACATGCGTGAACAACTCGTCCTGTAGCTCCTTCGCCGATTTCGCGCGCTCCAACGCTTCGTCAATCTGTTCTCGCGTTCGTTCCACTTGCATATCTGTGGCGGACTGGAGTATTGTGGACAGGTCAATATTGTCCAATACTTCGCCCAAAATCTCAGCATATAGCCGTTCATTGTATTCAGTACCAACCGGAGTCATATCCTGGACGATTTGAGATACACGCTGAAGCATCAAGTCAATCACGCCGTTATCGAAGCTATCCTGTGCATGAAGATTGAATACAACAACTGTTTCTGTCTGGCCATATCGGTAGAGGCGGCCAATACGTTGAACGAGACGCGCTGGGTTCCAAGGAAGATCGTAATTGACCATTACGTGGCAGGATCGATGAAGATTTATGCCTTCTCCACCGGCCTCAGTTGAAATTAAGAATTGCGAAGACTCGTTAAATGCGTCAATCGCATCGAGTTTTTCATCTAACGTCATCGAACCGTTGATTAGCTCAACTGTCCCCACTTGCTGAAAGCGACGCTCGACGGCTTCTTTCAGGTAGGTTTGTGTTGCTCGATATTCAGTAAAGATCACCAGCTTCTTTTTCTCGGATACAAGGGGAGACACGACATCATCTAAGAATATGCGAAGCTTTTCGTCGTCTGCCTTAGCTTGCTCAGCTGCTTCCAAAAGATCCTCGATAAGGTCCTGCTCAAACTCGAAAAACTGTCCGATTCTGCTGTCTGTGGAAACGTCGGCCAGATTATCCTGATCGTCGCTGCCCTCTGCCAAATCGTCCAACGTCAGCCGGTCGTGATTCTGCGTCGCCTTGTCGTGTATGAACTCGCCCGCGAGGCGTTCCAACCGTCGATATAGTGCATGCTCAATCGCCGCGATGCTTGAAGAAGAAAGTTTGCGGTATGTCGTCATAACGAAACCAATAGCGCGCCCGGCCATTCCACGGCTATCGCCCGCCCGATATCCGCGCCGTAAATAATCCTGCAACAAGCGTTGAAACCGCCTGGTGTCCTTTGATGGTGTGACAGCAACACGGTGAATCTGCTGCCCGTGAAAGATAAAGTTACCATCCGTATCCGTGACTTCGCTCTTCCGGTTGCGGAGTATTAACTCGCTCACGACTTCAGGATTCGCCGCCAGCGTATGGATTCGTTCGCGTAAATCCGGCCGGACTAGGTCCAGCAGCGCAATGAACCTATCAGCATAACCTTGGTGGGGAGTGCCACTGAGGAGAAGGAAGGCGTCCGACATGCCGCGCAATGCTTCCGCTAGCCGATAGCGCTCCGTCCGCTCGCCGCTGGCATAGCGCGTCAACTTGTGGCCTTCGTCGAAGACGACAATGTCCCAACCGGGTGCCTGACGAAACAAGCGGAGATGCTCTTCCCGTTTTGCCATGTCGATAGACACAATGACCTGATCGTAAAGTTTCCAGTGTTCGCGCTTCTGGATCTGGATATCGCGACCATAGATCATGTAGTGCTGGTCGAACTTATACTGCATCTCATCCTGCCACTGGCGGGTCAGGCCGGCAGGTGCGACGACAAGCACTCGGCGTGCTTGGCCTTTCCGTTTCATCGCCGCCAGCAGTAGGCCAACCTCAATGGTTTTGCCGAGGCCGACATCATCTGCGATCAACCAGTTATAGTTTCCGGAGCTGAGGATACGATGGACAAGCTGAATCTGGTGTGGCAGGGGGTCGACATCGAGCCGATCGAGTGCTCCAGTCAGGTGATTCCAGTTTTCCAACGCGTGCGCCAGCAGCCGTAACCGTAGTCGCTCAGCGTGGTCGGCGACGCGCGTTTCGGCCCGCTCATAGCGCAGGCGGACCCCTTTGATCCGGCGGAGGTTTTCATAGGGTAGCCAGACCGAGCGGCCGTCTTCGTCGAGTTGCACCAGAATCTGCTGGCGTCCACCGAGCTCCCGACGACTAACGACGGTGCCGGTGCCGAGCGGCTTTCGTGTGTTTGAGATAGGCACGTCCTGTACCGCCCAGCCGAGGCTGAACCCGGAGACGAGACGTTGCGGATCGTACCATTCGGTGTCGCCGTTGCCCCATCGCACCTTCACTTGGTCCCTGGCCTTCCCCGGCCTGCGACCTTCGACCTGACCGGGCACACGCTGTTCGGCATCCTTACGCATCACCCAGCAACCCACGACCGGAACGAGGCCTTCAGTTACCATCGCCGTTTCCTCGGACATTATTTTGAGAGGCGACACCCGCCGGGCTGTTGGGCTGTTCGCCAGAGGGCAATGGGTGTCCCCAGGCTATGGCGTGGCTCTCCACGTCGCTGAATGCGCTTTCGACTTGGTCCCGGCGGTCCCCGAACTCGTCGGGCTCGCGCTGCTGCAGGTCGCTCCAACTTGGCACATCCTGAAACGTCTCATCGACGGCCATCACCTTCATTCCTATGAATTGTGGAAAATTCCGGCACTTGTCGTCGTAGGGGGGCAGACACAGCCATTCATACACCCAAGAATCGTCGATCATGTATTCCGGTGGAAAATCTGATCGTGCCTCGCAAATCGAACGGGCCAGTTTCCAAGTCAAAGCGGTATCGCCGTTGCGCAAAGTCCTGACACTGCGACCCCATCCGTAGCGGCCGAGCCACCACTCCTGTCGGTCCTCCCAGATGTCGCGCAGTGCTGCCATGTTGCGCAGTGTCTCGCTGCTAACCCCGCTGTCCACTGCGGCGAGAATGGCGCGGTAGGTCGTGGGGTGATTGCGATGCTGGAACAGGTCAATCAGCCAAGGCAAGATTGCATGCCGTTCCCGTTGTGAAGTGAAGGATAGCCGGGAGATGACTTCGGCCGCCTTCTGTCGCGCGCGCAGTGGCAGGTCAGCAACATCTTCCGGATCATCGTCCCAGACGCTCTGGTGCGCTTCTTCATCGTAGTCGAAGAGCTCGATCTCAATGTCGGGTCCCGTTTCGAAATAGTTTGCATCGGGATCCTCTGAGTACCCAAGATCTTCCTCTAAATCGTCTTCGTCCCAGTCGTCTCCCTTATCATCGCCGTCGATGTCCACGACGGGTGGGTTCTTACTTTCTTCTAGAACTGGCAGTTCTGCACGCGCTTCTTCTTTCTGCTGCGCTTCCGGCTGTTCCGCGAAACCAGAATCAAGTGGCAGTGGCAGGATAGGCGCCGCGTGTGGTGGAGATTCAGGAACCTCCGGTTCGACGGTTTCCCGCGAGACAAGCCGTTGCTCTGGCGTGTCGTCGTGCCAAGGATCGAAGATCGCCTCCTCGTCCTCGCTGGTCTGTAGGAAGTCTTCGTTTTCCCATGTTTCAAGCGTGGCGGAGGGAGCCGGTGCGGTGGCGCGGAACAACGGCAGGCGAAGGCGGCCAAACCAATCCCGGACAAGGGGGCGCCCTGGGTTTTCCTGCTTTGAACCGCGGGAGGTCACAACAAACCTATCCCCCCAACACTCTCACTGGGTACTCCCCGGACGGCTTCGTCAAACTGTATATATCAGCAAAATCAATATAGACCGGCAATAGATTTTGGAAATTGCAGCCATTTCTCGGCTTTAGCCCACCTTATCGTTTACTCACCACGCTACTGCTGCCTCGGCTTGGAATCCCTGCCGGTCGCCGCCGCGTCGTAAGGCGCTACCCGCAGGCATACTCCGCGGCGAAGCGGCCGGCGCGGCGGCCGAACACGCTGCCGGACATGAGGCCGGAGCCGCCCGGATAGTTCTCGAAGAAGAGGCCGCCCACCAGTTCGCCCGCGGCGTAGAGCCCGTCTATGGGGCGCCCGGAAAGGTCCTGGACCCGGTTCTCGTTGTCGATCTGCAGGCCGCCGAAGGTAAAGGTGATGCCCGTGGTGGTGACGAAGGCGACATAGGGCGGCCGGTCGATGGGCAGCGCCCAGTTGGTCTTGTCCGGGCTCAGCCCCCCGGTCGAGACGCCGTCCAGCACGGCGGGGTTGTAGGCGTTGGAGGACCGGCAGGCGGCGTTGTAGTCGCGGACCGTCTTCGCCAGCGCCGCCGGATCGACCTCCAGCCCCGCCGCCAGCTCCTCGATCGAGTCCGCCTCCACTTTCGTCACCTCGCGGATGCGGTATTCGTCGCGCAGCATGTGGACGGTCTTGGCGTCGAAGATCTGCGCGCACCAGCGGTGCGGCTGCTCCATGATGGCGCGGCCGAAGCGCACATAGGTGAGGTTGCGGTAGTCCTCGCCCTCGTCGACGAAGCGCTCGCCGTCGAGGTTCACCATGATGCCGAGCGGGTAGCTGTGCTTCTGGAAATTGTCTCCGACGGCGCGGTCCCCGTAGGGCGGGGCGGAAATGTCCCAGCCGACGGAGTGGCAGCCGGACCAGTTTCCGTGCGGCCGCGCGCCGGCCTCCAGCGCCATGCGGATGCCGTCGCCGGTATTGTGGCGGGTGCCCCGGACCCGGCAGAGGTCCCAGCCGTGGCCGAGATAGCGCGCGCGCATCTCCGGGTTGGCCTCGAACCCGCCGCAGGCCAGCACCACCGAGCCGGTCTCCAGCGCCTCGTAGCCATCCGGCGTGCGCAGCCGGAGGCCGGTAATGCGCCCGGTGTCGTCCTGCAGGAGGCCGGTGGCGCCGGTCTCGTAGCGGATCTCGATGCCGACCGCCTCGGCCCGGCGCAGCAGGAAATCGACCAGCCCCGCCCCGCCGCCGACGGCCTCGATGTTCACGCCTCCGTAGAAAACCTGCTTGCCGTCCACCTCGTAGGACTGGCGGCCGAACATCGGCACGAAGCGCACGCCGTTCTCCCGCAGCCACGCCATGGCCGGGCGCGAGTCGTCGATCAGGGTCCAGGCGAGGTCCTCCTCCGCCTGGTGGCGCGTCACCTTCATCAGCGTGTCGTAGAAGAACTGCCGGTCGTGGGTGGGGAGCTCGATGCGCGCCTTCTCCGCTTCCGAGAGGTCGGTCAGCACATCGGCGCAGACGTCCTCCAGCCCGTCATGGACGAAGCGGAAGCCGCCGGCGGTGAAGAAGGAGTTGCCGCCCCGCTCCTCCTCCGGCGCCTTTTCCAGCACCACCACGCGCGCGCCCTGCTCGCGCGCCGAAATCGCCGCGCACAAGGCCGCGTTGCCGCAGCCGACGACCGCGACATCCCATGCCGTCATGGCGTCAGTCCCCCCGGGTCAGGTCTTCGTTCAGTCTTCCAGCAGGCCCGTCGCGGAGCCGAGAACGACCGTCTTGCCGTCCTGGTTCACCGTCTCGATGCCGATCTCCGCCACCGGCCGGCCGTCCTCGTCGCGGATGTCCTGCACCGTGGCGGTGGCGGTCAGGGTGTCGCCCGGCCAGACCTGGTTGGTGAAGCGCACGCCGTATTTGCGCACGTTCTCCGCCCCGAACAGGTCGGTGACGAGCGTGCCGGTCATGCCCATGGTCAGCATGCCGTGGGCGAACACGCCCGGATAGCCGGCGGCCTCCTTGCAGTAGAGGTCGTCGGTATGCAGCGGGTTGTAGTCGCCGCTGGCGCCCGAATACATGACGAGCTGGGTGCGCTTCAGGTCCTCGACCACGACCTTCTCGAAGGTCTGGCCGACCGAGATTTCGCTGGCTTTCATCCTCTGGATTCCCCTTATCCCTGATCGACCGGCCGTTCGGTCCTCACGCCGACGCCGCGCGCCCGGCAGACATGGTTGCCGTCCTGGTCGTAGTAATCGACAAGGCGCTCGGTGAAGGTGAGCTTGCCGGCGCGCCGGCTCTCCTTCTCCCAGGTCTCGCCCTGGCTGTAGCGCGCGGTGAGCACATCGCCCGGCCGGACCGGGCGGGTATATTCGAAATGCTGCTCGGCATGGAGCCCGCCCGAAGTCGCCGGCTTGCCCTCGATGCCGGACGGACTGCCGCCCGAGCCGAACCAGGCCTCGCCGTCCTTGATGCGCAGCGGGTATTCGGGGTCGAACTGGGCCACCGCCTGCGGGAAGGTCGGCGGCGCCACCTGCGCGCCCACCGGGTTGCCCTCGCCTTGGCCCGGATCGTGATAGGCGGGGTTGTAGTCTCCGATCGAGCGGGCGAACATCATCACATGCGTGCCCTCGACCGGGAAGGTGACGGTCTTTTCGTCCGACACGGGGCGGCTCTCCTTGCTTGGATGCTGACCGGGCGACTATAGCGGGGCCATGGACGCGGACAAGAGCACGCTTCACCTCATCAAGCTGTCGGTCGGAACCGGGAGCGTCGAAGGGCTGGCGGACTGGCAGGCCAGCCGCCGGGCCCACTGGAAGGCCGTGGAAGGCCGCGCCATCGCAAGACACATCACCCGCATGACGCCGCGCCGGGGCGAGGAAATACTGGCCGGCGACGGGTCGATCTACTGGGTCATCAAGGGCTTCGTGCTGGCACGGCAGCGCATCCTCGCCTTCGAGCCGGCGCCGGGTGCGGGCGGCAGGCCCAGCTGCGCCATCCTGCTCGACGAGGCGCTCGTCCGCGTGGTGCCGCGCGCCCACCGCCCCTTCCAGGGCTGGCGCTACCTGCGCGGCGAGGACGCGCCCGCCGACCTGCCGCCCGGCCTCGACGCCGACGGCGACGCGCTCCCCCCGCGCCTCGCCGCCGAACTCGGCGAACTCGGGCTTCTGTAGCGATGGCCGCAGGCAAGCTGCAATCCCGGAACAGGACTATTCGAGCAACAGGCAGGCCCGGTTGAAGTTGCCCAACGCCGACCGGGTTATCGTCGACCGCCGCAAGATCGTCGGTTATTGCCTCAATCCCGGACACGACGACGGCGTCCACAAGGCCCGCCTGTTTCAAGCAATCGTCGGCGTGAACCGAGAGAATTCCGGTTTGCTGATCGACGCGCTCCGGAGAGCTGCCGTGGTCAGATCCGCATGGATCGTAAGGACGGGTAGTGTCTCACTTTGACTTTGCTCTTGCCCGCGAGAACAGCATGTCGGCTTTCCGGTAGGGAAACCCGGCCACGCGCTCCGACGGCGTCCGTTTCAGCGTCGGCCACGGGCCGGCGGCCGTGATAGAGGAGGGCATCCCCGCGTCACGGACGATTGCCGGATCGACGGCATAAACGCGCAAACCGTTCTTCCACCATTTCGAGTAGAGATCGTCGATTTGGGAGCGGATACGCCAGCAGTATCGCAGCAACACTTCCGCCGCCTCCAGCCGGATGAGATAGCCTCTGCCGCTCATGCGCCTGCGGCACTGGATGAGCCGCCGGCCGCTGTCCAGCGCGGCGACCATGCGGACCATCCGCTGCGGCCTTTTCGTTTCGGCGAGATAGGCGATATCCCATTCGTCCCGAATGGACATGACCTCCGCGACGATCTCCCGGAACCCGTCTTCCAGCCGCGCGTCGTCTTCCAGGATGAGCGCATAGGGCGTCCGGGTCTCGACCAGGCGCTCCCACAAGCCGTAGTGCGACAGGAAACAGCCGACCTCGCCCGGGCGCAGGTTGCGACGCCGCATGATGCGGAACCACATGGTGTCCAGACGATCGGCAAAGCTCGCGACATCAAGCGCCGCGCCGTCCACGCCTTCGAAGAATTCGAAGTCGAAGCCGGTCAGTTCCTGCGCCATGAGGGCGCGGCGCTCCGGCTCGCGGGTGAGGGAAATAACGAAGATAGGCGGCATTGCGCTCGACATGACGGACCTCGCAAGGCCCGACCGGGTGCCGGGCCGTTGCAATCACCGCACGAGGCTTAGTCGTGAGAGACCCCGCCTATTCGCCGGGCTCCGGGTGATCGGCCCGGTGCCGGGTTTCGGCTGTTGTATTTGACGGGCGACCCGACAGAGCGGGAAGCCTCATTCGGTGATTGCAGGAGTCAGTCTGCGTTCTGAAAATCCTCGATGCAAGCACGGCATGACTCTGTTGACGCCGCGATCACCGTCGTCCGCTTTCTTGCGCGGAGTGTTGACCGTGCTTATGTAAAGCGCGGGTAGTGTCTCAGTTTGAAATATGAAGCCGGCCCCGGAGGCATGGGCAGGCGCTACGGGGCCACCCCGCCGATGTCATAGGCAACGCCTGAGGACGGGCGAGGAGTTGCCGCAACCGGTTACTTGCCATATTCGGTAAATGAAGACCATCCTTGGCTCCGGTTGATGACATGACCGAATCGCGACGACCGGAATTGCTGGACTTGGTAGCCGTGCTCGCGAGCCCGGCCGATTCGGAGGTTCGCGCCGGCGACGTCGGCACCGTTGTTGAGCTCCTCCCGCCCGACGCCGTGGAAATCGAGTTCCTGAGCCGCGACGGTCGAACCCGGCATGTCGGTATATTGCCCCTGAGCGATGTATTGGCCCTCAACCGCGAACGAACCCGCGTCGCCTGATCCGGCGCAGCGGAGCGCTTCCGCCCTCTCAGGCGGCAAGCGCGAACAGGCGGTCCAGGTCGAGATGCGTTTCCAGATGGTCGGCGAGGCCGTCCAGCGCGGCGTCGATCTCCGCCTCCCAGGCCCGTTGCCGCTCCGCGCCCATGCGCGCGAGGAAGCGTTCGCGGAACCCGTCATTCGCGAACAGGCCGTGGCAGTAGGTGCCGAACACGAGGCCGTCTTCCGAGACCGCGCCCTCCGGGCGTCCGTCGAGATTGAGGAACGGCCGCGCCAGCGCGGGCCCGGAGCTGCGGCCCATGTGGATTTCGTAGCCGGTGAGCCCGTCGGCGGTCCTGACCGGCACGGTGCGTTTTTCGCCCGCCAGCACCGTCTCGATGTCGAGCAGGCCGAGGCCGGCGCTCGATCCGGGAGGACCCTCGATCCCGTCCGGGTCCGACACGCGCCGGCCCAGCATCTGGAAGCCGCCGCAGAGCCCCAGCACGCGGCCGCCCCGGCGCAGATGGGCGCGGATGTCGATATCCCAGCCCTGGTCCTTGAGGAAGGCGAGGTCGGCCCGCGTGTTCTTGCTGCCGGGCAGCACGGCGAGGTCGATATCGGCGGGCAGCGCCTCGCCGGGACGCACGAAGCGCACGCCGACCTCGCCGGCAAGCGGGTCGAGATCGTCGAAATTGGCGATGCGCGGATAGCGGAAGGCCGCGACGCGCGGCGGCCCCGCCGGCGAGCGGTCGGCTTCCAGAGCCATGGAGTCCTCCGCCGGCAGCTTGCCCGCGTCCTCGAACCAGGGCACGACCCCGAGGCAGGGCAGCCCCGCGAGGCGCTCCAGCGCGGGAATTGCCGGATCGAACAGGGCGGGGTCGCCCCGGAACCTGTTGACGATATAGCCTTTGAGGCGGGCTGCATCGGCGGGCGGCAGCACATGGCGCGTGCCGGCGATTGCCGCGATGACGCCGCCCCGGTCGATATCGGCGACCAGCACCACCGGCAGCCCGGCCGCCTCGGCAAAGCCCATATTGGCGATGTCGCCGGCGCGCAGATTGATCTCCGAGGCGCTGCCGGCCCCCTCGACCAGAACGAGGTCCGCATCGGCGGCGAGCCGGCCGAAGGCATCCAGCGCGCCTTCCAGAAGGCCGGCCTTCAGGCGCGCATACTCCTTCGCATCCGCCCGCCCGACGGCGCGTCCCGCCAGCACGACCTGTGCGCCGAGCTCCGATTCGGGTTTCAGCAGCACCGGGTTCATGTCCACATGCGGCGCCACGCCGGCGGCCCGCGCCTGCAGCGCCTGGGCGCGGCCGATCTCGCCGCCTTCCGGCGTGACCGCGGCGTTGTTCGACATGTTCTGCGGCTTGAACGGCCTGACGCGCAGCCCGCGCCGCGCCCAGCCCCGGCAGAGCCCCGCCACGATCAGCGACTTGCCGGCGTCCGAGCCGGTCCCCTGCACCATCAGCGCCCTGGCCGGCATGGCGTCGCGCCCGCTTCGAGAGCGACCGGAACCGGCGCTCCGGCCCGCTAGAACCGGCTCAACGCCTCGCGAAGCGCATCGGCGGCGGGGTTGGCGTGGGCGCGCTCGACGACAATGGCGTGAGGCGTCGCGCCCTCCTTGTAGAAGGCCCGGTTCCAGTCATGGCGGCGCGCAATCACCGCGCCTTCGAGGGAGGCGCCGGCGAAGAGGCCCTGGCTTGTGGAGAAGGTGAGAATGTCGGGGCCGACATTGCTGGTTATCGCACCCTCTATGCCCGCGCCCTTGGGGCCGGCTGCGGCGGAGGCGTCGGCGCCGATCTTCATCTGGTCTTCGAGCACCGCCTCGACGCCGCCGTCCGTGCGTATCACCAGCATCGCCTCGGCGGTCTGGCCGCCGATCTGGATGCCGAAGCTGATCGACGCCATGGTGTAGAAAGCCGGGTAGCTCCACGATCCCTTCTCATTGCGCGCCAGCAGCACGCCGCTGCCGCCCTCGCCGCCCACCAGGAACGCGCCCTTGATGAGGGTCGGGAAGATCAGCACCGCTTTCGCCTGGCCGAGAAAATGCTGGAGGCTCGGCCCGACATCCGGATCGCGGGCAAGGCGCTGGACCGTGATCCGGGCCTTGTCCACGAGTTCGGTCGCCTCCGTCTCGTCCGTCGAGGCCGCGGCAGGCGCTGACCAGAGCGCGGCGACCAGCAGCAGCGGGAGGATCGGGCGGGCTGACATGTGCTTCATCGGCGCCATGCTCCTAGAATTCGATGCCGATCTGAGCCTTCACACCGGCGCGGAAGGGGTGTTTCACCAGGGTCATTTCGGTGACGAGGTCGGCGACTTCAATCAATTCCGGCCGGGCGTTGCGCCCGGTGATGACGACATGCAGGTCCTCGCGGCGGCCTGTCAGCGCCGACAGCACCCGGTCGAGGTCCAGATAGCCGTAACGCAGCACGATGTTCAGCTCGTCGAGGATCACCATGGCGTTCGACGGGTCGGCCATCATGGCTTCGGACATTTCCCAGGCGGCTTCGGCGGCGGCGATGTCGCGCGCGCGGTCCTGCGTCTCCCAGGTGAAGCCCTCGCCCATGGCGCGAATCTCGACCAGCTCCGGGAAACGGGCGAAGACCTGGCGCTCGCCGGTTTTCCACACGCCCTTGACGAACTGCACCACACCGACCTTGAGGCCGTTGCCGACGGCGCGGGCCGCCAGCCCGAAGGCCGCTGTCGATTTGCCCTTGCCCTTGCCGGTATGGACGATCAGCAGGCCCTTTTCGATGGTCTTTGTGGCCAGCATCCGGTCGCGCGCGGCCTTGCGCTTGCGGGCTTTTTCGTTGGCGCGGGCATTGACGGTTTCTTCGTCGGGGAGGCTGGGCTCCGGGCTCATGGGCGCTCTCCGCTCGCCAGCGACCGGAGCAGATCATAGCCGAAATTGGCTCTCGGACGCCACAGGCCCCGGTCCAGCGCCTCCAGGAACCGCGCCGCCGTCTCGCGAAGCGCGGCGGGGTTGCTGCTCTCCATGAACGCGCGCACCGCCTCGTCGCGGATATAGGCGTCGAACAGCATCTCGAAATGATGGTCCTTCACCGCGCCCGTCGTGGCCGCGAAGGCGAAGAGGTAATCGACCGTGGCGGCGATCTCGAAAGCGCCCTTGTAGCCGTGGCGCATGACGCCGCGGATCCATTTGGGGTTGGCGGCGCGCGCGCGCACCGTGCGGGCGATCTCCTCCTCCAGGCTCATGATGCGCGGGCGTTCCGGGCGGGTGTGGTCGTTGTGATAGACCGCGGGCCGGCGCCCGGAGAGCATCGCCGCCGCCGCCGCCAGCCCGCCCTCGAACTGGTAGTAGTCGTCGCTGTCGAGCAGGTCGTGCTCGCGGTTGTCCTGGTTGTGGACGACGGCCTCGATGCGCGCGAGCCGGCGCTCGAACGCATGATGCGCGGGCCGGCCCTCCTCGCCCGCGCCATAGGCGTAGCCGCCCCAGGCGACATAGGCGCGCGCGAGGTCCCCGGGCCCGTCCCAGCCGCCCTCGTCGATCAGGGCCTGCAGGCCCGCGCCATACGCGCCCGGCATGGAGCCGAAGACGCGCCAGGTCGCCTCGCGGAAGCCGTCTCCTTCCGGCGTGCGGAGCGGGTTGTCGTCCTCCTCGAGCCGGGCGACCGCGCGGACCGCGCTGTCGAACAGGTCGATCAGGCCCGGAAAGGCGTCGCGGAAGAACCCGGAAATGCGCAGCGTGACATCGACCCGCGGGCGGTCGAGCACGCTGCGCGGCACGATCTCGAAGCCTGTGACCCGCCCGGAGCCGCTGTCCCATGTCGGGCGCACGCCCATCAGCGCCAGCGCCTGGGCGATGTCGTCGCCGCCGGTCCGCATGCAGCTGGTTCCCCAGGCGGAGAGCGCCAGCGCGCGCGGCCATTCGCCGTGGTCGCGGACATGGCGCTCCACCAGCAGCGTGGCCGAATGCCAGCCGAGCTGCACGGCGGCGGGCGTCGGCACGGCGCGCGTGTCGACGGAGTAGAAGTTGCGCCCCGTCGGCAGCACGTCCGGCCGTCCCCGCGTCGGCGCGCCGGAGGGGCCGGGCTCGATGAAACGGCCGGCGAGGCCCGCCTTGAGGCCGGCGATTTCCGCGGCGCCCGAGCGGTCCAGAGCCGGGGCCAGCGTTTCCGTCAGGAAGCCGAGCGCGGCGGCGCTTTCGGGGCCGGGCGGTTCGTCCGCGCCGTCCGCCAGCCGGGCCATCGCGGCTTCCAGCCGCTCCAGTGTGTCGCCGGCCGTGCGCCAGAGCGCGTCGCCGGTCAGGAAGGAAGGCCGGGGGCCGGTCCAGGGCGCGCCGAGGTCCTCGCCCATTTCGAGGCCGAGGTCCGCCATGAGCGCCGGCAGTAGGCGCGAGCGCATGGCGGCCACCAGCAGGTCGCGCCGCTGCCGGCCTTGCGGAGACGCGCCGAAGACGTGCAGCCCGTCGCGGATCTGCAGCTCCTTCAGCTCGCAGAGATAACCGTCGAGCTTGCCGAGCGCCGCCGCCTCGCCGTCCTCCGGGCGGATGCCGCAATCGGCCGCCAGCCCGCCGCGCCCCGCCAGGTCGAGGATCGCCTCGGCCAGCACGGGCAGGCGGCGCGGGTCGAGCACCGTTGCCTGGAAATATTCGTCCACCATCCTTTCCAACTCCACCATGGCCCCGTGGCTCTCCGCGCGTGTGAGCGGGGGCGTGAGGTGATCGACAATTGCGGCATGAGTGCGGCGTTTGGCCTGCGCGCCCTCGCCCGGATCGTTGACGATGAAGGGATAGAAGTTCGGCAGAGGGCCGAGCACGGCGTCGGGGAAGCAGTCCCCTGAAAGCGCCAACGCCTTGCCCGGCAGCCATTCCAGATTGCCGTGCTTGCCGAGATGGACGACCGCATGCGCCCCGAAGCCGCGCCTCAGCCAGCCATAGAAGGCGAGATAGGCGGGCGGCGGCGGCAGGGCCGGGTCGTGGTAGCTGGAGGCCGGGTCGATGTCGTAGCCGCGCGATGGCTGCACCGCGACGGTGATGTCGCCGAACAGGAGCGCGGGTATCACGGTGTCCCGGCAGGCGAGACCCCAGCGTTCCCGGACCAGATCGATTGCGCCAGCGGGCAGGCCGTCCAGGAAGGCCCGGAAATCGCGTTCCGGAAAGACCGGTCCCCCGGTCCGCGCTCCCTGCAGCCGGCGCATGAGCGCATCGCCGTCCGCCGGCAGTCCCTCGGCCCCAAGCGCGCGGAGCGCGGCGAGCGCCGAAGCCGGCGTGTCGAGGCCGACGCCGTTGCCGATGCGCCCGTCGCGCGTCGGGTAATTGGCAAGAATCACGGCGATGCGCTTGCGCCCCGGCCGGCGGAGCCGCGCCCAGTTCGCGGCGAGTTCGGCGACGAACCGCGCCCGGTCCGGCACCGGCCGGTAGCGGGTGATGTCGCACTCCGTCGCCGCATCGCGCCGGCTGGCGGCCTTGAACGAGACCGCGCGCGAGATCAGCCGCCCGTCCACTTCCGGCAGCGCGATGTTCATGGCGATGTCGCGCGGCGAGAGGCCGCGCGTCCCTTCCCGCCAGGCGGCCTCCGCGCCGCCCGAGAGCACCGCCTGGACCACCGGGCAGTCATAGCGGTCGAGCGGCCCCGGGCCGGCCGCGCCGCGCGCCGCGAAGCCGGTTGTATTCACGATGACGGAGGGCGGTTCGTCCGCGAACAGGCGGTGCAGCAGGGCGAGCGAGTCCGGGTCCTTGAGGCTGGAAATCGCGACCGGCCGGGGCGAAAGGCCCGCCGCCGCCATCTCTTCGGCCAGCATGTCGATCGCCGCGACATTGCCTGCCTGAAGATGCGCCCGGTAGAACAGCAGCGGCGCAACCGGGCCGTCGCCGGCGGCTGCCGCATAGGGCCGGGCGCGCGGGATCGGCGCGGGCTCCTGCCAGCGGGCGGGGCGGCCGAGCAGGTGGGCGGCGTAGCGCAGGCAGTTCAGCGCGTTGTCGGGGCCGCCCTCGGCCAGGTAGCGCCAGAAGCGCCGGCAGGCTTCGGCGTCGAGGCTGGAGAAGGCACCGAGTTCCGGGTCCGGCCGGTCGTCCCCGGGCAGCAGCGCCACCGGGGCCTCCAGCGCTTCCAGCCGCTCGACGCCGTAGGGCCAGTAGCCGCGCCCGCCGAGCAGGCGCACCACCACCAGCCGGGCGCGTGAGAGCACGCGCTCGACATGCAGATCGACGGAGAGGTTGTGGCCGAGGGCCATGATGTTGGCGAGCCGCAGCGTCGGGGCCCGCTCATCCTCGGCGAGGCGTTTTCGCTGCGCTTCGGCGAGGAGCGCGAGCTCGGTGTCGGCCGCGCTCAGGATCGCGATGTCGCCCGGCGTCTGGCCGAGATCGACGGCCTCGCCTTCCTCGACCGCGCCCGGGGTTGCGGCTAGGAGATGCACCGCCCGCCAAGCGTCCGGGCGACAGCCTCGCGGTCGAGGCCGGCAAAGCCGATCACCACCAGCCGCGTCAGCGGCTCCTCTTCCGCCTGCCAGGGCCGGTCGTACCAGGTCTCGGCGCGGGCGCCGACGCCCTGCACGGCGAGCCGCATCGCCTTGCCCTCGACTGCGGCGAACCCCTTGATGCGCAGGACATCATGGTCCCGCGCGGCTTCCGCGATGCGTTCGGCGAGCGCGACCGGTTCGACCGGTCCCGCCTCGACCGCGAAGCTCTCGAAGTCGTCATGGTCGTGCCCGTCCTCGCCGTCATGGTGCGAGGGGCGCGCGTCGAGGTCGTCTTCCGCCGCCGCTTCCAGGCCGAGGAGCAGGCGCGCATCGAGGACGCCGCCGGTCGCGCCGACAGCCTTGACCGCGGGCGAGCGCAGCCCGGCCCGCACCTCTTCCAGCACGCCCTCCCAGGCGGGTGCGTCCAGCAGGTCGCGCTTGTTGACGACGACGAGGTCGGCGGCGGCGAGCTGGTCTTCGAACAGCTCCTCCAGCGGCGCGTCGTGGTCGAGCGCCGGATCGGCCCGGCGCGCCGCGTCCACGGCTTCCGGGTCGGCGGCGAAGCGCCCGGCGGCGACGGCCGCGGCGTCCACCACCGCGACGACGCCGTCCACCGTGGTGCGCGAGCGGACCTCCGGCCAGGCGAAGGCCTGCACAAGCGGCTTGGGCAGCGCCAGGCCCGAGGTCTCGATGACGATATGGTCGGGCGGGTCGGGACGGTCGAGAAGCGCCTGCATGGTCGGCAGGAAATCGTCGGCGACCGTGCAGCAGATGCAGCCATTGGCGAGCTCGACGATGTCCTCGTCCCCGCAGCCCTCAATGCCGCAGGCGCGCAGAAGCTCGCCGTCTATGCCGAGATCGCCGAATTCGTTGACGACCACCGCGAGGCGCCGCCCGCCCGCATTCTCCAGCAGGTGGCGGACCAGGCTGGTCTTGCCGGCGCCGAGAAAGCCGGTGACGACGGTTGCCGGTATCTTCGGTTTCAGCATGAGGCGCGCGCTTTCACGGCTTGAGCGGGAGGGGGAGGCCGGCAGCGACGAACACCACCCGGTCCGCGATGCGCGCGACTTCCTCGTTCAGCCGCCCCTGCGCCTCGCGGAAGCGCCGGCCGAGCGGCGTGGCGGGCACGAGGCCCATGCCGGTTTCGTTGGAGACCAGCACAGTCTGCACGCTGCGGTTCGCGAGCGCCTCCAGCAGCGCGCCGGTGTCCGGCTCGCGCCCGGCGGCGAGCGCGTTGGAGAGCCAGAGCGTGAGGCAATCCGCCAGCACCGGCATGCCGCGGGCCTGCCGGAGCGCCTCGGGCAGGCGCGAGGGCGCCTCGACGGTCGTCCAGCAGGGGCCCCGCCGGGCGCGGTGGCGGGCGATGCGCGCCGCCATCTCGGCGTCGCCCGCCTCGGCCGTGGCGATATAGACGGCGGGTCCGTCGAACAGCGATTCGGCGTAGCGGCTCTTGCCGGAGGCGGCGCCGCCCAGCACCAGGGTCGTGGCGGTCATGGGGATGTTTGCTACCGGCGTTTCGCCGGCCGTTCAAGGCGTGCGCCTTGCGGCCAGGTGCGAATCTCTTCAACATCCTCTTTGGATCGAGTGTGCCGGCTCAATCCAACTCTCTGCTCGCCCCCCGGCTATGCCCTGCCGATGCAGCACGTACATGAAATTAGGGACCCTATCCATGTCTTCATCCGCATGGATGGCGATGAACGAAAGGTATTGGACTCTCGCCCGTTTCAGCGGCTGCGACATATTCACCAGCTTGCAACGACCTATCTGGTTTATCTGGGCGCAACACATCGCCGGTTTGAGCATTCCCTTGGTGTCATGGACCTTGCTGGTCGGGTGTTCGATGTTGTCACCAATCCAGATAACGTCTCTGAAGCAATCAAGGATCGTCTGGAACATATTTCACGAACAGACGCGCGTGCCTATTGGAAACGAATTATTAGAATGGCGGCCCTTTGTCACGATATAGGCCATTTGCCGTTCTCTCATGCCGCAGAGAAGGAGCTGTTGCCAGAGGGTTGGGATCACGAACGGTTAACGCGAGAACTTATTTCGAGTCCTGAAATGGAAGAAATTTGGAAATCGGTTACGCCGCCGCTTCGCAGCGAAGATATAGTTAAACTCGCCATAGGCCCTCAAAAAGCAGACGATCTGGTATTTTCCGATTGGGAATCAATTTTGTCTGAAATTATCGTCGGCGATGCTTTTGGTGTTGACCGCATGGATTATCTGCTTAGAGATTCCTACCATGCGGGAGTCGCATATGGAAAATTTGACCATTATAGATTGATAGATACGTTACGTATTTTGCAATCACCTGGTTCAGATGAACCTTCTCTTGGCATGGAAGAAGGTGGCTTACAGTCAGCTGAGGGCCTCATGCTTGCACGATACTTTATGTACTCCCAAGTCTATTTTCACCCCGTGCGAAGAATTTACGACATTCACCTAATGGACTTCCTGAAACGGTGGCTTGAAGATGGTGTGTTCTCAGTCGATCTTGACAAGCATATCGCTGTGACAGACGAAGCAATCATTTCTGCTTTATGGAATCAATCTATTGACGAAAATGCAAATGGACATTTACATGCGAAGCGTTTGATTCGACGTGAGCACTTCAAAGTAATTTACCAAAGAAATCCGGCAGATGTAGCTATAAATCAAGAAGCAGGTGGACAAATTTATCAAGCCCTAAAGAAAGAATTTGGTGACGATAAATTTCGCCACGATAGATACAATCAAAAAGGAGGAGGCCCCGATTTCCCTGTTCGGATGCGCGATGATCGTGTAGTATCCTCTCTGGTGGTTTCGACTGCTCTCAATCACGTTCCAGTAGTTTCCGTTGACTATGTGTTCGCTGATAGATCTTGTTTTCTAGAGGCAAAGGATTGGTTAGACGATAATCTCAGTAGAGTTATCGAGCCAGTGAAGGAGGAGAACGATGGACAGAGTTAGGAGAGGAGCACTTCTCACCCGGCTCATAGATGGACTGAAGGAGCAGGACAGTTGGTGTGGAGAGACTCATCTACAAAAGGCAGTCTATATATTGCAAATCTTGGCGCGAGTTCCAATGGGATATAAATTCATTCTCTATAAACATGGGCCGTTTTCCTTTGATCTAAGAGACGAACTGACAGCACTGCGGGCAGATGCAATAATTGCTCTGCAGCCGAGAGGGTCTTATGGTCCTGGTATGGTAAATACGGAGCAGGCTAAGAACGTTCAGAAGTTATTTCCTAAAACTTTGAGGAGATATGAGAGGGGAGTTGAATTCGCTGCCAAGGCTGTTGGAGCTAAAGGGGTAATGGAGTTGGAGAAGTTAGCCACGGCGTTGTACGTACGTATAAAGGAGGAGAAGGAGAAGGAGCAGGGGCTACAGTTGTCAGTCGAAGACACCGCACGAAGGTTAGTTGAGCTCAAAGGACATATCCCGATTCAGGAGGCTATAAGGGCGGTAGAGAAGATCGACAGGCTGAGGGATCAAGCAAAAAGTATGAAGGAATAGGCGCGGTACGAGAGGCGAGCCATCCCGGTCCATGTTCACGCTGCTCCGCCGCATTCTCTCCGTTTATCTCGGCATCGGGCTCCTGCTGGGGCTGGTCGCGGGCTTCTCGCGCCTGTTCGTGCGGGTCGTCCACGGCCTCGGACCCGGCGAATTCGGACCGGCGCTGGGCGATGCGGCGCTCTGGGCGTTCATGCGTTTCTGGCTCTGGCCGTGGCAGTTCTGGACGGAGGTGGTGGAGGGCGAACGCACCCTGCTTGGCTGGCTGCTGGCCTGAGGCGGCGGCGGCGCGCATACTCCGGGGCGGGACCCGGGAAAAGGGGGAGACGCAATGGAACTCGGATTCGTTGGCGTGGGCGCGATGGGCGCGCCGATGGCGGGGCGGCTGCTGGACGGGGGCCACAGCCTGGTCGTTCACGACGTCCGCGCCGAGGCGGTGGCGCCGCTGGCGGCCCGGCAGGCGCGCACGGCCGAAAGCCCGAAGGCGGTAGCGGACATGGCGGAGACGGTCATCGTCTCGCTGCCGACGCTCGGCGCGTGGCGCGAGGTCGGGCTGGGCGGGGAAGGTCTGGCCAGGGGCGGGCGGATCGCGAAAGTGGTCAACACCTGCACCGTCGGATCGGGCTTCATCCGCGAGATGGCGGCGGCGCTCGGCGACTCCGGCATCGAGATGCTCGACTGCCCGATCAGCGGCGGGCCGCCCGGCGCGGAGGCGGGCACGCTCTCGGTGATGGCGTCCGGCAGCCGCGCGCTCTTCGACGAATTGCGCCCCGCCCTCGACTGCTGGGGGCACACGGTCGTCCATGTGGGCGAGGAGCCGGGTGCGGCGCAGACTGTCAAGCTCGTCAACAACATTCTCTCGGCCGCCGCGCTCGCCGTCACCTCCGAGGCCCTGGTGATGGGCTCCAAGGCGGGAGTCGATCTCGAGGCGATGCTCGAAGCGGTCAATGCCGGCTCCGGGCGCAACAGCGCGACGGCAAGCAAGGTCCCCGCCTCGGTGCTCGACCGGTCCTTCGCCTACGGGGCGGCGCTGGACATCCTGATGAAGGACATCGAGCTCGCGCTCGCGGAGGCGGAACGCCTGCAGGTGCCGTCCTGGGTTTCGTCGGCGGTGCGCCAGTTCTTCCGCCACTGGCACATGCAGGGCAAGGGCCGCGAGGACATCACCAGCGTCGTGCAGATGGTCGAGGGCTTCGCCGGCCACACCCTGCCGAAGGTTCGCTGAAACCGACCGGGCGGGCGCTCAACCCTCGCGCTCCAGCAGGCAGGCGTCGCCGTAGGAGAAGAAGCGGTAGCGCTGCCTGACGGCGTGGGCGTAGGCGGCGCGCATGCGCTCCAGACCGGCGAAGGCCGCGACCAGCATGAACAGCGTCGAGCGCGGCAGGTGGAAATTGGTGAGCAGCAGGTCAGCCGTCCGGACCTGCCGGCCGCCGGGCCGCAGGAATATGTCCGTCTCCCCTTCCCAGGCCGCAACCTCGCCCGAGGGGCCGGCCGCCGATTCCAGCAGGCGGAGCGCCGTGGTGCCGGTCGCGACCAGCCGGCCCCGGCGGCCCCGGATGCGCGCAGCCGTCTCTTCCGTGATGCGCCCCCACTCGCTGTGCATCCGGTGCTCGGCCGGGTCCTCCGTGCGGACCGGCAGGAAAGTGCCGGCGCCGACATGCAGGGTGACGGCCGCGCGCTCGACGCCCCGCGCCTCCAGCGCCGCCAGCAGGCGGGGCGTGAAATGCAGCCCGGCCGTGGGCGCGGCGACCGAGCCCGGCTCGCGGGCGAACACCGTCTGGTACGCGTCCCGGTCGCCCGGGTCGCCGCCTTTCGGGCGCTTGATATAGGGCGGCAGCGGCATGGCGCCGTGCGTCTCAAGCGCCGCGTCGAGTTCCGCCCCTTCCGCCGAGAACGCCAGCGCGACTTCCCCGCCCTGCCGGCGCTCCTCCAGCACCGCTTCGAGCCCGCCGGGAAAGGCGATCCGGTCGCCCTCGCGGAGCCGCCGCCCGGGCCGGGTGAAGGCGAGCCAGCGCCGCTTGTCGAGGCGCTTGTGCAGCAGGGCTTCGACTGCCGCTGCGCCGCGCCGCCCGTAGAGGCGCGCCGGGATCACGCGCGTGTCGTTGACGACCATGAGGTCGCCCGGCCGGAGCAGGTCCGGAAGTTCGGCAATGCGGCGGTCCGCGAGTACGGACGAAACATGCAGCAGCCTCGCCGCGTCGCGCGGCTCCACCGGCCGCTGCGCGATCAGCCCGGCGGGCAGGTCGAAGTCGAAATCGCTGGTGCTCAGGGTCACGGCCGCCCGGCTCCGCCGCGGGCCGGGACCTTCGCAGGCCCGGCGGAGCCTGTCAAAACGGTCCGGGATTTGAGATAAACAACCCTCGACGCGGAAACGCCGGAGCGGAACCCGGGACATGGCCATCGGATTAAAGGAAGGCCGCAGGATCGCCGCCCGCGCCCGCCGCTGGACCTTGGTCAAACGGGTCATGCTGCTTGTGGCGCTGCTCGCGATCGCCGTATTCGCCTACGAGACCGGCGCCACCCGCACGCAATACCGCATCGAGCGCCTGGAGGAGAGGCTGGCGGCCCAGGATGCCGCCATTGCGCGGCTGGAGGCCGAGAAGGAGGAACTCGACAGGCGGCGGCTGGCAGCGGTCCAGAACGAGAGGACGCTTCAGGCCCGCTACGACCGCAATGTGCCGACCGGCAAACGCAAGGAAGTCTTCGACCTGCTTCTGGAACGGATCGACGCCGGCTTGGAGGAGGAGCGGATCGTCTTCCTGCTGCGCGAGGCGGACGTGGAGCCGGACTGCGACCCGGAGCCGGTCACCAAGCGTTTCGTGCTGGCGACGCCACTGCATGACGGCGCCAATGCCTCGGCCCAATTTGCGGAGGGCACGATTACGGTTACCGGCGAAGGGCAGGCGGAGCTGACGGAGGCGGGCCTGCCCGAGGCCTGGTTCGACCCCGCGGCGCCGGTCATGCTCCGCTTCACGGCCATCGGCGGCGATGCGACCGAGGCGCGGGGCAAGCTGCCGCTCGACCATTCCCTGCGGCTGGCGGGCAACGAATACCGCTTCGCCGCCCGCGCCGGCCCCCGCTCCTTCGTCCACGTCACCGCGCTTCGCTGCGACTTTCCGGGTTAGCGGCCGGAAGCGTCAGGCGGGCGTCAGGCGGAGCTTGTCGGCGTACATCTCCACCACGGCGTCGAGGTCCGGGTTCTGTGTCGTCACGTCGATGGCGCGCACCCCGAACATTGCCGGGGTGTGCGGCAGGACCGGCTCCCTGCCGTCGGCGAGGTCGCGGGCGAGTTTCAGCAGCCGGCGCCGCGCCGCGATGATCGCCGCGTCCGAGGGGCCGAGATGCTCGTTCTCGCGGTCCACTATGGGCCCCATGCTCTCGACGATGGCGCGGTCCTGGTTGTTGACGCCGGGGATGCCGGTCGCGTTGCCGGCCCGCTGCGATGCGCGGTCCAGCCTGTAGCCGTTCTCGCGGTTGACCTCGGGCGTGAAGCCGCCCGGAAGCGTGCGCGGCGCCGCGCCCAGGCCCGTCTCCAGATAGACGCGGTCCTCCTCCGTCATCGGCGCTTCCGGGTTGTAGGAGGTGCCGAAGACGAAGCTGTTCTCGTCGTCGATGGGAATATAGGCGCGCGACGAGATCGGGTATTTCGGGTGCGGGATGATGGAGTTGCTCGGCAGGATCCACTGCGTGATGCGCCAGTTGAACAGATTGTCCGCCGTGCCGCGCTGCGAGCCGTAATAGAAGCCGTAATCCGTCGGCCGGATGTGGATCGACGGCATGCCGTCCTTCTGCCAGTTGCCATGAGCGGCGGCGAGGCCGGGCGACAGGGCGGAGGTGTCGGCGAAACGGTGCAGGAAGGTGGTGTGGCGGGTGTCGATCTCGCCCTCGAAGCCCTGGAAGTAGTTGGCGCGCAAATGCCACTTCTTCTGCCAGCGGTGCTCCGGGGCCAGCACCGCCCATTCGAATTCCGGCAGCGGCGGGCGCCTGTCCTCCGGCCCCATATAGACCCAGATCCAGCCGCCCCACTCGGCGGCGGGATAGGCTTTCGCGCGCACCTTGCGCCTGTAGTCGGTCTCCGGCGGCTCGTTCGGCATCTCGACGCAGTTGCCGTCCACGTCGAACTTCCAGCCGTGATAGACGCAGCGCAGGCCGCATTCCTCGTTGCGGCCGAAATAGAGCGAGGCGCGCCGGTGCGGACACCTCTCGTCGAGGATGCCGACCCGCCCGTCCGTGTCCCGAAACGCCACCAGGTCCTCGCCCAGCAGCCTGAGCCGCACCGGGTCGCAGTCGGGCCCCGGCAGCTCCTCCGGCGCCAGCGCCGGAAGCCAGAACCGGCGGAACAGCGCGCCCATCGGCGTGCCGGGGCCGGTCCGGCAGAGCAGGTCGTTGTCTTCCGGTCTCAGCATTGCGGGACGCCTCGCTCCGGGCTGGTGTCCGGCGGAGCATGCCGACGGCCGGCCCGGCCATCAAGCATGGCGGCCGCCCTTTCGCGCGCCCGGCGGTGTTAGGGTAAGCTCGCCCGCAAGGGGCAGGAGCCGGGAGGGGAAGCGCGATGGGCTGGCGGATCGGGGTGGATATCGGCGGCACGTTCACCGATGTCGCCGTGCTGGACGAGGAGAGCGGGCGCGCCGGAATCGCCAAGGTGCTCACCACGCCGCGCGATTTCGGCGCCGCGGTGATCGACGGCATAGGCGCGGCGATGGGAGAATACGGCATCGACCCCGCTTCGGTCTCGCTTGTCTCCCACGCTACCACGATCGTCACCAACGCGCTGCTGGAGGGGAAGGGCGCCGATGTCGCGCTCATCACCACCGAGGGCTTCCGCGACGTGCTGGAGCTTCGCCGCTCGGCCCGCGCGGACCTCTACGACCTGTTCCAGAACGCCCCGGCGGTGCTGGTGCCGCGCCGCCGGCGCTTCGAGGTGGCCGAGCGGATCGACGCCCAGGGCGAGGTCGTGGCCCCGCTCGACGAGGCCGGGCTGGATACGGTCGTCGAGCGCATCCGGGGCCTGGATGTGGAGGCGGTTGCGGTCTGCCTCGTGTTCTCCTTCCTGAACGACGCCCATGAGCGCCGGGTGGGCGAGCGGCTCCGCGCCGCGCTTCCCGGCCTGCCGGTGTTCCTCTCCAGCGAGGTGCTGCCCGAAATCCGCGAGTTCGAGCGCACCAGCACCACGGCCGTCTGCGCCTATGTCGGGCCGGTGCTGGCCTCCTACCTGGACCGGCTGGAGGCCGCGCTCGCCGAGCTCCGCCTGCCCTCGCTCTATGTCATGGGCTCGAACGGCGGCGTGTTCGACGTGCCCGAGGCGCTCAAGATGCCGGCGGGCGCCGTCGAGTCGGGGCCCGCCGCCGGGGTCATCGCCGCGCAGCGCATGGGCCGGCAACTCGGGCGCGCGAACCTGATCTCCTTCGACATGGGCGGCACCACCGCCAAGGCGAGCCTGATCGAGGACGGCCGCATCGAGACCACCTCCGAATACGAGGTCGGCGGCGAGGGCAATGTCGGGCGCTGGCTCCACGGCACCGGCCACCCCATCCGGGTGCCGGTGATCGACCTGGCGGAAGTGAGCGCGGGCGGCGGCAGCATCGCCTGGCTCGACCCGGGCGGGGCGCTGCGCGTCGGGCCGCAAAGCGCGGGCGCGGAGCCGGGCCCCGCCTGCTACGGGCAGGGCGGGACGCGGCCCACCGTGACGGACGCCAATGTCGTGCTGGGCTATCTCAGCCGCACGCACCTGCTGGGCGGGCGGCTTCCCATCGACGCGGCGGCGTCCGAGGCGGCGATCCGCGAGCATGTCGCCGACCCGCTGGGTCTGGATGTGGCCGAAGCCGCGGCCGGCATCGTGCGGGTCGTCAACAACAGCATGGCGGAGGCGCTGCGCATCGTTTCGGTGGAGCGCGGCCACGATGCGCGCGAATTCTCGCTCGCCGCCTTCGGGGGCGCGGGGCCGGTCCACGCGGCGGCGCTTGCCGAGGAGCTCGGCATTGCGGAGGTGATCGTGCCGCCGATCCCGGGCGGGTTCTCCGCGCTCGGCCTTGTCGCCACCGACCTCCGCCGCGACTACGCCCACACCTTCTACGCCCGGATCGACGACGTGGACCTGGACGCGCTTAACCGCCGGCTCGCCGAGCTGGAAGCCGCCGCCCGGACCATGCTGGAAAATGCCGGGCTGCCGGAGGCCGACCGCTCAATCGAGCGCTCCGCCGACTGCCGCTACACGAGGCAGGCCTATGAGCTGACGGTGCCGCTCGGCGAGGGCCGGGTGACCCGCGCGCTGCTGGAGGCGCTCGCCGACGGGTTCCACGACCGCCACCTGCGCACCTACGGGCACAAGAACCCCGACGAGGCGGTGCAGATGGTGAATGTCCGCGTCACCGCCACGGGCCGGCTGCCGGGCGTCGAGTTCCATGCGGACGTGGAAGACGGCGCCGCATCCGCCGGGGAGCGGGAGCGCGAGGTCGTGTTCGGCGAACGGGTACGCTGCCCGGTCGTCGCCCGCGGGGAGCTTCCCGCCGGGGCGGAGGGCCGTCCGGGCCCGTTTATCGTGGAGGAGATGGACTGCACCATCGCCGTGCCGCCCGGCTGGCGGGCCCGGCGCGACGAACGCGGGTTCATCCTGATGACGAGGAGTGCGTGACATGGCCGCCCATCCGTCCGTGGTGAAGACCGACGCCGCCACCTTCGAGGTCGTCAAGAACAGCCTCTATGCGGTCGCCGAGGAGATGAAGGTGGTGCTCGCCAAGACCGCCTATTCGCCGATCCTCAAGGTGGCGGGGGACTATTCCTGCGGCGTCTTCGACGACCGGGGCAATATGGTGGCCCAGGGCCCCGACCTGCCGATCCACCTGGGCTCCATGCCGGACGCCGTGCGGGCGGTGGTGCGCGCCTGGGAGGATATCGAACCCGGCGACGTGTTCGTCCACAACGACCCCTATTTCGGCGGCTCGCACCTGCCGGACGTGAACGTCGTCTCGCCCGCCTTCGTGGACGGCGCGCTGCTCGGCTTCTGCTGCGTGCGCGCCCACTGGCCGGATATCGGCAGCGCCACGCCGGGAAGCTACGGCGCGGTGACGGACGTCTATGGCGAGGGGCTGCGCCTGCCGCCGGTGCGCATCCACCGGGGCGGGGCGGTCAACCGCGATGTGGAGGACATGATCTTCGCCAATGTCCGCACCCCGGCCGAGCGCCGCGGCGACCTGCGCGCCCAGATCGCGGCCAACCGGCGGGCCTGCGAGCGGCTGGCCGCGCTCGCCGGCAAATACGGGACGGACAACCTGAAGCGCATCATGCAGGAGGTGATGGACTATTCCGAGGCGATGATGCGCGCGCTGCTCCGCGACATTCCGGACGGGGAGGGCGCGTTCGAGGATTTCTGCGACGGGGACGGCATCGTGGCGCCCGGCTCGAACCGCGACGAGACCTTCGACATCAGGCTGCGCATAACCAAGCAGGGCGACGGCGTGACGGTGGATTTCGAGGGCTCCGATGCGCAGGTGGCCGGGCCGATGAACGCGCCGCTTTCGGTCACCTCCTCGGGCGTGTTCGCCGGCCTCAAGATGGCGATGGATTCGGCCGGCGTCGTGCCGCCCAATTCCGGCGCCTGGCGCCCCGTAAAGGTGGTCGCGCCCGAGGGCTCGGTGGTGAACGCGCAGTATCCGGCCCCGGTGGTCTATGCCAACCACGAGATGTCGCACCGCATCTGCGACATGGTGTTCGGCGCGCTCGCGGCGATCATCCCGGACCGGGTGATGGCCTGCTCCCAGGGCACCTCGGCCGTGCTGACGCTTGGCGGCACCGACTACCGCACCGACGAGCACTATGTCAGCTACGAGACGGTCAAGGGCGGCTTCGGCGCGCGGCCGGACCGGGACGGCATCAGCGCGGTCGCGAGCGGCATCTCCAACACCATGAACACGCCCGTGGAGGTCATCGAGATGAGCTTCCCGGTGCGGGTCGAGTCCTATGAACTGCTGCCCGATTCCGGCGGCGCGGGCCGCTGGCGGGGCGGGCTCGGCGCGCGCCGGACCTGGCGCATCCTGGAGCGCGACTCGCGCGCCACCGTCTGCTGCGAGCGCACCAAGTCCGCGCCCTTCGGCATCGAGGGCGGGGCGGCCGGCGCGCCGGCGCGCATCTCGGTCGTCGATGCCCACGGGGCCGAGCGGGTGCTGAACAGCAAGGGCGCCTTCGACGCGCCGGCGGGCGCGCTGGTGGTCTTCGACGTGCCGGGCTCGGGCGGCTACGGCCCGCCGGCCGACCGCGACCCGGCCCGGCTCGGCGAGGACCTGGCCGACGGCTATGTGACGCCCGAGGGCGCGCGCCGCGACTACGCCGCCGCGGACCCCGACGCCCTGCTCGCCGCCGCGAACGGCAGGGACGCGGCGGTATAGGGCCTGGCCCGGCCGGGGCTGCGACGCCGGGCTTTCCGCTGTCTTCGACCGGCTCTGCACCCTGCGCAACCGGGTCTTCCGCGGCGGCGCGACATGTCCCCGCTTGTGCCCGCGATCCTCGGCATCGTACTGGAGGCCAAACCGCAGGGCGGGCGGGGGCGCAGGGCGACGACACGCCCCTGGAACGGTTGCTCAGACACAGGATTTGAAATAACTTATTTGCAGAATAACAATTAACAATCCTGCCGGGAGAGCATCGTGAAATTCAGACTCGCCATGGCCATACTCCTGGGCCCGATACTGTCTTCACTCCCCTTTGCCGAAGGGGCGAAGGCCTCCGAACTGGATTGGCTCTGCGGGGACTTTTCCTTCCTCGGCAGTTCCAAGGTGTATACCGGCAAGCTGTCGAACGGGCGCCCGAACGGGCTTGTTCTGTTCGATGCGCGCTCCGAGTCGGGGCGTGTTCTCGCACTCTACGCCTGGGGTCCGAAGAGGGACGGAACCGGCGGCCAGGGGTGTATTCCCAGGTTCGGCAAGCTCGACGGAGATACCTTGGTTGTAAAACTCAGCAGGAACACCGAGGCGGCCTACAAATTCGAGCAAACCGGCGATGTATCGTTCGAATGGTCGCAGAAGAAACGGAACGGCAAGGTTGAAAAGCTGAAGGCGACGCTTGAGGAAAGCCGGTAGCGGCCGCTGCCCGGACCCGGAACTCCGGGGAAAGACCGCCTGTCCCCGCATCAATCCGGAGCCGGAATAGGGCGCCGCCTGTTCGCGGCGAGGTGGCGGGCGACGCTGCGTGCGTCGTCGCCGACGCCCCAGAGGATGCCGGACTTGCGCCATGTCATCCAGTTGAGGCCGGCGAAATAGAGGCCGGGGCAGGCGCTGACTCCGCCCGGCGCAACCGGATAGTCGGCCTCGTCGAGCACCGGGGCCTCGATCCAGGAGAAGTCGTGGCGATAGCCCGCGGCCCACAGGACGCTCGCAATGCCCGCCCCGGCAAGGTCGAGCTCGCGCCGGATTTCCGGCATGGCCCCGTCCGCGGGCGGGCCGCCGGCAAGCTCCCCGGCCGTCGGCGGCGGCGCGTCGATGCCCTGCGTCTCGATATGGCGGTCGAATTCGGCGGTAATCCGCCCGGCGAATTCGTCCGCAAAGCGCATTTCGTCATGCAGCTTGCCGTCGAGGCGCGCCCGCTCGCCGTCGCAGTCCGCGAGCCGGCCGAGCAGGCGGATGCCGCGCCGGTGGAAGTCGTGCAGGCTGAGCGTATAGCCGCCATTGCGGCCCGTCAGGTGCGGGTCGGCCCGGAAACGCAGTCCGGGGCTTTCCAGCATGGCCGGGGTGCGGTCGAGATAGCCCATGTCGCGCTGCCAGGCGATGCAGTCCCGGCCCCGCCAGCGCCTCGGCAGCCGGCCGGCCCGGCCGACGCAAAGCCAGACATCGCGGCCCGCCTCGTGCAGCTCCTCCGCGATCTGGCAGCCGGTCTGCCCGGCGCCCACGACCATGACGCCGCCCGGAGGCAGCATGTCCGGGCGCTTGTAGTCGTCGGCCGCAATCTGCTTCAGGCGGCCGGGCAGGCGTTCGGCGACTGGAGGGATATGCGGCGTCTGGTAGGTCCCCGTCGCCACGACGACGTTGCGCGCCCGCCAGCGCCCGGCGTCGGTCTCGACCGCGAAACCGTCCCCGGAACGCCGCACGCGCAGGACTTCGACCCCGCAGCGCACGGGCGCATCGAAGGACTTCGCCCAGCGCTCGAAATGGCGCACCAGCTCGTCGCGCGGGAGGAAGCCGTCCGGGTCCTCGCCCGCACAGGCCGCGCCGGGAAGCGCAATCGACCAGTTGGGCGTCACCGTGCAGAACGAATCCCACCGGCGCTCGCGCCAGCTCGCCACGATGCCGGACCGCTCCAGCACCACATGGCCGATGCCGAGCCGGGCGAGGAACCAGCTGACCGCGAGGCCGCCCTGTCCGGCCCCGATGACGACCGCTTCATGATGCGGCCCTTCCGCCGGCACCGCTCCGGCTACTCGCCCGCGCTGAACTTGACGAAGTCGAGCGGCGGCGGGTCTTGGCCTGCATGCGAGAGCATGTGGTGGGTCTGCCCGCGATGGTGGATCTGGTGCTGGAACAGGTTGGTGAGGCAGCGCCGGAGCGGCAGGCTGAAATATTCGCCGGTCTCGACCGTGTCGAAGGAGAGCGTGCCGTCGAGTTCGGCCGGGTCCAGCCCGTCGGCATATCCGACATACCACCGGTCCTGGGCCTCGTGCGCAGCGCGGAGCGGCTCGAATTCCTCGTAGAGGATTTCGTCGAGGCGCGTGAAGCTTGTCGGCTTCTTCTCCAGCCGCTCGCGATAGATGAGGTCGGACAGCAGGATGTGGTTCAGGGTCGCGTGAATCGAGCGGAAGAAGCCCCGCCGGTCGAGAACGCGCTCCTCGTGCGAAAGCTCCGCGCAGGCCGCGTAGAGCCGCTCATTGGCCCAGGCGTTGTAACGGGCGGCGGCGGGTAGATCGAGCAACATGGGGGGATGCCTTCCAATCCGGTTTGGACGATACCGGCCGGCCTGTTAGCATGAAAACGGGTCCGCGCCATTATGCTCCGGCGGCAGGCGGCGGAACCCGGGCGGCAGGAGGCACTCATGGCGCGCTCGCTTATCCTGGCGCTGGCGCTGGTCGGCATTGCCGGCGCCGCGCTTGCCGGGCCCGAGGGGACATGGCTCACCGAAGGCGGCAAGTCGCATGTCGAAATCCGACTGTGCGGCGAGGAGTTCTGCGGCGCCATCACGTGGCTGCGGGAGCCGCATGACGAGGACGGCTCGGTCAAGCTCGACAAGAACAACAGGGATGAGGCGCTGCGGTCCCGGACCATCCTCGGGCTCAAGCTGCTTTCCGGGTTTGCGGCGCATGCCGAAGGGCCGTGGGAAGGCGGCCGGATCTACAACCCGGAAAACGGCAAGACCTACCGCTCGAAGCTCCGGCTGAAGGACGCCGACACATTGCGGGTGAGCGGCTGCGTGCTGTTCTTCTGCGAAACCCAGGTCTGGACCCGGGTCGAATAAACCGGGGCGGCGGGGTTTGTGCCCGACAGCGCCACCGTCGCACCAACCGGTCTTTGAATCGGCCATACTATAGACTGATGATCAAGTCTTGTTTTCAATAACCTGATGTTATATAAGTGATTTAATCCATAAACAAGCGGATATAGAAGCGGACATGAACGCGGCATTCGAAGCGCCTGACGACCGCGGCGAAACTATCGCCCGCATGGAACCGCTGGCGATCGGCGAAGGGTCCAGGCACCGGACCGAATTGACCGACCTCGCGGTTGAGCTGGCAATGAAGTCCGCCGGTTTCCGCAGCGCCCTGCCGGACGGCGTTCGGGCGGGGCTCGCCACGCTCGTCCGCGCCATGAACTGCTACTACAGCAACCTGATCGAGGGACACGACACCCACCCGGTCGATATCGAACGCGCGCTCGGGGAAGACTACAGCGCCGAACCCGAAAAGCGGTCCCTGCAGCTGGAGGCCAGGGCTCATGTCGAAGTCCAGGAATGGATCGACGGCGGCGGGCTTGAAGACCGCGCCCTCGCGGCCGGGGGCCTTGTGGAAATCCATCGCCGGTTTTGCGAGCGTCTGCCCGACGACCTGCTTTGGGTCGAGGACCCGGACACGAAGGAGCGCGTCAGGGTTGTGCCCGGCGCGTTGCGCGAACGCCATGTCCGGGTCGGCCGGCATCGCGCCGTGAGCCCCGGCGCCGTGCCCCGCTTCCTGCAGCGCTTCCCGGCCGCTTATGGCGGTCTCGGGAAGACGGACACGATTCTCGCCTCGGCGGCCGCCCATCATCGCCTGTTGTGGATTCACCCCTTCCTCGATGGCAACGGGCGCGTGGCGCGGTTGATGTCGCATGCCGTTCTGGGCGGCGCGCTGGACACGGGCGGCTTGTGGTCGGTCTCCCGCGGCCTTGCGCGCCGTGTCGCCGGGTACAGGGAACGGCTTGCGGCCTGCGACCTGCCCCGCCGCAACGACCTGGACGGAAGGGGCCATCTGAGCGAAGAGGCGCTGGCGGAATTCACGCGGTTTTTTCTCGGCGTGTGCATCGACCAGGTGGACTTCATGCAAGGACTCGTGGCCCCCGACCGGCTGCGGCACCGGATCCAGATCTGGCTGGAAGAGGAAATCCGCATGGGCGTCCTCCCGCCAAAGTCGGGCGCCGTCGTCGAGGCGGTCCTGTTCCGGGGAGAGCTGCCGCGCGGCGATGTGGCGGGCCTGCTGGGGAGCGGGGAGCGACAGGCCCGCCGGCTGACCTCCGCCCTGGTGGAGCGCGGAGTCCTGCGTTCGCAGAGTTCGCGCGCGCCCCTTCACCTCGCCTTTCACGCGAGGCTCGCATCGCGCTGGATGCCCGGCCTGTTTCCGGAATGAGAAGCCTTCTGACAGCCGCTACCCTGCTTCTGGCCGCCCATGCCGCAACGGCGGAGCCTGCGGGCTTCCGGAGCGTGACCGTTCCCGCGGCGCATCACGGGCGCGAGATGACCGGCGCCGTCTGGTATCCGTCCGCCGGGGGCGGCGAAACGGTGTCTTTCGGCGAGAACGGCGTCTTCCACGGCACGCGGGCGCTGGACGGCGCGCGGATGGCCGAGGGGCGGTTCCCGGTGATCCTCGCGAGCCACGGCCTCGGCGGCAATATCGGCGGGCTGGGCTGGCTCACCGCCGGCCTCGCCGAGGCGGGGGCGCTCGTCGTCTCCGTCAACCACCCCAACAGCACGACGCGGGACTTCGACCTCCAGGAGGGCCTGAAGCACTGGACGCGGGTGCAGGACCTCCGGGCCGCGCTGGACTGGCTCGCCGCGCGGCCGGAACTCGCCGCGCATGCCGATTTTTCCCGCCTCTACGCGGTCGGCTTCTCCGCCGGCGGCTGGACGGCGCTTTCCCTGGGCGGCCTGCGCGCCGACCTCGAAGGCTATGCGGCCCGCTGCGAGACCGCGCCGCCCTCGTCCTGGCAGTGCGCCGACCTGGCGAGGCGCGGGGCCGACCTCGAAGCCTATTCGTCCGAGGAATGGAATGCCGGCCGCAAGGACGACCGCATCGGCGCGGTCGCCGCCATCGACCCGGCGCTGACTTACGGCCTGCGGACGGCGCATGCGCGCGAGCTGATCGACCGGGTGCTGCTGATCGGCCTCGGCACGGCCGAAACGCGCCTCCCGGCGACCGACTTCAGCGAGACGGGGAGCGGATTTGCAGCCCTCGTCCCCGGCGCCGAGACGGAGACAATGACGCCGGCGGCGCATTTCTCCGCGCTCCCGCCCTGCAAGCCGGAAGGGCCGGCGATCCTGGCCGCGGCGGGCGAGGACCCCCTCTGCGACGACCCGCCGGGCGCGGACCGCAGGGCGCTGCACAAGCGCATCGTGGCCCGCATCGCCCGCTTCCTCGCCCTGTAGGACAGCCGGGCGGCGCCCCTACATCCTGAAAACGCCGAACTTGCCGCGCTCCACCGGGGCGTTGAGGGCGGCGGAGATGGCGAGCGCCAGCACGGTGCGGGTCTGGGGCGGGTCGATCACCCCGTCGTCCCAGAGCCGGGCCGAGCCGTAATAGGGGTGCCCCTGGGTCTCGTACTGGTCGAGGATCGGCTGGCGGAACGCCGCCTCGTCCTCCTCCGGCCACTCCCGCCCGTCGCGGGCGAGCGCATCGCGGCGCACCGTGGCCAGCACCGTCGCCGCCTGCTCCGCGCCCATCACCGAGACGCGCGCATTCGGCCAGGTGAACAGGAAGCGTGGCCCGTAGGCCCGCCCGCACATGGCGTAGTTGCCCGCCCCGAAGCTGTTGCCGATAACGATTGTGAATTTCGGCACCCGCGCGCAGGCGACGGCATGGACCATCTTGGCGCCGTCGCGCGCAATGCCGCCCGACTCGTATTTCCGCCCGACCATGAAGCCGGTGATGTTCTGCAGGAACACCAGCGGGATGCCGCGCTGGGCGCAGAGCTCGATGAAATGCGCGCCCTTTTGCGAGGATTCCGAGAACAGGATGCCGTTATTGGCGACGATGCCGACCGGGTAGCCCTCGATATGCGCGAAGCCGGTGACGAGCGTCGTGCCGTAGAGCGCCTTGAACTCGTCGAGCCGGCTGCCGTCCACGAGCCGCGCGATGACCTCGCGCACGTCGTAGGGCGTCTTCCAGTCCGGCGGCACGATGCCGTAGATCTCCCCGGGATCGTATAGCGGCTCCTCCGGCGCGCGGAAGTCGAGCTCCGGGCGCTTCACGCTGTTCAGGTAGCCGAGCGCGGTGCGCGCGAGCGCGAGCGCGTGGTCGTCGTCCACGGCGTAGTGGTCGGTCACGCCCGAGATGCGGGAGTGGACATCCGCCCCGCCGAGCTCCTCCGCGCTCACGATCTCGCCGGTGGCGGCCTTCACCAGCGGCGGGCCACCGAGGAAGATCGTGCCCTGGCCCTTCACGATCACCGCCTCGTCGGACATGGCCGGCACATAGGCCCCGCCCGCCGTGCAGGAGCCCATCACCACGGCGATCTGGGGAATTCCCTCCGCCGACATGGTCGCCTGGTTGTAGAAGATGCGCCCGAAATGGGTGGCGTCGGGGAACACCTCGTCCTGCTGGGGCAGGTTGGCGCCGCCGGAATCCACCAGATAGACGCAGGGCAGCCGGTTCTCGCGCGCCACCTGCTGGGCGCGCAGATGCTTCTTGACCGTCAGCGGGTAGTAGGTGCCGCCCTTGACGGTGGCGTCGTTGGCGACCACGACGCATTCGCGCCCGTACACCCGGCCGATGCCGGTGACGATGCCGGCCGAGGGGATGTCGTCCTCATAGACGCCCCAGGCGGCGAGCTGGGAGAGTTCCAGGAAGGGCGAGCCGGGGTCGAACAGGCCGCGCACCCGGTCGCGGGGCAGCAGCTTGCCGCGCGCCAGATGGCGCTGGCGGGCGCGTTCGCCGCCGCCTTCCTGCACCCTGGCCACGGTCTCGCGCAGGTCGGCGGCGAGCGCCTGCATCGCGTCCGCATTGGCGCGGAATTCCCGCCCCCGGGTCCGGAGCCTGCTTTCGATAACGCCCATGGCGCCCGCATGTCCCCCCGGGCGCCCGGCCGGTCAGGCGGCCTCGTCGGTCTCTTCGCCGCGCGCGGAGCGGGTATAGGCCCTGTCGCAATGCTCGGCGCAATAGGGCTTGCCCGGTTCCGCCTCGGCGCCGCAGAAGTGGAAATCGTCGTCCTGCGGGTCCCCGAAAGGCCAGTGGCAGACCGCCTTGCCGACCGCGGCGAGGCGCACGGGGCGCGGCATTGGCGGCGGCGAGGCCGGCAGGCGGCGGATCGGCGAGGGCCGGGGCGCCAGGCCCGAGCGGTGCGCCTTGCCGACCACTGCATTCTTGGACACGCCGAGGCGGCGGCCGATCTCCGCCGTGCTTGCGCCCGTCGCCCAGAGTTTGCGCAACTCCGAGACCCGTTCCACCGTCCAGGTCATCTGTTCCATCCCGCCACCGCGATCAATAGTAGCCACCAAGCCGATGCATACTATATCCTGTAGTTCCGCGCAAGCCTTTCCACGCCCGTAATTCGGTGCCGGCAGGGAGTGCCGGCGGTTTCGGGTTGGCATTCTCCCCCGGAAGCCGCTATATTGCGCGGACGGTTTCGACGGCGGGCCGGAAGCGGTTCGCCGTGGGGCGACGATGGAGCTTCGAGGGTCATGTCGGGCCATTGGTCTCCGGAAGAGCTGCCGTGGGAGGCATTCGATCCCGACCGGGTCGATCCGGGCCTCATCCCGCTCGTCAAGGCGGCCAGCATGGTCGAGTCCAACGGACGCGACTATGCCGCCTATCTGAACCGCGTGTTCGCGGACGATGCGCAGGTCTGCGACATGATGAACGGCTGGGCGCATGAGGAGGTCCAGCACGGCGTTGTGCTGGGCCGCTGGGCGAAGCTGGCCGATCCCGCTTTCGACTATGACGCCGCGCTCGCGCGCTTCCGCGCCGGCTATTCGATCGAGGTCGACGTCGATGCCTCGATCCGGGGCTCGCGCACCGGCGAGATGATCGCGCGCTGCATGGTCGAGGTCGGCACCTCCTCCTTCTATTCGGCGCTCGCCGACCGGACGGACGAGCCGCTGCTGAAGGCGATCTGCAAGCGCATCGCGGCGGACGAGCTGCGCCACTACGCGCTCTTCTACCGGACGATGAAGCGCTACCTGGAAACCGAGCGGCTGAACAAGCTCGAACGCATCCGCATCGCCTTCCTGCGCGTGATGGAGACGGAGGATGACGAGCTCGCCTACGCCTGGTTCGCCGCCAATGACGCGGACGGGCGAAGCTACGACCGCAGGGAAGCCAACCGCGCCTATATGCGGGAAAGCTACGCGCTTTACCGGCCGCACCATGCCCGGCGCGGCATGACGATGATCTTCAAGGCGGTCGGGCTGAAGCCCACCGGCCGGCTCTCGCGGGCGATGAGCGCGCTTGCGATTTCTCTGATAAGCTTCCGCGCCCGGCGGCTGGCCCGCGCCTGACCGCTCCCCGGCTCCCGCTTCCGGAAGGACCGCGCCCATGTCCGATCTGCCGAAGTCCGTCTCGATCTCCGAGGAAGGCCCGCGCGAGGGCTTCCAGATCGAGCCCGGCCCGATCCCGACCGCGCGCAAGATCGAGCTGATCGACGCGCTCTCGGAGACGGGCCTCAAGCGTATCCAGGTCGCCTCCTTCGTCAGCCCGAGGCATGTGCCCGGCTGGGCCGACGCCGACGAGGTGGTGGAGGGCTTCCGGCGCGAGCCGGGCGTGGCCTATTCCGTGCTCTGGCTGAACGAGCGCGGCCTCGACCGGGCGCTTGGCAAGGAGGGCATCGAGATGAAGGGGTCGATCTCGACCTCCGCCTCCGAGACCTTCATGGGCAGGAACACCAATCGCGGCCATGAGCGCAACCGCGAGGTGCAGAAGAACCAGATCGACACCTATCTCGCTTACGGCATGCCGGTGCGCAAGGCGTCGGTGATGGCCGCCTTCGGCTGCAATTTCGAGGGCGAGATCCCGGTCGCCAGGGTGCTGGCGGCGGTCCGCGACCTGATGGAGATCGCGGCGGAGAAGGGCGTGGAGATCGGCACGCTCTCGCTCGCCGACACGATGGGCTGGGCGCAGCCGGCCTCGATCAGGGCGGTCGTGGGCGCGGTGCGCGAGGAATGGCCGGACCAGGAGATCGCGCTCCACCTGCATGACACGCGCGGCATGGGCATCGCCAACGCCTATGCCGGGCTGGAGATGGGGGTGGTGAAGTTCGACAGCTCCGTCGCCGGCCTCGGCGGGTGCCCCTTCGCCGCGCACAAGGGCGCGGCCGGCAATGTCTGCACCGAGGACCTCGTCTTCCTATGCGAGGAGATGGGCATCGACACGGGCGTGGACCTCGACGCGCTGATCGAATGCGCGCGGCTTGCCGAGGACATTGTCGGCCACCCGCTGCCGGGCTCCGTCATGCACGGCGGCTCCCTCTCCCGCTTCCGCGAGGCGCGGGCCTGAGGGCGGCGGCAGCGGGGCCGAAGAGATACAGGATGCTGGCCTTCTCCTTCGCGCTTGAGGACTATGCGGTCTTCGTCCGCGACAACCCGGGCGACCCGGACGGCATCTACCGCAAGATCGTCCATGAGGTGCCGCGGTTCCTGATGGCCGTCGAGCCGGAGCGGAGGGCGGCGGTCCTCGAGGCGGCGCCGCCGCTCACCGGCACGCGCTGGGACGCGCTGCTCGCCGGCATGGCGGAGCATCTGGCGGGCCTTCACGGCCTGGAGGCGCCGGACTGGTGCGACGAGCCCGAACGGTTTGTCGATCCGCCGTGGGTCGCAGTCGCGGCCGTCGGCAGCCGCTCCGTGGTCCGCGCGCCGGCGGCCTTCCTGCGCCACGGCGCTCTGCCCGACCCGATGGACCTCGACGCGCGCGGCGGCGAGCCGGAGCCCTGGTAGGCCTGGCAATGCCGGAATTCGGGCGGGCCGGGATCCGCGACGCCCTCGACGAACTGTCGGAAGCGCTCGCACGGGACCAGCGCCGGGCCCACATCCACTTGGTGGGCGGCGGCGCCATGATCATGCTATACGGCCGCCGCTCGCTGACCGGCGACATCGATGTGGCGATCGCCGAGGGGCACGGCCCCGTGCTCGACGCCGTCCGCAGCATCGCGGCAAGCCGGGGATGGCCTTCGACCTGGTTGAACGACCTGGCGGCCATGTACCGGCCGCGGGCCCCGGACCCTGCGCCGCGTCCGGTCTATTCGTCCCCGTCGCTTGTCGTCATGGGGGCATCGCCCGAATACATGCTTGCGATGAAGCTCCAGGCCGCGCGCGGGGCGGACGCGGAGGACCTTCGCCTGCTGCTGGACGAGTGCGGGATTTCCGCCCCGGAAGACGCCCTGGCCATCCATGACAGGCTGTTCCCCGACAGGCCGGCCGGCGACCGCCAGCGGCGGTTCCTCGCCATGGTGCTCGCCGGCGGGCGGCCGGGCCCCGAAGCCGGCTGACCGCCTTCGGAAGGTCTGCGGGACCCGGGAGCCGGGACCCGCTATTATGCGGTTTCCGACCCCGAAGGAACCGACCCCATGACCGCGCCCATCGACGCCCACAAGGTCCTGATGACCGGCGAGAACTCCTTTATCCGCATGAGCCATGACGGCGGCGGGACGATGTCCGAGCGCACCAGCCACTGGCGGGTGCTGTGGTGCCCTGCCGGGGCCGGCCACGCGCTCTTCATGCAAGGGGAGCTGACCGGCGGCGACGTCCGCATCTACAGCGACGACATCGCCGTCGCCCGCTGGCTGCAGCGCACCATCGAGACGCTGCTGCACCTGCCCTTCGCCGACGAATCGGTGCCGGTGCTGCCGGCGGTGTTCACCCGCGAGGGCGACCCGCGCGCGGCCACGGTGGAGACCGTCGAGTCGGACGAGGACATCGTCCGCATGACCTGGTACGACGCGCTCGAGCCCTTCATCCTGAACGGCCCGCCCGGCACCGCCGGCCGCCCGCTCGGCGTGCTCTCGACCTTCATCCCCCACGCCTCGGCCCAGCTTTCGCTCAACGGGCGCATGGCGGCCGGCGCGCCCTGGCTCGAGAAGCGCGGCGCGCACCAGTCCTCCAGCGCCGTGCTGGCCTGGTCCGAGTCCTGGCTCCAGCCGCGGGACTGACCGCCCGCTACCCCACCGCGGTCCGGGTTCCGGTCTCGAACTCGATCGCGGCCAGGTCGTCGCCCGCGATCGCGCGCTCGAAGGCGGCGAGGCGCTTGTAGATCGACATCAGCTCCACGATCGTCGTCCAGCTGTTGACCAGGAACTGGAACGAGTTCTCCACCCGGCCGAAGGCGCGGACGATCTGCTGCATCACGCCGAGCGAGAACCCCGCCGAGACGATGGTCGGCCCGAGCGCCACATAGGGCAGCATCACGCCCGCCTGGAGATAGCCGTAGCGCACGATGTTGAAGTAGAGGTAGTTGAGGTAGAGGCGGAAATAGTTGCGCCGGACGTCGGCGAACAGCTCGCCCAGCGTCGGCGGCTCGGCCCGGTCCTCCCGGTCCTCGCCCATGACGAGCTCCTTGCGGAAGGCGGCCTCGACGCGCTGGTTGCGGAACTCCAGCCCCGGCAGGCGGTAGCCGGCCAGCGCCAGGATGCCGGTGCCGAACACCGACCAGAAGAGCGCAACCCACACCAGCGCCTGCCCGACCTCGCCGAAGACCGGGATTTCCTTGATGTGGACCGACAGCGCCCAGAGGATCGGCAGGAAGGCGATCAGGGTCATCACCGCGTCGATGAAGCGCACGCCCAGCGACTCCATGATGCCGGCGAAGCGCATGGCGTCTTCCTGCACACGCTGCGAGGCGCCCTCGATATGCCGCACCTGCTCCCAGAGCCGGACATAGCGGTCGTTGATCGCGGTGCGCCAGCGGAAGACGAAATGGCTGGTGAAGAAGTGGTTGAGCACGGCCGTGGTGATGAACACCATGGCGATGGTGAGGAAGGTGGCGAGTTGCGCGTAATAGTCCCCGGCGGTGACCGCGCCCGGCTCCGCCAGCGCCTTCTGGATAATGTCGTAGAAGGTCCGGAACCACTCGTTGATCATCACGTCGAGCTGCACCTGGAACCAGGTGACGAAGACGATCAGCGCCGAGCCCGCCACCGACCAGCGCGACCAAGGGTGCGGGCGGAACCACATCCAGAAGAGCGCGAAGAAGGCATAGGCGAGGAACGAATAGACATAAACCCAAACGGCCCGCTCCTCCGCGCCGATCAGCCCGGACAAGCCCGTCGGGTCGCCCCAGTCGGAGGCGGCAATATACCAGAAGAGCAGTGCCGCGAGCGCCCACGCCACCGCCGAGATGCCGAACGCGCGCGGGCTGGGGAAGAAGCAGCCGAACATGGGGAAACCCTTTCGCCGGAATGGCCGGCCCCGGCAGGCGCGGGCGGCGCCCCGGTCCGGCGGCTGGAACGAACCCGGCGGCTATAGCAAATTCGGCGGCGGGGCGGACCTGCCGGCCGCGGACGAACCGCAGGGCTTTCGCCCGCCATGTCCCAACCCCTCATCCTGAGTAGCGTCCGCGTCAGCGGGCGCGTATCGAAGGACCATCCCCTTCGACAGGCTCTTCCGTCATGCCCGGACGGCTGTTTTGCAATGCAACGCACTTCGATTCCGGGATATTAGGGTGGCCTATTCTATCCGGCGCTCCGGCAATTCGGCGTAAGTGCCGAGAACGAGTCCGGCATCGCGGACCTGCTTCACGAAAGATTCCCACAAGTCCCGCAATTCACCGCAACTGCGCTCATCCCGTAGCCCTTTGACGTTGCGCAAGCTTCTGGGGTTGAAATACTTGTCCCGGAGGTTAATCCGCGGACGCGGAAAACCCGTCGCGCCGCCCGCCGGAACCGCGGGAAAAAAGCTGAACATTCCATCGACCGAATCGCCGGGCGTTGCTCCCCGATAAAGCCTGAGCCGGTCCGATTCCGGGGAAGCAGAAAACGGGCCGCCGCAGACTTCGAGAAAGGTGTCCGACGCCCAACCATTGAGTTCCTCGCGCGCCCTGCAAGGGGCGTAGTCAATGAAATCCTTGACTACCATTACTGTATCGAGCGTCCATGCCGGTTGGCCATTGATTTCCTTGCCGCTCCCGAAAGCGATTATCGACCCCTTTGCCAGTCGCTTCAGGCCCGATTTCTGGCGGCAATTCGAGTAGAGAAAATGCTCCCCGAATATGAAGGGATCGGTATTGTGTAATTTCGAGTATTCTTGGTCGCTCTTCGGGACATAATATGGCTTCCGAAGACGGCGTGGATGCCCGGAACCCTCTCCGGCAGGATTGAATGTACGGAGAATATCCGATTCGGGTTCCCACTCGCCCCATGCCCACAAGTCGCCGGGCTGCTTGGCGCTATTTTCATCGATCCATTGGCCGCGCAATTGCATGAATTTCCGCCGGTGATTGGGCGGCGGCCTGTGCCAACGAGAGCCTGTTATGGGCCCGTGCTCCCCTCCCGGATGTGGGAATTGAACGAAACAGCGCTTATCCGCCATCCCGATATATCTCCTTTGCTATCGTGCCCGTTTCGCGTTTTTGGTCGTCGGACAACAGCCCGAACGGCCTCTGGGCCGCTTGGCCGAAGACGAACAAGGATCGTTCGCCGCCGATCTCGTACCACCGCGCCATGATCTCGTAAGGCTGTCTTCGGAGCGCGCCGCTTTTCGTTCGCTCGAAGACGCGGACAGTCCGCCACTCGGAAATCGGGTTGAAGTCGATGCGGCCGAGATGGTCTTTCGCCACGGACAGCAATACCACCTGAGGACGAAGCGCCTCCAGCAACATATGCCAGAGCGGACCGCCGTCCGCCTCAAGGGTCTTCCGCTCCGTCTTCCCGAGACCGGTCCATGTCGGATCGGTGGCGACGGGAGAGCATATGTCGGTGTGCAGCGCCGTCGAGACCGCCTGGCCCGCGTAATAGCTCGATCCTGCGCCATTGAGCAGCGGCTCGAAGGTGCCGAACCAGCTGCCGTAAGGGTCGGTGCGGAAGTAGGCCGACATTGCGTCAAGGTAACGGCCCGGCTCCCGATCGCTGTCGCTGCCGTCCAAGGGAAAACGCCGGAAAGGGTTTTTCGCCGGGAATTCCTTCAAGGAGGGATTCAGGCCGACCGTCACCACACGCAGCGGAGAATTCCGGTACGCGTCGAGGTCGCCGAAAAACAGGATCGGCGCTGCCGGCGCAACACGCGATGGCGAGTCGGAAGCCTTGTCGAAGGCGTCCCAAGCCAACTTCACCAATCGGGAAAGGGCTTGCTTTCCCCCGCTCGCCGCGAACAGCCCATTGTGCATAGGCCGGTTCCCCCCTGCCGGTTGCAATAATACGACGGCGGCAATTCGCTTGCACGGGGCCCGCAAAATGTAGTTTCGTCGCCACCCTTGCCGCGGAGCCCGCCCGTGACCGTCACCACCGTCTCCAGCCGCGAATTCGACCGGGACCTCACCCGCGCGAAGAGGGCCGCGAAGGCCGGGCCGGTGTTCATCACCGACCGGGGCCGGCCCGCCTATGTGCTGCTCCGCATCGAGGACTACCGGTGTCTGGCCGGGGCGCCGCAGCCTGCTGGACATGATGTCCATGCCTGGCCTTGCCGATATCGACTTCGAGCCACCGCGTATCCGCATCGAAAGCCAAGTTTGAGGAACGTGCCCTTCCGGTCGATTATACTGTCGCATCTAAATGTAAGCAACGTCGAGTTACTCTAGCGTTCCTTAAGGTAATGACTGCGATGGTGTACATTCGGATATGTGAGATCAACAGGTGAGCGCATAAGGAAGAAAGACAATGCAAAGTAATTCGCTATTTCTTTCAGATAATAAGGACATTGAAGCCGTCTTTGGAGAAAATGCAACCTTTTACATTAACCTATCCAAGCAGACATGCCCATCTGTTCTCAAAGCAAGGTATTATTTTGAGAACTTTGAAATATTTGAAATGAAAAGCAAAAATGGACAATATAAAACCCAAGACATTAACAAGATATATTGGCGGGAAATATTATTCCGTGCTCATATTTCTATTGTATCCTCCCAAATTCGAACTTGTCGACTCATAGATGCAACGGCAAGAGAGTATGCTGCCAAAAATCTTCCCGGCTGGGCTTCGTGCGCACGCGCCCTAATTGAGAGTGTTGGAGATAGCATTGATACTTTACAATATATACCCCATGCTATTTCCGAAAACTATCACTCTATAAACAGATGCATTTTAGGACGCGAGGATCGAAACATATATGGCGCAAAAGAGCTTGAGGATAAATTGATCGAGTTCATATATGCGCGCAGAATAACACATGAAGAAAAAGAAGGAATTCCCAAATCTCATATCGCGAAACCAAGTTCATTTTATATAAAAACGCTAGAGAAGTTTGAAATTGAGAATATCAGATCTATTTACAGAAGCCTTTGTGAATTTTCTCACCCTGCATCAGCTTCTGTGCAATATATGTTCATACCAGAAGGCGATGATAGCCAGATAAATTTTCGTATAAGTGACAATAACGACTCTGTTGTGTTGAACATGCTCTTAGACAAATATAAATCATCATTCAGCGATTTGATTATGGTGATATTTAATTCAATATTTATTTCTCTGTGCTTGTTCGACAATTTCAAGTTATTTCCTCACATTCCGGCTCTTCTTGAAGTTAATTTTTCCAATATCCCTCTTTGGTCAAAAGTACAAAAAAATTTATCGAATTCCTATCAAAAATAGGATGTTTATTCGGTTAACTTGCCAATCGCTTGCTAATGGTTGCCTGTGCGATGATGCCCCGAACGCCGGAGGGGAGGTGCTAACAGGCAGGAAGGTGATGAATAGGCCTGCGCGCGATTGCACGTGCCGAACCTGCGCACCGATCGCCGCCACCGCGATCGTGCACGGGATGACGGTCGTTACGCGACACATTGCCGATTTCGAAGCCACCGGCGTCCGGCTCGTGAATCCATATGCCGGCGGGCGGTAGACGGGAACCCAAGTATGGTCCGAAACGAGCGCATCGACCTGCGGCCCGGCGAAGCGGCGTATAGACAGGCGCGAGACCCTGGCGCTCGCGCGCGGGGACGCGGTGCACTTCTTCGAGGCCCTTAGCCGCCGCCGAACGACCGGCTCCGCGCGGCCCTGGAGGAACACGCCCGGCGCGTCGACTCCCGTTGACCGAAGCGCATGCGCCGGTCGCCGGGCCGCCCGCAAGACGGCACGACCGGACAGCCTTTTCCTGCGGCCCGCCCGAACCGGACCGCTACCTTGCGCAGCAGCCGGCCGGGGCCCGGACTCGGGGTCCCGGGCGGCGGACGGGCATGAGCGTGGAGAGCGACTTTTATTCCTGTCAAATCAACCCCATGGCAGAAAAATTCCGGAAATGTCGTCTTATGGACTTGTAATCTGGGTGCAGCATTGCCAGAATAAAAGAGGAACAATAATCGGGAACGGCGTCCGGAGGCCGTGTCCCTTCGCGTCGGCGCCGGCGCGAAAAACGATGGACGGAACGGACAGGAGAGGTGCGTCCTGCGCCGGGCTCGCGCGCGCGGGCGTACAGGCGCAATCAGGCGCGCAAACCGCGCCGCCGCGAAACGCGCGCCGACGGGCGCAGGCGCCCGCGCACATAACGCGCGAATCAGGGTCCCGCCACACCGGGGAACCGGGCGGCGGCGCCAACGCCGCCATCTGCAATGTTCGCCGCGTTCGGCGCGGCGGCGGGGAGAACGGAACGAAGACGGATCGGGAGGAGAGGCTTCATGCCAAAAACGGGAGGTCGGGGAAACCGGGCGGAATGCCTGGAGCGCCGGGGTGGAACCGGCGGTGTCATGCCCGAAGCGGCCATGGGATATGCGTTGCCTGCATGCGGATCATGACATCTCATGACACATTCCCGGGGGTTCCCCGCCGTGCGGGCCGGCGGGCGGAGGGGAGACGGATCGCAGACGGATCGGGAGGAGAGCCTCATGCCGAAAACGGGAGGTCGGGGAAACCGGATGGAATGCCTGGAGCGGCGGGGCGGAGCCGGCGGCTTCATGCCCGAAGCGGCTATGGGATATGCGCTGCCCGCATGCGAATCATGACATCCCATGACACGATCCGGGGGGCTCCCCGCCGTCCGGGCCGGCAGAGCGGGAGCGATGCAAACCGCGATGCGGGCCGGCAGCCGGTCCGAAGGGAGTGCCCGCTACCCGCCGGCGAGAAGCTCCGGGGCGGGCGCGATCACGGCGAAGACGGCGCCGGCCGGGTCCTGCAACACCGCGATGCGGCCGACCTGCGGCACGTCGAAGGCCGAGCGGCACACCTGTCCGCCGGCCTCGACCGCCGCCGCCTCGGCCGCGTCGGCGTCCTCGACGCGCACATAGGGCATCCAGTGCGGCGGAATGCCGGGCTCCGGCGGGGCCAGCGCGCCGCCGACAGGGCCGCCGCCCAGCATGAAGCCGGTATATTCCGCGCCGTCCGGCCCCGGCATCGGCGCGGTCTGCCCCTCCCAGCCGAAAAGCCTGCCGTAGAAGGCCTTGGCCCCCTCCACATCCGGCGTCATCAGCTCGTTCCAGAAAAACCTGCCTGCTTCGCTCATCCGCCCCGCTCCTTGTCCTTGTCCCTCGTCTTCCGCCGCCGCCACGGGCGCCCAGAGCACGTCCTCGATCCGGTCCGCGCCCGTCGCCAGCATGGCCAGCCGGTCGAAGCCGAGCGCGATTCCCGCCGCCGCCGGCATGCCGTGTTCGAGCGCGGAAAGGAAGTCCTCGTCGAGGGGCAGATCGTCGCCATGGAGCGCCCGGCGCTCGCGGGCGGCGGCCTCGAAGCGCCGGCGCTGCTCGGCGGCGTCCGTCAGCTCCCCGAAGGCGTTGGCGAGTTCCAGCCCGCCGACATAGACCTCGAAGCGCTCCGCCGTCTGCGGGTCGTCCGGGTCGAGGCGGGCGAGCGCCGCCATGCGCGCCGGCCATCCGTGCAGCACGGTCGGCCGCGCGAGGCCCAGATGCGGCTCTATGCGGTTGAGAAAGAGGCGGAAGAACAGGTCCTCCCAGCCGTCTCTGCCGCCGGGCTCCAGCCCCTCCGCCCGGCAGGCGGCGGCGAGCCGGGCCGTGTCCGCCGCCAGCACGTCGAGGCCGAGCCGGTCCCGGAAGGCCGCCGCCACGGACAGGCGCTCGAAGGGCGCGGCCGTCGGCACCCGCCGCCCGTTCCAGCGGAGCTCCGGGCCCGCCAGCGCCAGCAGCGCCTCGCAGTCGGGGACGAGGTCGCGCCAGCCGGCGCCCGCGCGATACCATTCCAGCAGGGTGAACTCGGGGTGGTGCGTGGCCGAGCGCTCGGCGTTGCGGAAGACGCGGGCGAACTGGAAGAGGCGCGGCTCGCCGGCGACCAGCAGCTTCTTCATCGCGAATTCGGGCGAGCTGTGCAGCCGGAGCGCGCGGGACCGCCCGTCCGGCTCCTGCAGCGCCGTGCAGAAGGGCGCGACATGCACCTCCATGCCGGCCGCGACCTGGAGTGCCGGGGTCTCGACCTCGACGAAGCCCTCACCGTGGAACCACGCCCGCATGCGCCTGAGCAGCGCCGCGCGCGCGAGCAGGGCCGGCCGGCGGGCGGTGTAGGCCCCGGGGGCCCACCAGGGATTGTCCCGCGCGCTCAACGGCTTGCCCCTTGGCCGGCCGGGGCCGGTATGGACGGCGGGGGACCGAGCGGGTAGCGTCCGGCGCGAACGACCATCCGAGGGAGCATCCGGGAGCCCATGAACGATATCGCCATCAATGCCGAGAACCTCTGGCGGCTGGAAACGCCGGGCCACGAAGGCTGGATGCGCACCGCGCGCGCCGGCGACCCGAAGAAATACTACATGGTCTCGACCGACAGCCACGCCAACGAGCCGCCGGACCTGTGGGCCGCGCGCCTGCCGGAGAAATACCGCGAGCGCGCGCCCCGCGTCGTCACCGACGAGAACGGCGTGCAGTGGCGCTATTGCGAGGGCTACCGGCCGGACCGCATCCGCATCATGAGCTTCGAGGGCGAGGACTGGGTGCGCTCGCAGGCCGGCGCCGACCCCGAGGGGCGCATCCGCGACAATGAGAGCGACGGCATCGACGCCGAGATCATCTTCCCCAACAAAGGCCTCGCCATGTGGGCGACGCCGGACCCGGTGTTCGCCAACGCCCAGTGCAGGGTGTGGAACGACTGGGCCTGGGAGCAGTTCGGCGCCTGGCCGGAGAAGATGGTGCCCGTGGCGGCGGTTGCGACCGGCGACCTCGACGGCACGCTCGCCGAGATCGAGCGCTGCGCAAAGCTCGGCTACAAGGCGCTCACGCTCCCCTGCAAGCCCATCTGGGGCGGGCACGATGTCGATCACGTCAACTACAACCTGCCGCATTTCGACCCGCTCTGGGCGCTGGTGGAGGAGACCGGCATGCCGGTCACCTTCCATGTCAGCACCGGGCGCGACCCGCGCGCCTCGCGAGGCAATGGCGGGGCGGTCATCAACTATGTGACCCACTCGCTCTCGCCGACCATCGAGCCGGTGGCGAACCTCTGCGCCTCAGGCGTGCTGGAGCGTTTCCCGAAGATCCGCTTCGCCACCATCGAGGCCGGTATCGGCTGGGTGCCCTGGCTGCTTGACGCGATGGACGAGGCCTACCGCAAGCACCATATGTGGGTGCGCCCGAAGCTCCAGGGCCTGCCGTCCGACTATTACCGCGCGCATGGCTACGCCACCTTCCAGGAAGACCCGGCCGGGCTGGCGCTCGCGAAGGACTGGGGCCTTTCCGGCAACTTCATGTGGGCGAACGACTATCCCCACCACGAGGGCACCTGGCCGCATTCCGGCGAGGCCATCGAGCGCACCATGGGCGGGCTCGACGAGGCCGACCGGGCGAAGATCCTCGGCCTGAACGCGGCGAAGCTGTTCGGGCTGACCGTGCCGGAGCACATGCGGCCCGCCAAGGCGTGACGGCGGTTATCCGCGTCCGGCCCGGCTGCGCGGGACCGGCTGTCGAGGAGGAGGCCGTCGGGCCGGCCGGCCCCGGCGAGGTGCGGCTGCGCCAGACCGCCATGGGCCTCGACCGCTGCGGCCTCATCGCGCCGGAAGAAGGTGCCGCTTTCGTTCCCGGCGTGGCGGCAGCCGGCACGGTCGAGGCGGTGGGCGCGGGCGTCGAAGGCGTCCGGCCCGGCGACCGGCTGGCCTATGCCGACCTGCCCGGCGCCTGGCGCGCGGTCCGCAATGTCCCGGCGGGCCGGCTCGTCCCGGTCCCGGACGACATCGACGACGCGACCGCCGCGGCCGTCATCCGCCGGGGCCTCGCCGTCCACTACCTGCTGCGCCGGCTGCGCCGCGTGCAGCCGGGCGAGGCCGTGCTGGCGGTGGGCGCGGCCGGCGGCGTCGGGCGGCTGCTCTGCCAGTGGGCGGCGGCCGTCGGCGCGGAGGTCATCGGCGCCGTCGGCAGCGGGGAGAAGGCCGGGATCGCACGAGCGAACGGGTGCGGCCATGCGGTGTTGCACAGCGCGGGAGACTTTGCCCCGCAGGTCCTCGGAATAACCGGGGGCCGGGGCGCGGATGTCGCCTATGACGCGGTGGGCGGCGGGACCCTCGCCCGCTGCCTCGACTGCCTGGCGCCCGCGGGCATGGCCATCGGCTTCGGCGATGTCGCGGGGCCGCCGCCGCCCCTGGCCCTCCAGCGGCTGGAGGCGCGCTCCCTGGTCGTCGCGCGGCCGACGCTCCCGGCCTGGATCGCCGATGAAGGCGACCTGCTGACGGCCTCCGAGGAGCTGTTCGAGCTGGTCGGCGCCGGGAAGCTTGGGTCCGGCCCGGTGCGCGCCTTCCCGCTCGCCCGCGCCGGCGAAGCCGTCCGCACCCTCCATGACCGGCGCAATGCCGACTATCTGGCGCTGACGGCGTGACGCCCGCCGGAAAACACTGGAGAAACACCATGTTCCTCGACCATTTCAAGACCATGGCCGCCTATAACCGCTGGGCCAACGGGCGGCTCTACAACGCCTGCGCGGGCCTCGGCGACGCGGAGCGCAAGCGGGACCGCGCCGCGTTCTTCGGCTCCATCCACAACACGCTCAACCACATCCTGGTCGGCGACCGCGCGTGGCTTGCGCGCATTGAGGGACTGGCCGACGGCGGCACCCCGCTCGACACCGTGCTGTTCGACGATTTCGACGAACTGCGCCGCGCGCGGGAGGCCGAAGACGACCGCATCGACCGTGTCCTCGGGACGATGACCGAGGACCGGCTGGCGGGCGACCTCGCCTACAGCAATCTCGCCGGCACACCGTTCCGCACGCCGCTGCGGCTTGTGTTCACGCATCTCTTCAACCACGAGACCCACCACCGCGGCCAGGTCCACGACATGCTGAGCCAGGCCGGGGCCGTGCCGCCGGAGCTCGACCTGATCTACTACATCCGCACGCTCTGAGCGCCGGCGGGCCGGCCTCTCGCACCGGCCGCGGCCGCACCCCATATTCCCCGGATGGGCGATGTCGCGCCATATCTCGGGCCCGAGGAGGCCGACGCCGCGGTCCGCCGGGCGGTCGCGCGCTATATCCGGCGCCGCCGGCAGATGGCGCCGGACTTCGTGCGGCGCAATTTCCGCCTGAGAGGGACGCTCGAACTCCACCGCCGGGCGGTCGGGCGGGACCTGCTGCGCGCGCCCGCCAACCTCGCGCTCGCCGGCCCCAATCTGGCCCTGGAGGCCGCCGCCCGGCTGGCCGAGCGCGGCGGCTACGAGGGCGCCGCCGCCGGGCTGCGGCAGAGGCGGAAGGTGTTCGTCACCGATGTCGCGCGGGAGATCGAGTGGCGGCTGTTCACCGAGCTGCTGGAACTGCCCTATGCGCAGCCCGGACGCCGCTCGGAGCGGGATGCGCTCGCCGGGGAGATCGCGCGCGATCCCGCGGTGGGCGCGCTTCTGGACCGGCTTTCCTCCGCCGCCGCCGAGCCGGGTTTCCGCGCCTGGGCGGAACAGGCGGCCGGGCGTTACGGCGAGGCCCGGCTCGCGGTCGCCGAGCTTGCCGCCTCGCTCGTCTCCGCGGGCATCGGCGCGGCGGCCTTCCGGCAGTGGACGCCGGGGGCGCTCTCGCTCGGTCCCGTGGCCGCTCAGGCGCTGGCGCAGCAGGCGGCGATTGCCGGCTTCCCGCTCGGCGCGGCGGCGGGCGGGCTCTGGTACGGCCTGTTCCCCGCCAAGGCCTCGACGGTCGCGGTCGCCGGCCTCACCGGCGCGCTGGTGCTGTTGCCGGCCATGCTGACGGCCTTCGCCGGGGTGGCGGCCGATCCCGTGCAGGCGCGTCTCGGCATCCATGACCGCCGGCTCTCCCGGCTGCTGGACGCGCTCGAAGGCCGCCTGCTCGGCGAGGCCGGCCCCGGCTTCAATCCGCGCGAGCCCTGGGTCGCGCGCATTCTCGACCTCGCGGACCTGCTGAACCTCGCCCGCCGGGCAACGGGTTAGCCGGGCGCGATGCCCCAGGCGCGGGCGATGAGTTCGTAGCTCCGCCGGCGGACGCTTTCGTCATGCGTCCAGGTGACGATGGCGATCTCGTCCACGCCGAGTTCCTCGCCGATGGCCCTGATGTGCTCGACCACATGCTCCGCCCGCCCGACAATGGCCTGCTCGCGGAAGCGGGCGAGCCGCGCCGCCTCGCCGTCGCTGTATTCGTAGGCGGCGGCCTTCTCGGCCGATTCCAGCGGCAGGAACATGCCCCGGTCGCGGCCGAGGCGCCAGCGCAGGCGCGGGCCGAAATGGAACTGCGCTTCCTCCTCGCTGTCGGCCGCCAGCGCCCAGACGCAGATGGCCGAATGCGGCGCCGGCCAGTCCGCGCTCGGCTTGTAATGCTCGCGGTAGAGGCCGAGCGCCTCCCTTGCCCCGCGCCCGTCGGTGAAGAACCAGGCGAAGGCGTAGGGCAGGCCGAACCAGGCCGCCACCTGCGCGCCGTAGTTTGACGAGCCCAGCAGCCAGATCTGGGGCGCGGTCTCCCCCTGCGGGAAGGCGCCGAGCCTGGCGAACGGGTGGCCCTCCGGCAGCGGCTCGGCCCTCAGCCAGGCCTGGAGGTCGCGGATGTCGGCGGGGAACTCCGCCGGGCGCTCATTGGCGCGCGGATTGAGGGCGAAGGCCGTCAGCCCGTCCGAGCCCGGCGCGCGGCCGAGCCCGAGGTCGATGCGCCCCGGCGCCAGCGCGTCCAGCACCCGGAACTGCTCGGCGACCTTGAAGGGCGCGTAATGCGGCAGCATCACGCCGGCGCTGCCGATGCGGATGCGCGAGGTCCGCGCCGCCATGCCGGCCACCAGGATTTCGGGCGCCGTCCCGACGATGGTCGGGTGGTTGTGGTGCTCCGAGACCCAGAAGCGGTCGTAGCCGAGCCGCTCGCAATGCTCGGCCAGCGCGACCGTGTTGCGGATCGCCTCGCCCTGCGGCCGGCCTTCCGCCGCGATCGACTGGTCCAGGATGCCGAGGCGCAAGGCTCAGGCGGGCTCGGCGTCGAGGCGCGCCGCGATGCCCTTCAGCTCGTCCGAAACGGCGGGATAGCGGTGGAGCACGCGCGGGTCATGGCCCGGCACCACCCGGTCCGGCGCGCCCGCCAGCGCCTCCAGCCGGTCGAAGCCGGCGAGCAGGTCGGCGACGTTATAGACGATCGGGAACGGCCGGCGCTGCTCGAGATTGGCGTAGAAATGCGCCGAGTCCGAGGCCAGCACCACCGGCCCGCGCCGGGTCTCGACGCGCACGCTCATCAGGCCCTTGGCGTGGCCGCCGATGTGATGGACGGAAATGCCGGGCGCAAGCTGCGCGTCGCCGTCATGGAAGGTCAGCTCGCCCGCATACAGCTTGCGCACCATGGTGCAGACGTCTTCCACATGGTAGGGCGCCTTTATCACCTCATGGCACATGCAGGGGCCGGTTGCGTATTCCATCTCCTGCGCCTGGAGGTGGAAGCGGGCATTGGGGAAGTCCGAGAGCGTGCCGGCATGGTCGTAATGCATGTGGGTCACGATCACGTCGCGCACCGCGCCGGCATCGACGCCGACCAGCGCGAGGCCCTCCTTCGGCAGGCGCTGCAGCTTCCGGTTCCGCTCCGCCGCCGTCTCGTGGTTGAAGCCGGTATCGACGATGAAGGTCCGCGAGCGCCCGACCACGGCCCAGACATAGAAGTCGAGCTGGCCGGACATGTCGTGCGGGTCGCCGCCGATCATGTTCTCGCTCATCGCGCGCTCGGCCACCTCGCCGTATTTGACCGCGTAAATCTCGTAGAGATCACCGTCCTGCATGGATCCGTTCCTCCGCCCCTTATTGCCCCCGCTTGATGGCCGGGCGCCGCGCCCCTGTCAACGACCGCGCCCGCCGCCGGCGGGCTGCCCTGCTTCCGGAGTGTCATGGGATGTCATGTTTTGTCATGCGGCGCCGTGAGCCTCCTTGGCGATGCGTCATGGAATGTCATGAGATGTCATGTTCTTCATGTGCAGAGTTCATATGCTGTAGCCGTTTCGGGCATAATACCAACGGTCGTTGACCGGAACCTATGGCGCGGCCGCCTTTCCTCGTGCTTGCGCTCTTTTTTATCACCCCGGCCTCCGAGCCGGGGTCCAGCTACAGCGTTCCCGGCGGGCGCAGCCGGGGAGAACAGGCGCGACCGCCCCGGGCCGCCGCACGGCCGCACTGGGCCCCGGCTCGGAGGCCGGGGTGACAGTTGAGGCCATCTCCCATGAGTCACAATCCGACGCCGTTGGTAT
>JAJEIH010000115.1:0-12500 GCA_022827685.1 Alphaproteobacteria bacterium
ACCGGGTCGGGCGCGGCGGCGAGCCGGGCTTCGGCCGCGACGGTGCGCGCGAGGCGGTCCGCCCTCTCCGCCGCCGGCAGGATCGGGCGGAACACGCCGCGCGCCGCCATCAGGGCCGCCGCCGGGGCGGGGTCGGGCGCGGCCAGCAGGCCCAGCACCTCCGCCCGGAGGCGCTCGCCGGAAAGCGACTCCATCAGCAGCGCGAGCCGGACCGCGGCGTCGAGGCTCGCGGGGTCGCCCGGCAGCGTCCCGAAGCGGGCGGTGAAGCGGAAGAAGCGCAGCACGCGCAGCACGTCCTCGCGTATGCGCCGCTCCGGGTCGCCGACGAAGCGCACGAGGCCGGCAGCGAGGTCCGCGCGGCCGCCGAAATAGTCGAACAGCCGGCCCCCGGGGCTCGCCGACATGGCGTTCACGGTGAAATCGCGCCGGGCGGCGTCCTCGCGCCAGTCGCGCGTCCAGGCGACGACGGCGCGCCGGCCGTCGGTGCCGACATCGCGGCGCAGCGACGCCACCTCGAAATGGCGCTTCTCGCCGATAGCCAGCACGACGCCGTGGTCGATGCCGTAGGTGCGGACCTTGAGGCCCGCCGCCTCCAGCCGCCGCACGGTCTCGGGCGGCTCCTCCGGCGTGGCGATGTCGATATCGTGGACGGCGTGTCCGGCAAGCGCGTCGCGGACCGCCCCGCCGATGAAGCGGCAATCGCCCAGCGCCCCCACGATTCGCGCGATGTCGGGATCGCGCATCCAGTCCGCCGCCGGGGCGAATGCGGTCATGCCGGGGCGCCCGGTGCGATGGGCCTTCGCCCGCCGCTTCCGCTGGCGCGAAAGCGGGCCCCCACCCGGCCTCCCCCGCAAGCGGGGGAGGAGATTTGCGGGCGTTTCCCGCAGGCGGGAGAGGAGAGGGGGAAGGCGCAGGCTGCTCCATTGCCCCCCTCCCGCCGGGCGGGAGGGGTTGGGGGAGGGCCTCCCGGCGTGACGGGGCCTCTACCGGGCTTCGCCCGCAGGCGGGGGAGGAGAGTCCCGGCGGCCGCCGCTATCAATCCGCCACCTTGCCGGGCACCACCTCGCCGTCCACGACCCGGGGCGGGGTATAGGCGCCCTCCGGGTCCGAGGTGCCGGTGAGCGCCCAGTAGCCGAGCAGCAGCGCGACCAGGCAGAAGCCGGAGACGAGAATGGCGTTCCAGGGCGCGTCGCGCAGCCATCCGGGCGCGGGCCGCCCGTCGCGGATGACGACCCACGCCATGTAGAGCAGCAGCGGAATCGAGGCCGCGAGCAGGAGCTGGACGACGGCTTTCAGCATGGCGCCCCCATGAGCGTGTCGTGGAGGTTGACCAGCATGCCGGCGGTCGCGCCCCAGATGTGGTAGCCCCGGTATGGCAGCACATAGTAGTGCCGCTGGAGCCCGTCGCGGAACATGGTCTCGCGCTTGTGGTTCGCCGGGTCCAGCACGAAGGCGAGCGGCACCTCGAAGGCCTCCTCCACCTCGAAGGGATCGACGTTGAGTTCGATCGGCGGCTCGACCCAGCCGATCACCGGCGTCACCGCATAGGCGCTGGTGGTCTCATACACCTCGAGCTGGCCCAGAACCTCGACGAGGCGCCGGTCGAGCCCGACCTCCTCCTCGGTCTCGCGGAGCGCCGTTTCCAGGATGTCGGCGTCGCCCGGCTCCCGCCTGCCGCCGGGAAAGGCGATCTGGCCCGCATGATGCTTGAGGTGGTGGGTGCGCTGGGTCAGCAGGATCGTCGGGCCCTCCGCCCGCGCCACCAGCGCCACGAGCACGCCCGCCGGCTTGAGCGCGCGCCCGTTGGCGAAGGCGGGCCGGCCGTCCGGCAGCAGGTCGAAATCGCTGCGCCGGGGCGGGCTCAGCCCGTCGGGACCGGAGACGAACCCGGCGGCCTCGAGGCGCGCGACCACCTCCTCACGAGTCATCGTCGAGCGCTCCCAGATCGAAGAACGCCCCGCCGCTCCACACGCCGTAGCCGGTCCCGGTCTCTTCCGCCAGCTCCGCAAGCTCGTACCAGGGCGCGCGCAGCACCGCCGCCTCGATGCCGGGCCGGACGAGCAGATAGGGCCGCGCGCCGAGCCGGAGCGGATGGCCGGGGCCGAGCGCCACCCATTCGTCGATATTGGTCCGGAAATGCACCTGCCGGCGCCGGCCTTCCCCCTCGGCCTGCATTTCGACCGCGACGAAGGGCGCGTCCTCGACCTCGATCTCCACGCGCTCCACGGGCGTTTCCAGCAGGTAGCCGCCGTCGGGAGCGCGCTTCAGAACGGTGCTGAACAGCCTGACCAGCGCCGGGCGGCGGAAGGGCAGGCCGTTATGGAACCACACGCCGTTGCGGTCTATGCGCATGCCGCCGCGCATGGGCGCGCGCGGGTGCGCGTCCGTCGAATCTTCGCAGGTCTGGAGATTCCGGGCCATGGCGGTGCCATAATAGGGCAGTATGTCGGCGCCGTAAGGCCCGCGCCGTTCTGCTCGCGGGCGCGGCGGTGCCGGCGCCGCCATTTACAATGTTCGCCGCGTTCGGCGCGGCGGCGCGGAGAGGCCCCGTTTCATGCAGCCAATGCGAAGCGAAACCGAAGACGCATCCGGGGGCGCCGTCGCCCGGCGCATCGACGCCGCGGCCGGGCGCCTCGACGAAGCCGCGGCCGCGGTCGGGGAGGTGATTTTCGGCCAGGCCTCGGTGGTCGAACAGGCCATGGTCACCATGGTCGCCGACGGGCACGGCCTGCTGGTCGGCGTGCCGGGCCTCGGCAAGACCCTGCTTGTCGAGACGCTGTCGCGGGTGTTCGGCCTGGACCGGCGGCGGGTGCAGTTCACCCCGGACCTCATGCCGACCGACATCCTCGGCTCCGAGATCCTGGACGAGGACGGCAACGGGCGCCGTTTCCGCTATGTCGAGGGGCCGGTGTTCACGCAATTGCTGATGGCGGACGAGATCAACCGGGCGAGCCCGCGCACGCAGTCCGCCCTGCTCCAGGCCATGCAGGAGCGCCAGGTCTCGGTCGGCGGGCATCCGCGCTCCCTGCCCCGGCCGTTCCATGTGCTGGCGACGCAGAACCCCATCGAGCAGGAGGGCACCTATCCGCTGCCCGAAGCGCAGCTCGACCGGTTCCTGCTCCAGATCGACGTGGACTATCCCGACATCGACACCGAGAAGACGATCCTGCTCAGGACCACCGGCGGCGAAGGGCAGGAGGCGCGCCCGGTCGTCTCGCCGGAGGAGCTGCTGGAGGTGCAGGAGCTGGCCCGGCTCATGCCGATCGGCGAGACGGTGCTGGCGGCGATCCTCGACCTCGTGCGGCGCGGGCGCCCGGAGACCGCCGAGGACGCGCGCATTGCCGAGTGGGTCGCCTGGGGGCCGGGGCCGAGGGCCGGGCAGGCGCTGATGCGCTGCGCGCGGGCGCGCGCGCTGCTGCAGGGGCGTCTGTCGCCCTCGGTCGAGGATGTGGGCGCGCTGGCCGGCCCGGTGCTGCGCCACAGGATGGCGCTCTCCTATGCCGCGAGGGCGGAGGGGATAGACGTTGACCATGTCATCGCCTGCCTGACCGCGCCGCTCGGCTGAACGGGGCGGCCGGTGCCCGTCGCCGCAGCGGAACGCCTCGCCGCCGGGCTGCCGGCCCCGGCCGTGGCCGCGCTCCGGGTGGCGGAAACGGTGAGCGCGGGCTCCCACGGGCTTCGCCGGCCGGGGCCCGGCTACGATTTCTGGCAGTTCCGCCTCTACCGGGCGGGGGACCCGGTGCGCGCCGTCGACTGGCGGCGCTCGGCGCGGGACGGCCGGGTGCTCGTCAGCGAGCGCGAGCGCGACGCGGCGCAGACCTTCTGGCTCTGGGAGGACCGCTCGGCGTCTATGGATTGGCGCGGCGCGCGGACGCGGGAGACCAAGGCCGAGCGCGCGCGGCTGCTGGTCCTGGCGGCGGCCGTGCTGCTGATGCGCGCCGGCCACCAGGTGGCGCCGATCGGGCCCGCGCCCCGCCGCTACCGCCATGAGCGGCGCCTCGGCGAGCTGTCGCTCGCGCTCGACCGCGCGCCGCCCGTCGCGGGCCTGCCCCGGAACCTCGGCTTCGGCAAATACGCCCAGGCGCTCCTGGTCGGCGATTTCCTGGACGCGGCCGGCACGGTCGAGCCGCTGTTCCGCAGGCTGGCGGATTCCGGCGTGCGCGGCCATATCGTGCAGGTTCTGGACCCGGCGGAGACCGACCTGCCGATGCGGGGAAGGCGGCGTTTCATAGGGCTGGAAGGCGAGGGCGAGCTTCTGGTGCGCCGCGTGGGGGGGCTGCGCGCCGCCTATCGCGAACGGCTGGAAGCCCATAACGAGGCCCTGCGGCACAATGCGGCCCGGCTTGGCTGGACGCTGCTGCGGCACCGGAGCGATGCGCCGCCGGTCTCGGCGCTGCTGGCGCTCGCCGGCCAGCTGGCCGAGCGGCCCGACCGGCTGTGCTGACGCTCGGCGCCATCGGCTTCGCCGCGCCGTGGTTCCTGCTCGGCCTGCTGGCCCTGCCGCTGGTCTGGCTGCTGCTGCGCATCACCCCGCCGCAGCCGGTCGCCACCCGCTTTCCCGCGATCCGGTTCCTCTTCGGGCTGAGGCAGGAGGACGACAGCAGCGAGCGCACGCCGCCCTGGATGCTGCTGCTGCGGCTCCTGATCGCCGGGCTGCTGGTGCTGGCGGCCGCCCGGCCGATCCTCCAGCCCGGCAGCCTGCTGGAAGGGCAGGGCGAGGTGGTGCTGGCCATCGATGACGGCTGGGCGTCCGCCCCGCAATGGCCTTCCATGCGGGCTGCGGCGCTTGCCGTGCTGGACGAGGCGGCGCGGCGGGACCGCCCGGTCCGGCTGCTGACCACGGCGCCCGGCCCCGACGGCGGCCTGCCGCAGGCGGTCGGGCCGTTCCCGCCCGCCGACGCGGCCGCGGCCGTCGCGGCGCTGGAGCCGAAACCCTGGCCGACGGACCGGATTGCCGCGGCGGCGGCCACGCAGGAGCTCGGCATTTCGGGGCCGGCGACCGCCATATGGGTCAGCGACGGGCTCGAAGAGGGCCTTGCCGCGGATTTCGCCCGGGCGCTGCAGCGCCTCGGCAGCCTGGACGTGCTGCGGCCGGAACCCGGGGACCGCGCCCGGCTGCTCCGCCCGCCGAAACGCGAAGCCGGGCGCCTGACGGTCCATGTGGACCGGGCCGACGGGCGGGCACAGACGGTCACGGTCGAGGCGCTGGACGGGGACGGCCTGCGGCTGGCGGCGGCCGAGATTGTCTTCGCCCAGGGCGAGACCTCGGCATCGGCGTCCATCGAACGCCCGGACGAGTTGCTGAACCGCATCGCGCGCTTCCGCCTCGTCGGCGAGACGGGCGCCGGCGCGACCGCGCTGGTCGGCAGCGACTGGCGCCGGCGCAAGGTCGGGCTGGCGGCGACCGGCATGGCCGGCCACCCGCTGCTCGACGACCAGCATTATCTCCGCACGGCGTTCGCCCCGTTCGCCACGGTGGTGGAGGCCCCGGTCGCGGAGCTTCTCGAAGCGGGCGTCGGCACGCTGGTGCTGACCGACGCGGCAGAGACCAGGCGGGCGGAGCGCGACCGGCTGGCCGAGTGGGTGGAGGCGGGCGGCGTCCTGCTGCGCTTCTCGGGCCCGCGGCTCGCAGAAGCCGGCGCGGACCTGCTTCCGGTTCCGCTGCGCCGCGGCAGGCGCGAACTCGGCGGCGCGCTCACCTGGGCGCAGCCACAGCGGCTCGGCGCATTTTCGGGAACGAGCCCCTTCGCCGGGCTGGAGCCGGCCGGCGACATCGCGGTCACCCGCCAGGTGCTCGCCGAACCGGGCCCGGAACTCCCGGCGAAGAGCTGGGCGGTGCTGGCGGACGGCACCCCCATCGTGACCGGCGCGCGGCTCGGCGAGGGCTGGACGGCGCTTGTGCATACCTCCGCCAATGCCGACTGGTCCACGCTCGCGCTCTCGGGGCTTTACCCGCAGATGCTCTCACGCCTGGCCGCGCTCGGCGGAGGAACGGGCGGGCCTGCCGGGCTGCTCGAGCCCGCGCGCCTGCTGGACGGCTTCGGGAGATGGACGGAAGCCGGGCCGGCCGTATTGCCGCTGCCGGGCGACTGGACCGGCGCGGAGCCGCCGGATCCGTTCGCGCCGCCGGGCCTGTACGGACGGGCCGGCGAATTCCGGGCCGTCAATCTCGGCGCCGCCCTGCCTGCGCCTGCGCCGCTGGCGGGCCTGCCGCAGGGCGTGGTCGAGCGGGGCCTGGCGCCCGGCCGCGAGCATCCGCTTGTTCCCTGGCTCCTGCTTGCCTGTATCGCCCTGCTGCTGGTGGACGGGGTGGCCTCGCTCGCCTATCGCGGCTACCTGCCGCTCGGCGCGAAGGCAGGGCTGGCGGCCGCGCTGCTCGCCGGCTTCGGAGGCGGCGGCGACGCGCTGGCGAACGACCCGGAGCGCCTCGCGGCCGAGGTGCATCTCGCCTATGTGCTCACCGGCGACGCGGAGCTGGACGAAACCAGCCGCGCGGGCCTCGCGGGCCTCAGCCGGGTGCTGACCGACCGGACCATGGTCGAGCCGGGCGCGCCCCAGGCGGTCGATGTGGAACGGGACGAGCTCGCGTTCTTCCCGATGCTGTTCTGGCCGGTCGCGGCGAACCAGCCGCCGCTCTCCGACAGGGCGCGGGCGCGGCTGGCCGCCTATGTCGCGACGGGCGGCATGCTGGTGTTCGACACGCGCGACCGCAGCGCCGTCGGGGGGCATATCGACATGCGCGGCGCGGTCATGACGCCGGAGCGCGAGCGGTTGAGGAAACTGCTGGCGGGCATGCGCGTGCCGCCGCTGACGGCCGTGCCGCCGGACCATGTGCTGACAAGGTCGTTCTACCTGCTCCAGAGCTTCGCGGGCCGGTATGCCGGCGGCACGGTGTGGGTCGAGCGCACGGCCTCGAGCCGCACCGACGGCGTGACCGGCTACCTGATCGGCTCGAACGACTGGGCGGCGGCCTGGGCCGAGGACTCCTACGGACGCCCGATGTTCGCCGTCACCCCGGGCGGCGAGCGCCAGCGCGAAGCGGCGCGGCGCTTCGGCGTCAATCTCGTCATGCATGCGCTCACCGGCAATTACAAGGCCGACCAGGTGCATGTGCCGGCCATTCTGCGGCGTCTCGACGGATGATCGCCAACGCAACCGATATCGCGTTTGCGCCGATGCTGCCCTGGTGGCTGATCGCCGGCCTCGGCGCGGCGGCGCTGGCGGCGGCGGGGCTTGCCTTCGCGCGCCGCGCCTCGGGCGGCGCGCTCCGCCTGCTGCTCTCGGCGCTGCTGGTCGCCGCGCTCCTGCGGCCGACCCTGGTCTCGGAACTGAGGGAGCAGGAGCGGGACGCGGCCGTCGTCCTGGTGGACCGCTCCGGGAGCCAGGACGTGGGCGGCCGGACCCGGATGACGGATGAGGCCCTGGATGCGCTGGAGAGCCGGCTGGACTTCCTGCCCAACCTCGATGCGCTGATCGTCGAGACCGCGGGCGCGGGGGGACCCGACCGCGGCACGGCGCTTCTGGGCGCGCTGCGCGAGGCCTGGGCGGCGGTGCCCCGGCGCCAGCGGGCCGGGGCCTTCCTCATCACCGACGGCCAGGTGCATGACGCACAGGCGGCGGCGCCTGCCGGACCCGAGGAAATGGGCCCGGTGCATGTGTTGCTGACCGGCGACCCGGAGGAGGACGGCGACCGGCGGCTGTCTGTCAGGGCCGCGCCGGCCTACGGCATCGTCGGCAAGGATGTCGAGGTCGAGCTTCTGGTGGAGGATCTCGGCCCGGAGGGCGCCGGGCGCGGCGGCGCCCTGGTCTCGATCTCGGCGGACGGCCGCCTGCTGAAAACGGCGGGCGTCGTCCTCGGCCGCGCGGAGCGCATCGCCCTTCCGGTGGACCGCGCGGGCGCCACCGTCTTCGAGTTCGGGGTGGAGCCGGGGCCGCGCGAACTGAGCCCCGCCAACAACCGCGCGGTCATCACGGTGAACGGCGTGCGGGACCGCCTGAAGGTGCTGCTGGTCTCCGGGCGGCCCCATGCCGGCGAGCGGGTCTGGCGCAACCTGCTGAAATCCGACCCGGCGGTGGACCTCATCCACTTCACCATTCTGCGTCCGCCCTACAAGCAGGACGCCACGCCCATCCGCGAACTCGCGCTGATCTCCTTCCCGGTGCGCGAGCTTTTCGAGCAGCGGCTGACGGAATTCGACCTTGTGGTCTTCGACCGCTATGCGCGCCGGGGGGTGATCCCGCAGCTCTACCTCGCCAATGTCGCCGACTATGTGCGCGGCGGCGGCGCGCTTCTCGACGCCGCCGGGCCCGGCTTCGCCTCGCGCGTCACCTCGCTGCACGACTCGGCGCTGAGCGGCGTCTATCCGGCCGGGCCGACCGGGCGCATCCTCACGGAGCCGTTCCGTCCGGTTCCGACGGAGATCGGCCGGCGCCATCCGGTGACCGGGCCGCTGGTCGCCGGTTCGGCGGAGCCCCGCTGGGGGCGCTGGTTCCGCCAGATCGACGTGGAGCCGGAGAGCGGCCATGCGCTGCTGTCGGGCGCGGAAGGCCGCCCGCTCCTGCTGGTGGACCGGGTGGGCGACGGGCGCGTCGGCCTGCTGGCCAGCGACCAGGTGTGGCTGTGGGCGCGCGGCTACCAGGGCGGGGGTCCGCATGCGGAATTGCTGCGCCGCCTCGCCCATTGGCTGATGAAGGAGCCGGACCTCGAAGAGGACGCGCTGACGGCCGGAATCGCGGGCGGGCGGCTGGAGGTGGAGCGGCGCAAGGCGGAAGCGGCGCCCGAGCCGGTGACGGCGCTGGCCCCGGACGGGCGCACGCTCGCGGTCGAGCTGAAGCCGGCCGGCGCCGGGCGCTGGCGCGGCGCGGTCGAGGCGGACACGGCCGGCGTGTGGCAGGTGCGGTCGGGGGAGAAGACGGCGGTTGCGGGCGCCGCCGTCGAGAACCCGCTGGAATTCGAGGACCTGCGCCCGACTGCGGCCCGGCTCGCGCCGGTCGCCGAAGCCACGGGCGGGCGGGTGCTGTGGCTCGGAAGAGACGCCGTGCCGGATGTGCGCGCCGTCAGGCCGGGCGGGCGCATGGCGGGGCGGGACTGGCTCGGCCTGCGCGACAACCGCGCCTACCGCGTGACCGGCATAGAGCGCATGCCGCTGCTGCCGCCCTGGCTGGTGCTGGCGCTGGGCGCGCTGCTGCTCGCCTGGCTCTGGAGCCGCGAGGGGCAGCGGGGATAGGCGGGACTACGGTCGGAGTATCAGCCGGCCGGCGGCCTTGCGGTCCATGATGGCGCGCAGCGCGGCCGGCGCGTCCTCGAGCGGCAGTTCGGCGGCGATATGGGGGCGGATGCGCCCGGTAGCGACCCAGTCCAGCAGCGCCTCGGCCGAGGCGCGCAGGCGGTCCGGCCGGCGCTTGCGGTAGTTGAAGAGCGCAAGGCCGAGCGCGGCGCGGTTCTTGACCAGCAGATGGTTCGCCCTGAAGGCGGGGACCGCCCCGCCCGCGAAGCCGACCACGACATGCCGCCCGCCCCAGCCGAGCGAACGGAAGCTCTCCTCGAAGAGGTCGCCGCCGACGGGATCGAACACCGCGTCGCAGCCCTCGCCCCCGGTCTCGGCCATCGCGCGCTCGCGGATCGAGTCCGCAGGGTAGATCACGACCGCATCGGCGCCCCGCTCTTCGGCGAGCGCGCATTTCTCCGCGGTCGAGGCGGCCGCGATGACGCGCGCGCCGAGCGCCTTGCCGACTTCCACGGCGGCGAGCCCGGTGCCGCCGCCCGCGCCCAGCACCAGCAGGGTTTCGCCGGCTTCCAGACGGGCCTCCCAGAACAGCCCGGCATGGGCGGTGAGATAGGCCGCGCCCAGCGCCGCCGCCGCCGTCATGGACACGCCATCCGGGAGCGGGAAGGTCTCCGCTGCCGGCGCGACGGCGCACTCCGCGTGGCCGCCGTCATAGACCAGCGCCATCACCCGGTCGCCGGGCGAGAGGCCCTCAACGCCGGCGCCCGTCTCCGCCACCCGCCCGGCCACTTCCATGCCGGGCGCGAAGGGCAGTTCGTGCTTGTTCTGGTGCAGGTCGCGGATCATCAGCGTGTCCGCGAAGCTCACACCCGCCGCCTCGACCCGGACCGCCACCTCGCCGGGCCCGGGCTCCGGCGCCGGAAGCTCGCCGATTTCGAGGTCTTCCGGCGGGCCGAACGCCCGGCAGACGACGGCGCGCATCACAATGGCCTCAACCGGCGAAAGGACGGGGCCTCAACTGTCATGCATCTCCTTGTCATGCCCGGACTTGTTCCGGGCATCCATGCGGCCGCCCTGTGGGAAGCGGTGGAGGGAGATGCCCGGAACAAGTCCGGGCATGACGAAAGGGGGCGTTCGGCCATGACGAAGGAGCCTGCCCTGAGCCTGTCGAAGGAGAGCGTCCGGAGCGGTGAATGGGATGCGAGACCGGCGCCCCGGTATCAGTCCCGGTAGCCCGGGTCTTTCCTGTCCATCTTGCGCATGAGCGCGGCGAATTCGAGCCCGCCCATCGCCTCGTTGCTCTCGCGCCCGGCGAAGGCGTTGGTGTCCCGCCCGGAACGCGCCGCGATGTCGTCGGAGAGCACCCGGAGCGTGCCGGCCGCGCCGGCATCGACCTGGACCTGGCAGGCCCGCTCCAGCCGGTAGAGGCGCGCGAACGCCTCCGCGACCGTGCGCCCGACGGTCAGCAGGCCGTGGTTGCGCAGGATCATCGCCTTCTTTTCGCCGAGCGCCGCCAGCAGCCGTTCGCGCTCGTCGAGGTAGAGGCTCGGCCCCTCATAGTCGTGATAGGCGATGTCGTCGAAGAAGGTGGTGGAGGTCATCGAGATCGGCAGCAGGCCTTCCTCGACCGCGGCGACCGCCATGCCCGCCCGGGTGTGGGTGTGCATCACGCAATTGTTGTCGCCGCCCGCCATGTGGATGGCGGAATGGATGATGAAGCCGGCGAAATTGGCCTCGTAATCGCCTTCGATGACATTCCCGTCCAGGTCGATGCGGACCAGGTTGGAGGCCGTCACCTCGTCGTAATTGAGGCCGAAGGGATTGATGAGGAAATGGTGGTCCGGCCCCGGCACGCGCGCCGTGAGATGGCCGTATATGAGCTCGGTCCAGCCGAAATGGTCCACCAGCCGGTAGGCGCAGGCCAGCTCCGTGCGGATGCGCCGCTCCTCGTCCAGTTCGTCGAGCGCGGGGTAGAGCGCGCCCGTCTGCATGCCGTCCATGATGCTGTCCTCCTCAGCCGGTTTCCGCCCCGGCCGGCGCCAGCGCCGCGCCGATATCGCGGGCGTCGTCCAGGCTGCCGACGGCCTCGACCAGCGCCTCGGCCGCGCCTGCGCCCAGCAGCGGGGCGGCGAGCGCGCGGAATTTGCCCTGCAGCTTCTCCCACTGCCGGTCCAGGTCGCTTGCCGGCACCCCGACATCGGCGGCGCCGCGAAGCGCCACGCCGCTGCCCAGATGCACGACGACATCGGCGCCGAACTTCGCCATGTCGTCCGAGCCCTCGACCGAGACCGTCTCCCGGATCGCATGCACGTCGGGCCGGTCCAGGTTCTCGTCGAAATAGATGTCGAGCGCGCCGGTCGCCTTCTTCGTCAGCCCGAGGCCGACATTGTAGGCGAGGCTGAACTTCGCTTCGAGGCCGGTCTCCGGCGCTGGGATGTTGCACATGCGCAGCGCATTCTGCGGGACCTTCACCTCCACCCGCTCGACGTCGCCGGCGTCGAAGGCCGGATTCTCCGCCACGCCGAGGCACGCCTCGATGGTGGCGTGGGTGCCGTAGCAGGCCGGGTGGTATTTGAAGAGCGTGTCGAGGATGTGGAACCGGTCCGGCTCCTCCAGCAGCGCCTCCGGCCGGAAGGTCTCGGTCTGGGTGTCGGTGAAGCCCTGCACGCAGTCGAGCACGTCGTCGCGGCTGGTGAAGCCGCGTTCGGCGAGCGTGGCGGCCATGAGGCCGTTCTGCGCCGCCTTGCCGGCGTGGAGCGGCTTGCACATGGTGCCGAACATGGATTTGAGCCCGGCCGCCTGGGTGCCGGCGATACCGAGCGCGCGCGCCGTCTGCTCCGCGTCGAGGCCGAGCATGTTGGCCGCCGCCGCCGCCGCCCCGAAGGCGCCGACCGTGCCGGTCGCGTGCCAGCCCTTCGCATAGTGGCTGTCGCCGAGCACGCGGCCGAGGCGCGCCTCGACCTCGATGCCCGCCACGATGCCGGCGATGACCCGCCGGCCGTCCAGCCCCCGGCCCTCGGCGAGCGCAAGCGCGGCCGGGGCCACCGGCGCGGTCGGGTGGCCGGTCATGGCGCCCAGCACGTCGTCGAAATCGAGCGCGTGCCCTGCGCTGCCGTTCACCAGCGCCGCCTGGCTCATGGAGGTCCGGCCCCCGCCGCCGAAGAGCGTGGCGCGCGGCGCGCCGCCTTCCTCTTCCGCCTCGGCCCTGAGCATCAGGGCGAGCGGCTCCCGCGAGCCGGCGAGCGTGACGCCGAGCCAGTCCAGCAGGCACTG
>JAJEIH010000115.1:17500-19003 GCA_022827685.1 Alphaproteobacteria bacterium
CTGGGACGAAAGGGAAACAGCCCTGACCGCCAGCTAAGGCCCCCAAGTTGCGACTAAGTGGGAAAGGATGTGGGAAGGCCAAGACAACCAGGAGGTTGGCTTAGAAGCAGCCATCCTTTAAAGAAAGCGTAACAGCTCACTGGTCTAGACAAGCCGTCCTGCGCCGAAGATGTAACGGGGCTCAAGTCGCACGCCGAAGCTGCGGGTTCCAGGGATCGGGTATCGGGTATCGGGGCGCGTTCGTCCGCAGGGACGGGCGCGCGCCGGCCGGATGCCGGACCGGCGGGAATGCCGGACTGTATGCGGCCGGGAAGCGAGCTGGCTTCCCCGGTTCCCGATCCTCGATTCCTGGGGCGGTAGCGGAGCGTCGCCTAGGCCTGCGAAGGCGTGCCGCGAGGCGCGTTGGAGGTATGGCGAGTGAGAATGCTGGCATGAGTAGCGACAAAGAGTGTGAGAGACACTCTCGCCGAAAGCCCAAGGGTTCCTGCGCAAGGCTAATCCGCGCAGGGTGAGTCGGCCCCTAAGGCGAGGCCGAAAGGCGTAGTCGATGGGAACCAGGCGAACATTCCTGGACCTTCCGGTGGTGACGGATGGCGTAAGTGGTCGCGGCTTATCGGATTGTCGCGGCGGCGAAGCCGTCCCGGGAAATAGCCCCGGAGCAAGACCGTACCCGAAACCGACACAGGTGGGCAGGTAGAGAATACCAAGGCGCTCGAGAGAACAACGCTGAAGGAACTCGGCAAAATGCTCCCGTAACTTCGGAAGAAGGGAGCCCGGTTCGTGGGCAACCATGGGCCGGGGGCACAGACCAGGGGGTGGCGACTGTTTACTAAAAACACAGGGCTCTGCGAAGTCGACAAGACGACGTATAGGGTCTGACGCCTGCCCGGTGCCGGAAGGTTAAGAGGAGAGGTGAGAGCTTCGAATCGAAGCCCCGGTAAACGGCGGCCGTAACTATAACGGTCCTAAGGTAGCGAAATTCCTTGTCGGGTAAGTTCCGACCTGCACGAATGGCGTAACGACTTCCCCGCTGTCTCCAGCGTTGGCTCGGCGAAATTGAATTCTCCGTTAAGATGCGGAGTACCCGCGGTCAGACGGAAAGACCCCGTGCACCTTTACTACAGCTTCGCAGTGGCACTAGGGGATGACTATGTAGGATAGGCGGGAGGCTTCGAAGCGTGGGCGCCAGCTCGCGTGGAGCCAACCTTGAAATACCGCTTTTTTGTTCTCTGGTGTCTAACCGCGGCCCGTGAATCCGGGTCCGGGACCCTGCGTGGTGGGTAGTTTGACTGGGGCGGTCGCCTCCTAAAGCGTAACGGAGGCGCACAATGGTGAGCTCAGGCTGGTCGGAAATCAGCCGCAAGAGTGCAATGGCATAAGCTCGCCTGACTGCGAGGCCGACGGGCCGAGCAGAGACGAAAGTCGGTCATAGTGATCCGGTGGTTCCGAGTGGAAGGGCCATCGCTCAACGGATAAAAGGTACGCCGGGGATAACAGGCTGAT
>JAJEIH010000149.1 GCA_022827685.1 Alphaproteobacteria bacterium
CGATCGCTATGCGGTCGAGAAGTTCCGGGCGATGGCGGACGGCGAGATTCGGCGCTGCTCCGACCCGGCGCCGAAGGGCGGCAGGAGCCGCGGGGCGAAGGTCTTCACCGCCACGCTGAAGGCGGTCAAGGAGATGCGGCCCGCCCCCAACGAGATCATCGTCTGTACCGGCCTCAAGAGCCGCGGCGGGGTCCAGTACTGGGGGGCCGTATCGACGTCCCTGTTCTGCCACCGCCGCCAGAAGGGCTGACCCCCTCCTCCCGAGGACGTCCCGCCGGCCCGCCGTCTCCTACCTGGGAGATGGGGCAGCCGGCGGGGCGTCCTCCGTCCGTTTCCGGATTGGCAAGGAGGAGGCCGTCATGGCTTATCGCGACATCGACAAGCGGCGCCGGGCCGATCTCGCGCGCTTTCACCGGAGGGTCGCGGCCCGCAAGGCGGCCGGGCTGTGTGTGAAGTGCGGCAAGACCGAGCCGGTGCCGGACCGCATGCTGTGCGCGCCCTGCGCGGAGAAGCGCAACGCCGCCGACCGCGCCCGCTCTGCCAGACTGCGCGCCGAGGGCAAGCCCGTGCGGGACCCGGTGCGGGCGAAGGAATACGAGCGCGAGCGAAGCCGCCGGCTGCATGCCGAACGCAAGGCCGCCGGCCTCTGCACGAAATGCAAGGCTCCGGCGCGACCGGATCGCACGACCTGCGAGCCCTGCGCGGAGAAGCATCGCGCGCGCGACCGGGCCCGGTACGCCAGGGCGAAGGCCGAGGGAATCCCCTGCGGCGGCCGCGATCCCCAAGCCAAGCGGAGGGCCGACCGGGAACGCAGCCGCCGGCGCGGCGAAGCCCGCCGCGCGGCCGGGCTCTGTGTTCGGTGCGGGCATGTCCCGACCGAGGAGGGCCGGAGCCTGTGCGAGCCGTGCCGCGACGACCGGCGGGCCGCCAGACGCGCGCGCGATGCCGATCGCCGCTCCGCCGGCCTCTGCGTAAAGTGCGCGGCGCCGGTGCCCGGTGGGAAGACCTATTGCGGCCCCTGCGGCAAGGCCCGGAACAAGCGGCGGAAGCGCGACCCGGAAGCCAGTCGGGAGGCCGACCGCCGGCGCTACGCCGAACGGCGCGGCGGGGGCGATTGCACGAGCTGCGGGAAGCCCGCGAACGGGGCGGCCGAGTGTCAGGCCTGCCGCGAAGCCGGCCGCGCCCGCTACCACGCCCGCCGCGCCGCCGGGGTCTGCGTAAAGTGCCGGACGCCCACCTTCGGCGGCGCGGCCTACTGCGCACCCTGCGCCGTGGCCAAGGCAGCACGTCGCAACCCCGAGGCGGAGCAGGCCGCCCGGCGCCGCCGCTATGCCGAGCGGCGGGCGAAGGGCCGGTGTGTCGAGTGCAACACGCCCTCGCCGGGGGTCGCCCGCTGCGAGCCCTGTTCGCGGAAGCACCGTGAGAGCTCGGGGGCGTTTCGCGGCATCCCGGTCTCGGACCCGACCTGGACGGTGATCGAGCTGGAAACGGGCCGGGAGCACGGGCCGTTCGACGATCCGGCCGACATAGCCCTCTGCCTCGCCTTCGGGAAGCTCGACCGCGAGCGCGTCGAGGTGCTGTGCGATGCGCCGGTGACCGCCTCGCTCACCGGCTGGACCTGAGCCGCCGCCCCGCTGCGCAGCCGGCCCGCCGGCCACCGGGCACGTGCTGCCGGCCCGCCGTCCGCCGCCGTCCATACATATCGCCGGCCGGGCGTCCGCCGGCCCGGTCCAACCGAAGGAGCATCCATCGATGACCGCCTGCATTCCCGACGACCCGACATATTGCTTCGCGCCCCTCGCCGATGCCGACGGCGAGCCGCCGCAGATCCAAATTTTCGTCGAGGGCCTGCCTTTCGCCGTCCCCACCGCGCTGGTCTGCCTTACCGCCGAGGACGGTTTCGCGCTGGCCGACAAGCTCAACCGAGCCCTCGGCCTCGACCGCGCCGCCTGGACGGCGCTGGCCGCGCGCTGCCTGCGAACCGCCGGGGCGGGCAGCACCGCCATCCATTGACCGCCGCGCCGCCGAGCCCTTCGCCGGCGGTCCCGCGCGGGGCGTCCGGCCGGGAGGTGGAGGGGAGCTTTCGCGGGGGCGTGTCCGGCAGGGCGGCGGGAGGGAGTTCCGTCGCCTCGATGCCGGGCCGGGCAACGGCAAGAGGAGTTTCCCGCCCATGTTCCAGTCCGACCATTCCCCCGACCTTCCCGCCGGCAGCCTGCTGGCCGAGCTGGGCATCGACCCGGCCGCCGTCCGCGAGGCGATCGAGGACGAGCGCGCGATCCGCTGTCCGGTGCGCCCGGCGGTCTACCCCGAGCACAGCTTCGCCGGCCTCTATCCCGACCCGGCGGCGGGGGGCCTCGGTGAGGCGGCGCCGTCCGAGCCCTGGGATCCGGCAGCGTCGCTTCCCCCGGCCTGACGGAGGTGGAGGAGGGCCTGGAGAAGGTGAGCGGACGGGGGCTCGGGAGGGTGTCCCGGCCTCCGGTCGCTCGCAACCCATCGTCATCATCCAGACCCATGAGGAGATCGTCATGGCATTCGGAAAGAACCACGCGGAACTGGTCGGCCGGTTGGGCGCCGACGTCACCGTCAACCACCTGGCCTCGGGCGGGCGCGTCGCCAATCTCAGCATCGCGACCGATGAGTCCTATTTCGACAAGTCGGGCCAGAAGGTCGACCGGACCGAGTGGCACCGCGTCGTCACCTTCCAGCCCGGCCTGATCGACATGCTCCAGAAGCACGCGACGAAGGGCCGGCTGATCCACGTCGAGGGCAAGATGCAGACCCGGCGCTGGCGCAAGGACGGCGAGGACTCGGACCGCTTCTCGACCGAGATCATCGTCGTGCCGGGCAACCGGGTCCAGTTCTACGACAAGCCGAACGGCAAC
>JAJEIH010000016.1 GCA_022827685.1 Alphaproteobacteria bacterium
ATCTCCTGATACTGTCAGTTTTTGTTCCCAAACGGGATTGACTTTCAGCGAAATGGTGTAGAATAGGCGTCAGAGAAAGGCGGCTCCCGGGGCCGCCTTTCGGCTTTTCTGCAGAAAGCATGGCTGGGGGCCGCAAACCCCCGGCGAGAGCGGACGGGGAAGGTGCGCCCTGCGTCTCGCGCGCGCAATCAGCCGCGGGAGCCGCGCCGCCGCGATACGCCCGCCCGCCCGCGCACACCCCCGCACGCGATTGCGCGCGAAACAGGGACACCCCGTCCCGCCCCTGGCCTGGAAGGAGATGGCATGACCGAAACCGACCCCCGACCCCGACTGGCAGCGGCGCTGCTGGAGCGCCTCGCCCCGGCCGCCGAAGCCCTCGCTGCTGCCTGTGCCGGAGACATCGACGCCGGCCCGCCGCCGGAGGACGACCGCGCCCGCGCCGACCACCACCGCGCCGCACGCGCCGGGCTCGCCCATCTGCGCCAGCTCCTCGCCGTGATCGACTGGAGCGCCAGGCACCTGCCCGAACCGGAACCCGAACCCGAACAGGACGAGGTCCATTACCTCGGCGCGGTCTGGACCGGCAGACGGGACACGCCCGGGTTCTACGCCTGGGTCAAGCAGCAGAACCGCCGCGAAAGGCGCAGGGGGAAGAGGGAAAAGAAGGAAAGGAGGGAGAGGAAGGCCCTGGCCGCACAGGCCGACGGAGGCCGAGACGGAGACGGCGGCGGCGGGGAGCAGGACGCCGCGGCGGGCCTCCATGACGAAAACATGACATATCATGACATGCCGCGACACTCCGGCAGGGGTCCCGCCCGCCGCCCCGCGCAGGCGGACGCGCGCGCAGCCGGGCGCGCATTATGCACGGGCGAGGCGCGCCCCTCCGGCAGCGGGGCGTCCGGGACCGCGGACCGGCAAGGAGGTTGCGATGCCTTGCAAACGACGCTCGGCCCGGCGCAAACGACCGGGGCGGAGACCGGCTCCATGACAAAACATGACATTCCATGACATCCGCGTGGAGTGGGCCCCCGGGCCGGAGCGGCGGCATGGGCTGCAATCGTCCCATGAGGCCGGAGCCGACGCCGCCGGTATTATCCCTTGCCGCCGGCGAGCAGCGCCGGGTCTATCCGTTGCCTGAGCGGCCTGCCGGCGAGGAAGCGGTCCAGATTGTCGAGGAAGAGCTCGTCGTTTCGCCGGACGGTGCCGGGCGAGGCGGCGGCGCAATGCGCGCTCATCTGGACGCGCGGATGCGACCAGAAGCGGCTCCAGGCGGGCAGCGGCTCCTCCTCGAACACGTCCAGCACGGCATGGGCCGGCCGGCCCCGGTCGAGCGCGGCGAGCAGCGCCCGCTCGTCCACCAGCCCGCCGCGCGCGACATTCACCAGCACCGAGCCGGCTTTCATGGCGTCGAGGAACGCCGCATCGACCATGCCGCGCGTCTCCTCCGTCAAGGGCGCCGTCAGCACGACGACATCGGCTTCGGGCAATGCGCGGGCGAGGTCCGGCGGCGTAATCATGGCATCGGCAGGCTCGTTTCCCGCTGGACGGCGGCGCACGCCGGTCACATGCGCATCGAAGCCTCGCGCGCGCCGGGCCACCGCGCAGCCGATATGGCCCATGCCGACGACCAGCCAGCGCGTGTCCGCGATCTCCCGGAATTCGAGGCGTCCCCACTGCCGGCCGCGCTGCTGCGCGCGGCGCCGGGCGAGGGGATGGAACGCCTCGATGACGCCGGCCAGCACATAGTCCGCGACCGCAGGGCCGGCGGCATCGCTGTTGCAGACGACAGCGCCCCGGCCCGCCAGCACCGCGAAGATCGGCGCGTCGTATCCCGCGCCGCCCGATTGCAGCCAGCTGAGCGTGTCGGCGTGGCGCAGCACGCCGAAAAAGGCGCGCACCGGCCCGCGCGTATAGAGGCCGCTGGACGCATAGGCGGCTGCCGGCCGGACGGCATGGCGGTCGATTGCCGCGCCGCCTGCGTCGCGCACGGCCTTTGCGTCGTCCATGACGGCAATATCGAGGCCCGGAAACGCCTCCAGCCGGTCCGAAAGCCGCTCGTGGTCGGGCCGGTAGAGGAAGAGACGCATGGAGGCCGCCCCCGGTTCGCAGGATGCTGCGCCTCTACGACGCCCCGGGGACGCCCTCGCCAACGAAGCGCCCGGCAGGGTAGCATCCGGCCCGGAACGAGACAAAGAACGGCAGGAAACCGGCGATGAACTGGCAGCCCGAACTCGACGAACTCAGCCGCCGCGAAGCCTTCGCGCTCAAGCTCGGCGGCGAGATGCGCGTCAAGCGCCAGCGCGACGGCGGGCGTCTCAATGTCCGCGAGCGGATCGCGGCGCTGGTCGATGACGGCAGCTTCCACGAGATCGGCGCCATCGCCGGGCTGGCGCAATATGACGGCCGCAACGACCTCGAGCACCTGCTGCCGTCCAATTTCGTCTTCGGCCGCGCGCGGCTCGACGGGCGGCCGGTGGTCGTCGGCGGCGACGACTTCACCGTGCGCGGCGGCTCGGCCGACGCCACCATCAAGGAAAAGCACATCATGTGCGAGCAGATGGCGAACCAGCTCCGCCTGCCGCTGGTGCGCATGGTGGAGGGCTCGGGCGGCGGCGGCTCGGTCAAGACCATCGAGACCGAGGGCCGCTCGAACGTGCCGGGCGTCAAGGGATGGGAATGGGTGGTCGAGAACATGGGCACCGTGCCGCGCGTGGCGCTGGGGCTCGGCTCGGTCGCGGGCCTCGGCGCGGCGCATCTGGCGGCGGCGCATTTCTCGGTGCTGGTCAAGGAGCAGGCGGCTTTGTTCGTCGCCGGCCCGCCCGTGGTCGAGCGGCTCGGCGAGAAACTCGACAAGCAGGAGCTCGGCGGCTGGAAGATCCATGCCCGCAACGGCGCGATAGACTATGCCGCCGACAGCGAGGAGCACGCCTTCGACCTCGCGCGCCGTTTCCTCTCCTACCTGCCTTCCTCCATTGACAGCCTCGCCGAGCAGGGGCCGCGGACCGACGATCCGGACCGGCGCGAGGACTGGCTGCTGGAGGCCGTGCCGCGCGACCGGCGCAAGGTCTATCGCGTGCGCCCGATCGTCGAGGCGGTGGTGGACCGGGGCAGCTTCTTCGAGTTCGGCCGGGAATGGGGCCGGTCGGTCGCCACCGGCTTCGCGCGGCTGGACGGCTGGCCCGTGGCGGTGATGGCGTCGGACCCCTATTTCTTCGGCGGCGGCTGGACGGCGGACGCCTGCCGCAAGGTGCGCCGCTTCGTCGATCTCGCCCAGACCTTCCACCTGCCGATGGTCTATCTGGTCGATTGCCCGGGCTTCCTGATCGGCTCCAAGTCCGAGCGCGAGGCGACCATCCGCTACGGCGTCGAGGCGATGTCGGCCATCTGGCAGACCACCATCCCCTGGTGCGCGGTCATCCTGCGCAATGTCTTCGGCGTGGCGGGCGCGGCGCACCAGAACGGCGGGCGGCTCTCCTACCGCTACGCCTGGCCCTCGGGCTTCTGGGGCTCGCTGCCGCTGGAAGGCGGCATCGAGGCGGCCTACCGGGCGGACCTCGACGAGGCCGAGGACCCCGACGCCAGGCTCGCCGAGATCGAGGAGCGGCTGGAAAAGCTGCGCTCGCCCTTCCGCTCGGCCGAGACCTTCTGGATCGAGGAGATCGTGGACCCGCGCAACACCCGCCCGCTGCTCTGCGAGTTCGCCAACCTCTCCGCCCCCCTGCGCGAAACCGGCCCCAGCTGGTTCCGCATGCGGCCCTGACGGCGGAGGCGCGGGAACAAGATATCTTGCGATATCCGGAAGGAGGTCGGCGGACGTTGAATGGGCCGGCTTGAAGCCTGTATTGCGCCATTGGCGGAAGCATTAACCCTGCATCCCATAACCTGCAATATAGGAACCCATATTCATGACTGCGGGCGTACAGTATGAAGACCACGGTGGAAATTTCCGACGGCCTTGCCGAGGAGGTGAAGGCTTTCATGGCTCGGGAAGGCGCGACCTTCCGTTCGGTGGTCGAACGCGGATTGCGCGAAGTCCTGCGCGCCGGGCAGGAGCCCCGGCCGTTCGCGCTGCGGGATGCAAGCGTCGGCGGCAGGGGGTTGCAGGCGGCGTTCCGGGATGCGGGCTGGGAACGCATCCGTGAGGCCGCCTATGAAGGGCGGGGCGGTTGATCGCCGTCGACACCAACATTCTGGTTTACGCCCGCCGGGCCGACTCGGAATGGCACGGGCCGGTCCGCCGGCAATCCGGCGGCTATTTGCGCTTCGCCCCGAAGACACCGATATAGGCATTCGTGTCGAAGATGCCCCAGATCTCTCCATGGCCTGTGCCGAATGCGCCGACAAGGCGATCGTCCCCGTTGGTGCCTACGTCGAACCCGCCGCCGGACACATCCATCGAGTTCCAGGCCGACGATCCGATCTCCTCGCCCTTCACGACGACGGAGGCCGAAAGCTTGGGATTGGAGAGATCCGCGATGGTGAGCGTCGCCGTGCCTCTGTGGCGCGTGAATGTCGCGATGGCGACGGCTTCGGCCGGGCCTTTCCATGTCGCGGAGCCGGTGCCGCCGGGAGCCGAGTTGGCCATATTCCTGCCGCGGAAGGACGGAACGATGGCCGCCGCCGTGCCGGAGAGCGAGACTTTATCGGATTTGCGGACGGCCCGGAAATTACCGTTGGCCACCTGAACCAACGCATATCCTTGGTCGCCCCATACGCCGTATGCCCAGGCCGTGGGGGTGGTGGAGACGCTCAGGCCGCCATCGTCATCGTCATACGGCGTCTTGCGCACATACTGTATCCGGTAGGCGCTCAGGCCGTCGACGCTTTCCTGACTATGCGACAGCACGCGGTAATCGGTGCGGCTGCTGGACAACGCCCGGTCGCCCATGACCAGCGATATGTCGACCGTTCCGGACGTGGTGCATGATGTGCCGGTGCAGGAGAAGGCGACGCGTTCGGCGCCCGTCCTCTCGGTGTCGTCCGAGAGCGACAGGTCGAATTTCCTGTATTCGCTCGTTTTCAGATATGTGTCGCCAGAGAAGAGGAATACCCGCCTCTCCCCGGCGGGTATTGTCGGCAGACTCAGATCGACGGGCCCCCGGGACGAAGGTCCCCGGGACTGAGGGCCGGTTCCGCCGGGACCGGACGGCCCGCTGCCCGTTCCTCCGCCCCCCCGCCGCAAGCAGTGAGGAGAAGCAACGCAACCGAAAGCGCAATCGTGTTCCTCATGCTCCATCCCGCGCCGGCGCCGCTGGACGAGGTCGGTCGCACGCTGTCGATGCGACTGTCATGAATATCGATAATGACGTTTCTATCATGTAATTATATTGCTTTGACATATCAAGGATGCCCGATAAGGGGAGGCGCCTTCGACGCCGGACCCGTCCCTGCCGGAGAGCCCGCTGCCGAACCCGAAATCGCCTCCGGCGCGCTGCGAAGACGAGCGTCGGGTTTCGCCACGACCCCGCACCGGGCCCGCCGGCCGTGAACGGCAAGCCGGCGGCCGCGCGATCGGCGTCGTTCGTGCGGCTCTCTTCCTGGCGCTGGCTGCTGCGGCTTTACCCGCGTGGGGTTTTGCGCAGGAGCGGATCGAACCGCCGGCCGCCGGGGAGGAACTGGACGCCGGCGACCCCTTCCTTGCCGGCCTGGCGCTGCTGGAGAGGTCCCGGACGAGCGGCCTGGAGGAAGGCGAGCGGGGGATGCTGCTGGATCGGGCGATTGCGATTTTCCACGCCCTTCTGGTCAGCCGTCCGGAACTCGTGCGCGTGCGCCTCGAACTGGCCCGGGCTTTCTTCTTCAAGGGGGAGGACGCGCTGGCGCGCCGGCATTTCGAGCATGTCCTGGCCGGCGACCTGCCGCCGGCGGTCAGGGAGAACGTGCATGTATTCCTCGCCGCGATACGGGACACGAGGCGATGGCATGGACATTTCGGCTTCTCCGTGGCGCCGGACGACAATCTGAATTCGGCATCGGGGGTGCGAACGGTCTTTCTGGACACGCCCTTCGGCAGGCTGCCGTTGCAGCGCGGGGGAGACATATCGCGCAAATCCGGCGTCGGCGTCGCCATGCATGCCGGGGGAGAGCACCGGTATCCGCTCACCGCCGATCTGCGGCTGCGCTCAGGGGCCGAAGCGGCCGTTCGCGAGCACAAGGGCCGGATATTCGACCGGCATGTATTTGCGACTCATATCGGGCCGCTCACGCCGATCGACGGAAGAACCGAAGCAAGCCTGCTGGCCACCGTCTCGCGCCAATGGACGGCAGGCCGCCCGCATATGGACCGCTACGGCCTCCGGCTCGAGGGCGAGCGTCGGCTGTCCCGCCTGACGCTGCATGGAAGCATCGCGGCGGGCCGGCGCAATTGCCGGGGCTGCGACCGGTTGGACGGTCCGGTCGGCGACATCGAACTGGGCGCGGCCTGGACGGCGCTCCCGACCCTGCGCCTTGCCGGTATTGCCGGCTGGAGCTGGCGGCGGGCGAACAGCGAGCATTGGCGCAATGCCGGCCCGCAATTGCGCCTCGGGGCGACCGCGGCGCTGCCGCACGGCTTCACGGTCGGCGTCGGCGCCTCGATGGAATGGACGGAATACCGGGGCGCGGGCCCTGCGCACAACACCTCGGACGGCCGACCGCGCGAGGACCTGAGGCGGACGCTCTCGCTGTCGGTTCGCCACCGTGCCGTCACCGTCCTCGGCTTCAGCCCGCAATTGTCGCTGATCGGCGAGTCGCGCAAGACCAACGCCCAGGCGCTCGGCTACAAGCGCCGACGCGCCGAACTCAGCTTCGTCCGGCTGTTCTGAGATTACGCCGGCGGGCGGCGCCGGAATATTCCGGCTTGCGCCTGGCCGCCCCCGGAACGAAGCTGCGCGGACGGGAACAGGAGGCCAAGGCCCATGACCGATGCGATCCGGGGGATCGACCATGCCATTATCGGCGTCCGCGACCTCGACGCGGCGCGCGCGCAGTTCGAGCGGCTCGGCTTCACCGCCGCCCCGCTCGGCAACCATGTCGGCAAGGCGACCGCGAACCACTGCATCATGTTCGCCGACAGTTATCTGGAGCTGCTCGGCATCAACGAGCCCGAACATCTCGACACTCTGGGGCTTGGCGCATTCCTCGACACGCGCGGCGAAGGGCTGGTGAAGATCGCGCTCGGCACGCCGGACGCCGACGCCGCCCGCGCCGACATCGAGGCTGAGGGCTTTTCCCCGACCGGGCCGGACGACCTCGCCCGCCCGCTGGAGGACCGGCCGGGCGCGATGGTGCGCTTCCGCAACCTCCAGATCCCCGAGGCGGAGACGGGCGGCCTCGGCACCTTCCTCTGCGGCCACAAGACGCCGGAGCTGATGCGCCCGCCGGGCTCCATGGACCACGGCAACGGCGCGCGGAACCTCGCGGCGGCTGCGGCCGTCGTGGACGATGTCGGGGCGGTGGCCGGGCCCTGGGCGCGGCTGCTGGGGCGGCCGGCGGCGGGCGGCAAGCTCGATGTCGGGCGCGGCCATGTCTATCTGGCGAGGCCGGCAGACGCGGCGGAAAGCGCCGGCCCCTACGGACCGCTGCCGGACCCGCTGCCCGCGCGGCCCTTCTATCTGGGCCTCAGGATCGAGGTCGCCTCGCTTGCGGCGGCGAAAGAAGCGCTCCGCCGGGGCGGCACCGCGCCCGCTTCCGAGGCGCCCGGCCGCATCCGCATCGCGCCTGCCGACGCCTGCGGCATCCCGCTCGAATTCGCGGAGGCGTAGCCCGCTCAGGGAGCGGAGGGCTCGATTCCGCGCCAGGCCCAGTCGTTGTAGCCGTCGGGCGCGCGCAGGCAGGACGCCCGCACGGGATCGGTTTCGAGCGCGTCCCATACCGGCGCGGGGCCGTTCCCGTGCGCGGCCTGCACGAGGCGGCGCTCGCGCTGGCTCCTGCGGACCTCCGCTTCCAGCGCCGCCGCGTCCCAGGTCTCTTCCGCGAGGCGGCGGAGCGCGGCAAGCGCATCGGCGCTGCCCGGATCGGTGGCGAGGTCGCGCCGCTCCTCGGGGTCGGCCTCGAGGTCGAAGAGCAGGTCGGGCGCGCCGCCGCCGGTCATCAGCTTGAAGCGCCCGCTGCGGACCATGAACATCGGCGACGGCACGCCCTCCGAGGTCATCTCCGCGAATACCGGCCTGTCGCCGGCGGCCGGCGCGCCCTCGCAGAGCGGCAGCAGGCTCGCGCCGTCGGGCGGGCGCGGCGCGCGGTCCGCGAGGTCGATATCCGCGAGATCGCAGAGCGTCGGCAGCAGGTCCACCAGCGAGACGGGTTCCGACCGGCGCGCGGCGGCGAACCGGCCGGGCGCATGCAGGATGAGCGGCACCCGCGCCGCATGGTCGAAGAAGTGCTTCTTGAACCAGAGGCCCCGCTCGCCGAGCATGTCCCCGTGGTCGGAGGTGAACAGAACCGCGGTGTCGTTCGCGAAGCCCGCCGCCTCCAGCGCCTCCAGCAGCGTCCCCGCCATGTCGTCGAGCCAGGAGCAATTGGCGAGATAGGCGTGGCGGGCGGTCCGCACATGCGCGTCGGTGATGTCGCCTTCGAGCAGGCCGTGATGGGCGAGCATGCGCCGGCTGTGGAGGTCGCGCTCCGGCTCGGGCGGGAGCGGCGTTGACGGCATCGGAATGTCCTCGTGGCGGTAGCGTTCCCAGTGCTCGCGCCGCGCGAAATAGGGCTCATGCGGATGGGTGAAGGAGACAGCGAGGAAGAAGGGCCGCCCGTCCCGATGGCGCGAGCGGTCCCGCAGCCATGCAACCGACCGGGAGAGCACCGCCTCGTCATGGTCCATCTGCATGCTGCGCTCCGAGACGCCGGAGCGGATGACGCCGCTGGAAGCGTTGTTCGACTCCATGCGGGTCTCGTCCCAGTCCGGCGTCCAGTGGAAATCGGTCGGATACAGCTCCGGCACCAGCCGTTCATGGAAGCCGTGCAGCATGTCCGGCCCGACGAAATGCTGCTTGCCGGCGAGCGCGGTGCGGTAGCCGGCAAGCCGCAGGTAATGCGCCATGGTGGGCGTGGCGGCGGCGAATTCCGCCGCATTGTCGAAGGCCCGCACGCGCGAGGGCAGCATCCCGGCCAGCATGGAGAAGCGCGAGGGCGCGCAGAGCGGGAAGTTGCAATAGGCGGTCTCGAACACCACGCCTTCGCCCGAGAGCCGGTCGAGATGCGGCACCGCCGCCGGGCCGCCATATGCCGGCAGCACCTGGGGTTTGAGCTGGTCGGCCTGGATCAGCAGGATGTTCGGCAGGTTGCGGGCCATGACGGTCTCCGGCGCGGGTTTCGGGGCGGGAACCCGTCGCCTCAGCCGAAGCGGGGCTCGTCCCACCAGGGATAGAAGGCCGGCATCGCCTTGCCCGGCGTCGAGCCGAAGGCGGGCGGGCGCTTCTCCAGGAAGGAGGCGACGCCCTCGCGCGCATCCGCCGAGGCGCCGGTATGGGCCATGCCGAGCGAGTCGATCCGGTGCGCGGCCATCGGGTGGTCCTCGCCCAGCATCTTCCACATCATCTGCCGGCAGAGCGCGACCGACATGGGCGAGGCGTTGTCCGCGATCTCGCGCCCGAGCGCGCGCGCCGCCGGCAACAGGTCCTCCGGCGCATGAAGCGAGCGCACCAGCCCGCCTTCGAGCGCCTCTTCGGCGGAGAATACGCGGCCCGTCGCAACCCACTCCATCGCCTGCTGCATGCCCACCAGGCGCGGCAGGAACCAGGAGGACGCGGCCTCCATCACCACGCCGCGCCGGGAGAAGACGAAGCCGAACCGCGCCTCCGTGGAGGCGAGGCGGATGTCCATCGGCAGGATTTGCGTGACACCGAAGCCGACCGCCGGGCCGTTCACCGCCGCGATCACGGGCTTCTTCATGTCGAACAGCTTGAGCGCCACGAGGCCGCCGCCGTCGCGGTGGCGGGCGCCCGGCTCCGGCGGGGCGCGGTCGAAGGTGCCCGGCCCGCCCGAGAGGTCGGCGCCGGCGCAGAAGGCGCGGCCCGCCCCGGTGACGATGACCGCGCGCACGCCGTCGTCGCGGTCGGCCGCGTCCAGCGCCTCCAGATATTCCCCGATCATCGCCATATTGACGGCGTTCAGCCGGTCCGGCCGGTTGAGCGTCAGCGTGAGCAGGCCGTCCTCGACCTCGGCCCGGAGCGTTTCATAAGACAACGGCGCATCCCCCGAAGAGACATGCGCCGTCCCCTACAGCATTTCCGCTGCGGGTGGAACCGCCGCCCCCTTCGCCCGGCCGGAGACCGGAGAAGGGGGCGCAGTCTTTCGTTACATCGCCGAGGTGCGGCCGTAGATGGAGAGCGCCACCGCCTCGAACTCCACGCCGTCGCCTGTGACATCGTCGAACATGAAATCGTCGGGCCTGGAGGTGGATTGCAGCACCTTGCCTTCCGGGCCGCGCGGCAGCTCGTTGGTCGGGCCGAATTCGGCCTCGAGCGCCGCCACCTCGTCCGCCGTCAGCGCGACCAGCGAGCACGGCATGCCCTTCATGTGCGGGATGCCCTGTTCGCGGTCGATCAGCGCCTCCTCGTCGTCGGGCGTCACCTGCCCGTCATTGAAGGCCCACATGCCGGACATGTTCTCCAGCCCCGGCCGCGATTCCGGCTTCCACCAGCCGTGCGGCACCCGCACCAGGCCCGCCGGCATGGAGGAGCGGCCATAGACGCGGGCGACCATGGCGCCGGTCGAGGTCTCGAGCCGGGCCCAGGCGCCTTCCTCGAAGCCGAGCCGCTCCATCTCCGAGGGGGCGATCATGTACATCGGGTCCGCCGCGCGCCGGCGCAGCTCCGGGATATGGCGGTGGCCGGAGCGGAAATACTCGTCCTCGGGCCAGCCGATGAACATCGCCAACGGGAAGCGCTCGCAAGGCTCCGCCGCCTCGCGGTAGTAGGGCAGCGGGTCGAAGCCGAGATTTTCCAGCACCTCGGAATAGAACTCCACCTTGCCGGACGGCGTGGCGAAGCCGGTCTTGAGATACTGCCTCTCCCCGGGATCGGGCGCCTGGCCGCGATGCAGGTTGGGCGCACGCCCGGCGGCGACGACGTCCGTCCAGACCGCCCCGCCCGGCTCCAGCCGGTAGTTGATGAAGTCCTCCTGGTTCGTCCAGGGGAAGGCATCGCCGAACCCCATGCGCCTGGCGAGCATATGCCAGAAATAGGTGACATTGCGGCACTCGCCCGGCGGCTCCATCGCCTGCTCGCTGACGCCGGCCTGCATGGAGGGCCGCTCCAGCCAGGCGTCGCCCGGCAGGATATAGTCCGAAATCTGCGCGCTCGGCGTCATGTTGTGCTCGAAGGAGACGAGCAGGTCCTGCTTCATCATCGCCCGGTACACGCGGTCGCCGTTGGCGTAGGCCATCAGCGCGTTGTTGGCCATCATGAAGAAGGCCCGGACCGGGTAGGGGTCACTGTCCTCCATGGCCTTGAACACCGCCATCGGGTTGGCCATGTAGCAGCCGTTGACGAGATTGACGTAGCGGTGGCCCCAGACGCGCTCGGTGGCGTCCTCGAAGGCCTTCATGCCGCGGAAGGTGAAGACCGGGTGCCGGTCCGCGCCGAGCTGCTTGGCCTTCTGCTCGTCGGACAGCAGGTGCTCCATCTCGATCTCGGAGTCGGAGCGCACGACCGGGCTCGGCCCGACGAACACGTCGCCGCCCTTGATATCGACATTGCCCGTGATCGCGCGCAGCATGGCCTGCAGGCGGATCGCCGAGGTGCTGGACACCTGCTGGTCGGTGATCGGCGACCAGGGGATGCAGGCGGGCCCGGTCGTGGCATACATGCGGGCCGAGTCGCGGATTTGCTCCTCCGTGAGGCCGGTGATCTCGGCCACGCGCTCGACGGGATATTCGCGGAGGCGCTCGACCAGCTTGTCGAAGCCCACCGTCCAGTCGCGCACGAACTCCTTGTCGTAGAGCTCCTCATCGACGATGACCCGGAGCCAGCCGAGCAGCAGGGCCGCGTCGGTGCCGGCCCGGAGCGGCAGCCAGATGTCGGCGCGCTCGGCGTTCCCGCTGCGGCGCGGATCGACCACAATGAGCTTGGCGCCCGCGGCCTGCGCCATGCGTATCGCCTTGTATTCCATCGTCCAGCTGTGCCGGCGCGGGTCGTGGCCGAGCAGCACGATGCACTTGGAGTGGAGGATGTCGCCGCGCGGGAACCAGCCATAGACATAGCGGTTCACCGCCGCCGTGTTGCCGGCGCAATAGGCGACGCCGCTGATCCAGTTGGGCGAGCCGACATGGTTCATGAAGCGCCGGCAGAGGCCGTGGTCGGACAGGCCGGTGGCGCCGCTCTGGCCGACCGCGAAGGCCTCCGGCCCGTAGCGGTCGATCACCGCCTGGAGGCGTTCGGCGATGTCGTCCATCGCCTCGTCCCAGGTGACCCGCTGCCACTGGCCGTCGCCGCGCGCGCCCACACGCTTCAGCGGATAGAGGATGCGGTCGGGATGCGCGAAATGCTTCGGCGCATAGGCGCCCTTCATGCAGATCACGTCCTTGAGGATCGGGTGGTCGCGCGTCGTGACCTTGACCACGCGCCCGTCCTCGACCTTGGCCGCGACCGGGCAGAACCCGTCGCAGCTCGTGCAGACCACATTCTTGAGGACGCTGCCGCTCCCGTTCTCGAACCTCTCCTGTCCTGACAAACCGTCGGGCATCGCGCTCCTCCTCATGCGATCGGGCCGCAGCCGCTCTGCGCCCAACTTTGCATCCAAGCAAGAAAATTGCATCGGGTCAACGGAATGCGCGCGCGAGGCGGGGGCGTCAGGGCCAGACGGCGGGGAACCGGGCGCTGTCGAGCGGGTCGCCGTCGGCGAGCGCCGGGTTGCGCAGGTTGTCGTTCGGGCCGGGGCCGGCGAAATAGGTGCAGCCCTCGCCGCAATAGCGCACCGCATAGCCGCGCCGGCGGGTGTCGGCAGTCAGGTTGCCGCCCGCGCCGTGGACGGTCATGGCGTGGAAGGCAAGCGCGTCGCCCGGCTCCATGTCCCAGGAGAGGATGTCGTAGCCGCCGGCGTCGATTTCCGGCATCGGCTCGTAGTTCTCGCCGCGCTCGTAGGCCGCGGCGCCCTTGGCGAAGGGCTCCGGCTGGAACCAGCGGTCCCAGCGGTGCGAGCCGGCGACGAAGGAGAGCGCGCCGCTCTCGCGCGTTACGGGGTCGAGCGGCAGCCAGAAGGACATGACCGGCCAGCCGCGCACCGGCCAGTAGGGCTGGTCGTTGTGCCAGCGGGTCGGCTGCGGCGTGCCCGGCTCCTTCACGAACAGCTGGTCGTAGAAGAGGTTGAGCCGCTTCGCGCCCAGGAACCGCGCCGCCGCCTCCCGGAGCGGGCCCTCGCAGCAGAAGGCGCGGAAGCCTTCATGCGTTTCCCAGATGCGGAGGTTGCCGTGGAAGCGCCCGGCTTCCGGCATGTAGCCGTTGAAGAACGGCCCCGGCTCCGCGATGTCGCGCTCGACCGCGTCGGCCAGCACGTCCAGCCACTCGTCCGGCACGACGCCCTTCATCAGCACCGCGCCGTCGCGGTCGAAATCCGCCTGTTCGCGTTCCGTCGGGCGCATGGGGCTCCTCCTTTCCGGCCGGTATCGCGGGCCGGGCGTTATACCACCGTTCGCGGACCGGAACCGGAAGGCCGGCCGGACCCGTCGCGAAGTGTCAGGATATGTCATGTTTTGTCATGTTCGGCGCTTCGGACGCGGTCGAGGCAGCGTGCGATGGAGGCTTCGGTGCGGCGATGCTGGCGTTCGCGCCATGCCCTGAATTCGGGCGTCATCAGCCTGCCGGTGAATTTCCGCTCGCCGAC
>JAJEIH010000151.1 GCA_022827685.1 Alphaproteobacteria bacterium
GGTGGAAAAGTTTCGCGCCCTGCTCAACGGCGACATTCGCCGCTGCCCGGACGATCCGCCCGCCAGGGGCGGGAAACGGCGCAGGACGGGCTTTCCGACCGCCACGCTGAAGGCGGTCAGGGAGATGCGTCCGGCGCGCACGGAGATCATCATCTGCACGGGGATCAGGACCCGAGGCGGGGTACAGATCTGGGGTGACCTCGCCTGCGGATTTCGGGTCGACCGCCGCCAGCGCGGCTGACCTGTGGCCTCGGGGACGTCCGGCCGGCCCGGCAACGGCTGCCGGACGGTCCCGTCCCGTTTCCAGCATCCAGCATTGTGCAAGGAGAGCGTCCCATGAGCGACCAGGACGACAGGGAGACCCGGCGCGAACGCGAACGGGCGCGCTGGCATCGCCGGGCCGGGGAAAGGCGCGCCAACGGCCGTTGCCTGGCTTGCGGCAAGCACCCGCCCGCCAAGGGCAGGACCCGGTGCGAGCCATGCGCGTCCAAGGCGCGGGAGGCGGATCGGGAACGCCACCGTCGGCGGATCGAGGCGCGAGTCGCCCAGGGCCTCTGCCCGAGATGCGGCAGGAGCGAACCCGGGCCCGGCCTCGCGCTCTGCCCGGCCTGCAACGACAGGCGGAACCGGGCCGGCCGGGCACGGGACGCCAAACTGCGTGCCGAGGGTGCGCCTCGGCGCGATCCTCAACGTGCCAAGGAGTACGAGCGCGAACGAAGCCGCCGCCTTTACGCCGAGCGGTCCGCCGCAGGCACATGCACGAAGTGCGGAAGCGCTCCGGCGCGTCAGGACCGGACGACCTGCGACTCCTGTGCGGAGAAGCACCGGGCGCACGACCGGAAGCGTCTCGCCAGGGCCAAGGCCGAGGGCCTGCCCTACTGCGGCCGGGATCCCGAGAAGCGGCGTGAGGCGGGCCGGAAGCACGGCCGCCGGCGAACGAAGGCCCGTCGCGCTGCCGGCCTCTGCATTCGTTGCGGACACGCTCCGCCGGCGGAGGGCCGGTCGATGTGCGAGCCTTGCCGGGAGGACCGGCGCGCGGCCAAGAAGGCCCGCCATCGCCAGCGGCGCGAAGCCGGCCTTTGCGTCCGGTGCTCGGTGCCCGTCCCCGGAGGCAAGGCGCATTGCGATGCCTGCGCCGCCGAGAGGAACGCGCGCCGGCGTCGCGACAAGTCGGCCAAGCGGGCCTCGGACCGCCGGCGTTACGAGAATCGGAGGGCACTCGGCGCATGCACAAGATGCGGGAAGCCGGCGAACGGGGCCGCCGAGTGCCGGTCCTGCCGTGACGCCGCCCGGGCACGCTACCATTCCCGCCGCGCTGCCGGGCAATGCGTGGCGTGTTGCGCGCCCGCCTTCGACGGCGCGGCCATGTGCGCTCCGTGTTCCGTCGCCAGGGCGGAGCGCCGCAACCGCGAGGCCGAGTATGCCGCGCGGCGCCGGCGGTATGCCGACCGGAGGGCCAATCACAAATGCGTGGACTGCTCGGCGCCCTCGGCGGGGGCGGCGCGCTGCGATGGCTGCGCTCGCCGGCACGCCGAAGGTTCGGGCGCGTATCGCGGAATCCCGGTCTGGGATCCGACATGGACGGTCGTCGAGCTGGCCACCGGCCGCGAGCACGGGCCGTTCGACAGCGAGGCCGACGTCGCGCTCTGCCTGGCCTTCGAGAGGCTCTCGCGCGACGAGGTGGAGGTTCTGGCCGACATCTCGCCCATGGCGCTCCTGACGGCTCCTCCCTGGGAGTGATCGAGGGGGAACGCGGATCCGGAAGTGCGATCGCGCCGTCCGGGCGCCGTCCAGTGGACGTGTCCATGCCCGGTTTCGCCCACGGCACCGGGGCTGACGCCAGCCCGCCGCTCCCGCCTCTCCAGCGGGATCACGGCCGGGGCCGCCGTCGACAAACGGCGATCCGCTCTCCGGATCTGTCGTCGGCGCTTCCCGACGCTGCATCGCGGGCTTCGGCCCGGCGGTGCCGTCGGAGCGGGGCATGCCCCTGGACGGACCCAGCGGTCCCAGGGCATCCGGCCTGGTCGCCGTCCCCGGCGGGGCGGAGGCGGAGGAGGGCTTGGAGAGGATGAACGGAAGGGGGTCGGGAGAGCGTCCCGGTCCCGGCCGTTCGCAACCATCGTCATCAACTGGACCCATGAAGGAGACTCACCATGGCTTTCGGACTCAACCGCGCCGAACTGATCGGTCGCCTCGGCGCCGACGTCACCGTCAACCAGCTCGCCTCGGGTGGCCGCGTCGCCAACCTGAGCATCGCCACCGACGAGAGCTACATCGACCGCGCCAGCGGAACCGGCGAGCGCATCGACCGCACCGAATGGCACCGGATCGTCACGTTCCAGGACGGCTTGATCGACATGTTGCAGAAACATGCGACCAAGGGCCGTCTGGTCTACGTCGCGGGCAAGCTGCAGACCCGCCGCTGGAAGAAGGACGGCGAGGACTCCGACCGGTTCTCGACCGAGATCCTGCTCGTCCCGGGCGGACGGGTACAATTCCTGGACAAGCCT
>JAJEIH010000051.1 GCA_022827685.1 Alphaproteobacteria bacterium
GATGATGGGCATGGGCAACTCCTTCATTCCGCTTCGGTTCGACGGCCCTGCCGCCCCGGCACCGGAGCGACCCTGTTTCGCGCGTATCCTGCGCGCGCGCCTGCGCCGGCGGGGGCGGGCGTATCGCGGCGGCGCGGCTCGCGCGCCTGATTGCGCGCGCGAGACGCAGGACACACTTCGCCTGTCGGCTGAATCGGGGTCGTTCCGCACCGGGCCGGCGCGGGCGGGAAGCGGTCCGCGCGGACTTCGCCTCCCTCGGACCCATCATACCACTGTTTCTGAGAATGCAATCCCCAAACAGAGAAATATTACCGAAAAATTAAGAACATTATCGATATATCCTCGGACCCGGTCCGCAGGGCGCGCCTCTACAGATGCGGGATCACGTCCCGGCCGAAGCGTTCGATGGCCTTCACGATCTCGCGGTGCGGCGGGCCGCCGGAATGGGCGTGGCGGAGGCGGAGGATGAAGCTGTTCACGCCGAGGGCCTCCGACCAGCGCCTGAATTCGGCGATGCAGGTCTCCGGCGCGCCGGCAATGATCCGGTCCTTCCAGACATTCTCGAAGCGGAGCTCGGCCTCCGACGCGAAGCCGCGAAAGGCGGTGGCGCCGTTGCGCCAGTAATAGCCGTAGGCGTCGGAGACTTCCGGGCCGTAAATGCGGGCGGCCTCCTCGAAGCTGTCCGCGACCCAGGCGTCGCGCATGAGCACGAGTTGCGGTGCCCGTCCGGCGGCCTCCGCGGCAGCGCGGTAGCGGTCCGCCAGCGCCCGGTTCTCCTCCAGCGTGAAGGAGGGGCCCAGCACCAGCGCGTCTCCCAGCCTCCCGGCGCGCTCCACGGCCGCCGGCACCCAGCCCCCGACCCAGACCGGTATGCCCGGCTTCTGCAACGGGGGCGGCGTCACGCGCACGCCGTCGATCTCGAAGGACCGGCCCCGATGCCGGATCGGCTCGCCGGTCCAGGCCTGGCGCAGGATCGCCACGGCTTCCTCGAAGCGGGGCACCCGCTCGCGCTTCTCGATGCCGGCGGCGCGGAAATCCGCGTCCTGGTAGCCGAGGCCGACGCCCAGCACGGTTCGCCCGCCGGAGATGATGTCGAGCACCGCGGCGTCCTCGGCGACCCGAATGGGGTGGTGCAGCGGAAGCAGCAGCACGGCGGTCCCGACGCGGATGCGGCTTGTGCGCGCCGCAATCGCCGCCAGCACCACGAAAGGCGAGGGCAGGAAGCCGTCCTTGTCCTGGTGGTGCTCTCCGATGAAGAAGCCGGCAAACCCGGCCGCCTCCGCCGCTTCCGCCTCCCGCACGGCCTCCGCCATGCAGCGGTCGAGGTTGTCGCCGCGGGGCGGATTGGCGATGGAACTGTAAATCGAGAGCTCGATCATGCGGACATGTTCCCCAAAACCGCTGCAGGACAAGGGCGCGGGCGAGGGAAGCATGAATCGCGCGGGCCGGCCAGAAAATCGCGGGCGCGCGCGTCTCCGGATTGACCCGGCGGGCGCATCGTGTTTCCTTGCCGCATCATGGCGACACGCAGCGAAACGCAGCGTCTGTTGAAGCTGGCGGTCGGTCCGGTGGCGGCTGCCTGCGTTGCCGTTTACTTCGGTTACCACGCCCTGGTGGGGGAGCATGGCGCGCTGTCGCTGATGGAGATCGAGCGCCGGATTACCGAGGTCCAGGCCCGGCACGACGTGCTGGTGCAGCACCGCGGCCGCCTGGAGCTGCGCGCCGCCCAGCTCAAGCAGGACCCGGCCGATGCCGACCTGCTTGACGAATATGTCCGCGCGCTGCTGCATGTCGGGCGGCCGGACGAGATCGTCATCCTGCTGGATGCGGAAACGGGGTGAACGGGTTCCTGGAACGCGGAGGCCGGACATGAGCAGGCAGCCGTCGAAGAAGCGGGGCGGTGCCGCCGCGAAGCGGAACGGGCGCGCCAACGGCGCTGCCCCGGATTCCGGCCAGCTGCTGCGCTGGTATCGGGACATGCTGCTGATCCGCCGCTTCGAGGAGCGGGCGGGGCAGATGTACGGCATGGGCCTGATCGGCGGCTTCTGCCACCTCTATATCGGACAGGAGGCCGTGGTCGTCGGCATTCAGGCCTGCCTCGGCGAACGGGACTCCGTCGTCACCGGCTACCGGGACCACGGCCACATGCTGGCGGCGGGCATGGAAGCGCGCGGCGTCATGGCGGAGCTCACGGGCCGCGAGGGGGGCTATTCGCGCGGCAAGGGCGGCTCCATGCACATGTTCTCGCGGGAGAAGAACTTCTTCGGCGGGCATGGCATCGTCGCCGCGCAGGTGCCCATCGGCGTCGGCCTCGGCTTCTCGCACCGCTACAGGGGCGAGGACGGCGTGTCGGTCGTCTATTTCGGCGACGGGGCGGCCAACCAGGGGCAGGTGTATGAGTCGCTCAATCTCGCCGCGCTCTGGGAGCTGCCGGTGCTGTTCGTGATCGAGAACAACAAATACGGCATGGGCACGGCGGTCTCGCGGGCGGCGGCCGGGTCCGGCCTCCACGCCCGGGGCGGCGGCTTCGGGATTCCGGGCAGGCTGGTGGACGGCATGGACGTGCGCTCCGTCCATGCGGCCGCGAGCGAAGCGGTGGCCGAGGCGCGCAGCGGCAAGCCGGTCATCCTGGAGATGGAGACCTACCGCTATCGCGGGCATTCCATGTCGGATCCCGCGAAATACCGCACGCGCGAAGAGGTCAACCGGATGCGCCGCGACCGCGACCCCATCGAGCGGCTCCGCCATGTGCTGGAGAGCGAGGGCCATGCGGACGCCGACGCGCTGAAGGCGATCGACGCGGAGATCAGGGAGGCCGTCGCCGACGCCGCGCAATTCGCCGAGACGAGCCCGGAGCCCGACCCCTCCGAACTGCATACCGACGTCCTTCTGGAGGCGTGACGCGATGCCTGTCGCCGTGACCATGCCGGCATTGTCGCCGACCATGACGGAAGGGACGCTCGCCAAATGGCTCGTCGCGGAGGGCGACCGCGTCAGCCCCGGCGATGTGATCGCGGAAATCGAGACCGACAAGGCGACCATGGAAGTCGAGGCGGTGGACGAAGGCATCGTCGCCAGCCTCGCCGTTCCGGAAGGCGCCGAAGGCATCGAGGTCAACGCCACGATCCTGTGGCTGAGGGGCGAGGGCGAAAGTGCGGATGCCGTTCCGGCCGCCGAAGCGCCGCCCCCGGTCGCGAAGGCGCCGCCTCCGGCGCCGGCCCAACCCAGGCGCGAGGCGTCGAAACCGGAGCCCGCACCGGAGGCCGATTACCGGGGCGAGACGGTGGAGATGACCGTGCGCGAGGCGCTTCGCGACGCCATGGCGGAGGAAATGCGCCGCGACGAGGCGGTCTTCGTGATGGGCGAGGAAGTCGCGGAATATGAGGGCGCCTACAAGGTGACCCAGGGCCTGCTCGCCGAGTTCGGGCCCCGCCGGATCCGCGACACGCCGATTACCGAGCACGGGTTTGCGGGGCTCGGCGTCGGCGCGGCCTTTGGCGGGCTGCGCCCCGTGGTCGAGTTCATGACCTTCAACTTCGCCATGCAGGCCATCGACCAGATCGTCAACTCCGCCGCCAAGACGCTCTACATGTCCGGCGGCCAGATGGGCTGCCCGATCGTCTTCCGGGGCCCGAACGGGGCGGCCTCGCGCGTCGCCGCGCAGCATTCGCAATGCTATGCCAGCTGGTATGCGCATGTCCCGGGCATGATCGTCGTCTCGCCGTTTTCGGCCGCCGATGCGAAGGGCCTGCTCAAGACGGCGATCCGAAACCCGAACCCGGTCATCTTCCTGGAAAACGAGATTCTCTACGGGCAGCGCGGCGCGGTGCCGACCGATCCCGATTACACCGTGCCCATCGGCCGCGCGAAAGTGCTGCGCCCCGGCCAGGACGTGACCATCGTGGCCTTCTCGCGCATGTGCGCCGTCGCCCTGGAAGCGGCCGACACGCTGGCCTCGGACGGCATCGACGCAGAGGTCATCGACCTTCGCACGCTGCGCCCGCTCGACCGGGAGACCGTCGCGGCGTCCATCCGCAAGACGAACCGCATCGTCTCCGTCGAGGAAGGCTGGCCCGTCGCCGGCATCGGCTCGGAGATTGCGGCGATCGCGATGGAGGACGCCTTCGACTGGCTGGACGCCCCGGTCGCGCGCGTGACCGGGGAAGACGTGCCGATGCCCTATGCCGCCAATCTCGAAGCGCTGGCCCTGCCGGACGCGGCCCGCATCGCCGCGGCGGCGCGGGCCGTCTGCTACGCCTGAAGGGAAGGCCTGGAATGGCGACCGAGATCCTGATGCCGGCCCTGTCGCCGACGATGACGGAGGGCAATCTCGTCAAGTGGCTGGTGGGCCAGGGCGACAGGGTGGTGCCGGGCGATGTGATCGCCGAGATCGAGACCGACAAGGCGACGATGGAAGTCGAGGCGGTCGATGAGGGCATCGTCGGGCGCATCGTTGTGCCGGAGGGCAGCGAAAGCGTCGCCGTCAACGCCGTGATCGCCGTGCTTGTGGAAGAGGGCGAGGAACTGGGCGAAGAGACGGCCGCGGCGCCGTCGGCGCCGGCCGCTCCCGCGCCCGAAGCCGGGGCGCCTTCGACCGCGCCAGAGCAGGAGGCGGGCCGGGAGGCGAAGGCGACGCCGCTCGCGCGGCGCATGGCCGCTCTCGCCGGCATCGACCTGGGGACACTCACCGGCAGCGGCGCGCATGGGCGGATCACGCGCGACGATGTGCGCCGGGCCGCGGGCCGGGCGGCTCCGGCCGAGGTGGATGAGGGCCGTGAGCGGATTTTTGCGAGCCCGCTGGCGCGGCGGATGGCGGGCGAGGCCGAACTTCCGCTCGACAGCGTGGCCGGCAGCGGGCCCGAGGGCCGGATCGTCAAGCGCGACATCGAGCGCGAACTCCGGCAGGGCGCGGCGGCGCCTTCGGCCCCGGCGGAACCGGAGCAGCTGCCGGGCCTGCCGCCCTTCGAGCGCATCAGGCACTCGAACATGCGCAGGGTCATTGCGCGCCGGCTGACCGAGTCCAAGCAGACGGTCCCGCATTTCTACCTGACGGTGGATTGCGAGATCGACGAGCTGCTGGAGGCGCGCCGGGAGATCAATTTGCGCGCGCCGGACGGCGTCAAGGTCTCGGTCAACGATTTCGTCGTCAAGGCGCTGGCCACCGCGCTTTGCCGCGTGCCGGACGCCAATGCCGCCTGGACCGAGGACGGCCTGCTCAGGTTCCGGCAGGTCGATGTGTCGGTGGCCGTCTCGATACCCAACGGGCTGGTGACGCCGGTCGTGCGCCGGGCGGAGGCGAAGGGGCTCGCCGAGATTTCCACCGAGATGGCGGACTTCGCCGCCCGCGCCCGCGAGGGCAGGCTGATGCCGGAGGAATACCAGGGCGGCACCACCAGCGTCTCCAATCTCGGCATGTTCGGCATCCGGCAATTCGACGCCGTCATCAATCCCCCGCAGGCGACCATCCTGGCGGTCGGCGCGGGGGAGCAGCGCCCGGTCGTGAAGAAGGGCGCGCTCGCGGTCGCCACCGTGATGAGCTGCACGCTCTCCTGCGACCACCGCGCGGTGGACGGCGCGCTCGGCGCCCGGCTGCTCGGCGTGTTCAAGGCGCTGGTCGAATGCCCGGCCGCCATGTTGCTGTAGCCCGCCCGGAGTAAGGCAATGGCCGACAAACAATTCGATCTCGTCGTCGTCGGCGGCGGACCGGGGGGCTATGTCGCGGTGATTCGCGCCGCGCAGCTCGGCATGAACGCGGCGCTGGTCGAGCGCGAGCATCTGGGCGGGATCTGCCTCAATTGGGGCTGCATCCCGACCAAGGCCCTCCTGCGCAGCTCCGAGATCAACCACCTGCTGCACAATCTCGGCGACTACGGCTTCAGCGCGGGCGATGTGTCCTTCGACCTCGGCCGGATCGTGAAGCGCTCCCGGAAGGTCGCCGGGCAGTTGTCGCGCGGCGTCGCCCACCTGCTGAGGAAGAACAAGGTGACCGTCATCGACGGCGCGGGCCGGCTGGCGGGACGCGGGCGCGTCGCGGTCGATAAGGACGGGCAGGAGGCGGATACGCTCGCAGCGCCCCATATCGTCCTTGCGACCGGCGCGCGCGCGCGGTCGCTGCCGAACCTGGAGCCGGACGGCAAGGCGGTCTGGAGCTACAAGGAGGCCATGGTGCCCGAAGCGATACCGGAGAGCCTGCTGGTGATCGGCTCGGGCGCCATCGGCATCGAGTTCGCGAGCTTCTACCGCAATCTGGGCGTGCCGGTGACGGTCGTCGAGGTGCTCGACCGCATCCTGCCGGCGGAAGACCCGGAAATCTCGGACTTCGCGCTGAAGGCCTTCCGGAAGCAGGGCATGACCCTGATGACGGGCGCGAGGGTCACGGAGGTCTCGGACGGCAAGGCTTCGGTGCTGGCTGCCGACGGCGAAACCGTGACCGTTGACGCCGACAGGACCATCCTTGCGGTCGGCATAACGGGCAATGTCGAGGGTCTGGGCCTTGAGGGCACAGGCGTCGAGGTTGAGGCCGGCCATGTCGTCGTCGATGAATGGCTGCGGACCGGCGAGCCCGGCGTCCATGCCATCGGCGATCTCGTCGGCCCGCCCTGGCTCGCCCACAAGGCCAGCCATGAGGGTGTGCTCTGCGTCGAGAAGATTGCGGGGCTCGAGGGGCTGCATCCGCTCGACAAGGGCGCGATTCCGGGCTGCACCTATTGCCGCCCGCAGATTGCCAGCATCGGCTATAGTGAGCCGGCTGCGAAGGAAGCCGGCTACGAGGTCCGTGTCGGGCGGTTCCCCTATGTCGGCAACGGCAAGGCGATTGCGCTCGGCGAGCCCGAGGGCCTCGTCAAGACCGTCTTCGACGCGGCGACGGGCGAGTTGCTGGGGGCGCATATGGTCGGCGCCGAGGTGACGGAGCTCATCCAGGGATACGCCATCGCCCGCAACCTGGAGGCGACGGAAGCGGAACTGATGCATACCGTCTTTCCCCATCCGACCCTTTCCGAGGCGATGCACGAATCGGTGCTGGACGCTTATGGACGCGCCATCCACTTCTGACCGCCAGGCGGTGCGGACGGAGCGCCCCTTCCGGCATCCCGAGAAGCGGCTGCGCCCGGACAATCCGAGCCCGCGCAAGCCGCCCTGGATCCGCGTGAAGGCGCCGACCTCGAAGGCCTATGCGGAAACGCGCCGCATCGTGCGCGAACACGGCCTCGCGACGGTGTGCGAGGAGGCGGGCTGCCCGAATATCGGCGAGTGCTGGGCCGAGCGCCACGCGACCATGATGATCATGGGCGAGATCTGCACCCGCGCCTGCGCCTTCTGCAATGTCGCGACCGGCAGGCCCGGCGCGCTCGACCGGGGCGAGCCCGAGAATGTGGGCAAGGCGGTGGCGAAGCTCGGCCTGGCGCATGTGGTCATCACCTCCGTGGACCGCGACGACCTCGACGATGGCGGCGCGGCCCATTTCGCCGAGACGGTCGGCTGGATCCGCAGCTATGCGCCCGGCACGACCGTGGAGCTGCTCACGCCCGATTTCCTCAGGAAGCCGGGCGCGCTGGAGGCCGTGGTCGCCGCGAAGCCGGATGTCTTTAACCACAATCTGGAGACCGTGCCGGGCCTCTACAGCGCCGTCCGGCCGGGCGCGCGCTACTATCACAGCGTCCGGCTGCTGGAGCGCGCCAAGGAGCTGGACCCCGCCCTGTTCACGAAGTCCGGAATGATGGTCGGCCTCGGCGAGACCCGCGAGCAGGTCGCGCAGGTGATGGACGACCTGCGCTGCGCCGACGTCGATTTCCTCACCATCGGCCAGTACCTCCAGCCGACGCCGAAGCACCACCGGGTGGACCGCTTCGTGACGCCGGAGGAGTTCGAGACCTACGGGGCAATGGCGAGGGCCAAGGGTTTCCTGCTGGTCTCGGCCTCGCCGCTGACGCGGTCCTCCTACCATGCCGACAGCGATTTCGCGAAGCTGAAGGCCGCGCGCGGCTGATGCCGAGCCACCGCGAACAGCGGTTCGTGCCCTATTCGCCGGATCAGATGTTCGCCCTTGTCGCGGATATCGAGCGTTATCCCGAGTTCATTCCCTGGTGCGCCGGGGCGCGCATCCGCCGGCGGGAGGGGGCGCTTGTCGTCGCCGACCTCCGGGTGCGCTTCGGGCCCTTTCGCGAGAGCTTCACCTCCCGCGTCTCGCTGACGCCGCCGGAACGCATCGACGTCGCCTACGCGCACGGGCCCCTCTCGCACATGGCGACGCACTGGCGCTTCCTGCCTGCCGAGGGCGGGACGGTGATAGATTTCAGCATCGACTGCGACTTCCGCTCGGCGCTGCTGCGGGGGCTGGCGAGCCGCTTCTTCCACGAGGCCGCAAAGCGGATGGCGCTCGCCTTCGAGGCGCGCGCGCATGCGCTGCACGGCGCGGGCCGGTTGTCTGCTTAGGCGCTGTCGAGCAGCCCGTCGGAAAGCGTTTCGATCTCTTCTCTCATCGACAATTTCTGCCGCCAGGACGCCGGAATGGAGTGAACGCCATAGTGCGCGCCCGCAATCTGGCCGTAGATCGCGCCGGTCGTGTCGGCATCGTCGCCGAGATTGACGGCGAGGAGCGCGCCGCTGCGGAAGTCCGTTGAGCGATGAAACGCCCAGAGCGCCGCCTCCAGGGACCGGACGGCGTAGCCGGAGCCGACGATCTCCGGCGGTTCGCGCCGCTTGAAGGAGCCGGTGGCGATTTCTGCGATGGCGGGGCTCAATGTCATGCCGGCGCCGCCGCCGGAAAGTATCTGCTCCTTCGTCGCGCCTTCGAGCGCCCGGACAAGGAGCATCGCGAAGTAGCGGCAGGCATCGACCGCTTCATCGGCGCCATGAGTGGTGCGGGAGGTGTCAGCGGCGCGGACGGCAGCCCGGACCGGGTCGCCGGCAAAGAACATGGCCACCGGCGCCAGACGCATCAGGGAGCCGTTTCCGGCGCTGAAAGGGTCGGACGGTCCGGAAAAGGGGTCGCCTGTCCGCTCGAACGCTTCCAGGGCCGCTGCGGTCGTGTTGCCGATATCGAAGCATCGGCCCGTGGAGGAGAAGTAGCCGTGGCGGTACCAGCGCAGATAGCGCTTCATCTGGTCGCGGGCATCGAATTCGCCGCGTTCCGCCAGGCTCGCGGCAAGGCAAAGCGCCATCGAGGTGTCGTCCGTCCATTGGCCGGGCTGCAGGCGGAACGGGCCGCCGCCGACCATATCGTCGATGGGTTTGAAAGTGCCTGGAGCGCGGAACTCCAGTGTCGTGCCGAGCGCGTCGCCCGCTGCAAGGCCCAAAAGGCAGCCCCGGAACCGCTCCTGTCGGGTCGGTGGCTTCGCCGTATCCGGCCGTTGCGGCCACGCCCGCATCATCCGGAATTGCGCCGGCGTCTGGGGACTCGCGCGCCCGCCGGACTCCCGGTCGCCGGCGCGGAGGTTCCGCAGGACTGTCTCGACGTTTTCCGGGCCCGCATGCCCGTGCCGGATGAGCCAGCAACCGACAACCACGCCCGTGCGCCCGAGGCCGGCCCAGCAGTGGACATAGACCCGCCGGCCGTCCTCCAGACCCCTGTCGATGTCGTCGAGGATGCGTTCCATCAGCGCCTCGGTCGGGATGCCCATGTCCGCGACCGGAAAGCGGCGAACGACGGCGGCGCGTTCGGAGGCGCGCCTGTCGTACCGGCTCAAGTGCCGGTCGCCGCCGCCCGGATGATCCTCGGTGAGATTGACAAAGAGGTCGAAGCCCGCGTCGAGCAGCGGGCCGACCCTGTCGCCATCCGGACGGGGATCAGGGTAGGCGCCGGCCGCGAGGCGTCCTTCGACGATCCAGTAGCTCCGCGAGGCCGGCCCCGGTGTGCCGTCCGCCGCCAATGCAATATCCGCCAACTCCCGTCTCCCGCCGCCGCAAGGCAAGGAAAGGGAACCCGGATTGTCGACCGAGCGCAATGGCGACGGTTGCGGCCTTACAGACGCCGCTTCATGCTGGTACGGACAATCCTTTCGACAGGAGACGCAGAGACGCATGAAGATCGGCGTGGCATTTCCGACGACGGAAATCGGGACGGACCCGGGGGTTATCCGCGGGTTCGCGCAGGAGGTGGAGGCGCTCGGCTACGACCATCTCACCTGCATCGACCATGTGGTGCAGGAGGTCTCCAACGGCGCGGAGGACTGGCGGGCCTATTACACGCTCGACAACATGTTCCACGAGCCCTTGACCCTGTTCGGTTTCCTGGCCTGCGCGACCGAACGGCTCGAGCTTGCAACCGCGATTCTCATCCTCCCGCAGAGGCAGACGGCGCTGGTCGCCAAGCAGGCGGCGGAAATCGACCTCCTGTCCGGCGGCCGGCTGCGCCTCGGCGTCGGCATCGGCTGGAACGCCATGGAGTTCGGGGTGCTGGGGCAGTCCTTCCGCAACCGCGCCCGGCGGATGGAGGAGCAGATTGCCTATCTGCGCCAGCTCTGGACCGAGCCGTCCGGCAGCTTCTCCGGCGCATGGCACGAGCACCGGGACGCCGGCATCAACCCGCTGCCGCCGCAGCGCCCGATTCCGGTCTGGATCGGGGCGTTCCAGGACCCGGCGATCGAACGCGCCGGGCGTCTTGGCGACGGCTGGTTCGCCAATCCGCGCGTGCCGCCCGGCAATGAGATGGCCCGCCAGATCGCGCTGGCGCGGGGCGCGGCCGAGAAGGCCGGGCGCGATCCCGCCGCGCTCGGCATCGACGGGACGATCCATATCGGCGAACGGACGCCGGAAGACGCGGCAGGCGAGCTTTCGCGCTGGGAAACGCTGGGCGTCAGCCACGTCACCGTGCGGACGATGTATTCCGGCCTGGAAACGCCCGCGGAGCACCTGGAGGCGCTCCGGCGCTTCAGGAAGGCGATGGGCTGACGACCCTCGCGCCTATTCCGCCGCCGCCACGCCGACCGGACAGGAGACGCCGGTGCCTCCGAGCCCGCAATAGCCGGATGGCACCTTGGCCAGATATTGCTGGTGGATATCCTCGGCGTAGTAGAACGGCGGCGCATCCACGATTTCGGTGGTGATGGCGCCGTAGCCCGCCTGCCTCAGCGCCTCGGCGAAGCGGGCTTTGGACGCTTCCGCCATCTGCCGCTGCGCCTCGCTGTAGGCATAGATGCCGGAGCGGTATTGCGTGCCGATATCGTTGCCCTGGCGCATGCCCTGGGTCGGGTCGTGCGTCTCCCAGAAGACCTTGAGCAGTGCATCGTAGGAAACGCGCGCCGGGTCGAACACGACCAGGACGACCTCATTGTGCCCGGTGCGGCCGGTGCAGACATCCTCATAGGTCGGATTGGCCGTGTAGCCGCCCGCATAACCGACGGCAGTGGTCCATACGCCGGGCGTTTCCCAGAACTTGCGCTCGGCGCCCCAGAAGCAGCCGAGCCCGAAAAGCGCCCGCTCCATGCCATCCGGGAACGGCGGCGTCATGGCGACGCCATTCACGAAATGCTGGGGGGGAACCGGCATGACACGGTCGCGGTCCGGCAGCGCTCGGTCCGGAGTGACCATCTGGACCTTCTTCATCAGGCTGAAAAACATCGCGGCAACCTGTCTCGCTGGTGGGACAACTCTGCAAGTATAACCGGTTGTCCCGGCGCTGCAGCGGTTTATATTTCGGGCAACGCAGTTCGTCGGAACCGCTCATGGACCTCGGCAAGGCCAGACGCCCGAAACTCTTCCACGCCACCACGCCGGGCGCCTGTCCCTATTTGCCGGAACAGCTCGAATGCAAGCTGGTTATCGAGCTCGCGGACCCCGAGGCCGGCTCCCTTTACACCGATCTTTCGCGCGCCGGTTTCCGTCGAAGCTACGGCTATGCCTACCGCCCCGCCTGCAAGAGCTGCTCCGCCTGCGTGCCGGTTCGCATCGCCGTTTCCGACTACCGGGACACGCGCTCGCTCCGCCGGGTTCGCCGGCGGAACCGCGACCTCCGGGACAGCCTGCAGCCCGCCATCGGCACGGCCGAACAGTATTCGCTCTTCCGCCGCTACCAGGAGGGCCGGCACGCGGCCAGCAAGATGGCGGCGATGACCTTTGCCGATTTTCGCTGCATGGTGGAGGAGACGCCCGTTTCCAGCTTCATTCTGGAAATCCGGGACGAGGCCGGCCGCCTGCTTGCCGCATGCCTGGCCGACTGGCTGGAGGACGGCCTTTCCGCGGTTTACAGCTTTTTCGATACCGACGAGGCGCGCCGCAGCCTCGGCACCCATATGATCCTGCGCCTGATAGACATTGCCCGGGCGATGGAGCTGGATGTCGTCTATCTGGGATACTGGATTTCGGGCAGCGGCACGATGGATTACAAGCACCGTTTCCCGGCAGTGGAGCAACTGGTGGACGCCCAGTGGGCGCCGCTGGAACCCTAGCCGCACCCTGTCGCCCGGCCGCCGGCGGTCCGCCGGGGCAGAAAGGTTTGCCATGAAGCTCAAAGACCCGTCCCTGCTGCGTCAGCAATGCTATATCGACGGCGCCTGGTGCGATGCCGACAGCGGCGACACGATCCCGGTCGCCAACCCGGCCACGGGCGAAGAACTGGGCAGGGTGCCGAAAATGGGCGCGGCCGAGACCCGGCGCGCCATCGAGGCCGCGGAGCGCGCCTGGCCGGCATGGCGGGCGAAGACCGCGAAGGAACGGACCGCCATCCTGCGCCGCTGGCACGACCTGATGATGGAGAACCAGGAAGACCTGGCCGTGCTCATGACTGCGGAGCAGGGCAAGCCGATCGCCGAATCGCGGGGCGAGATCGTTTACGGCGCCTCCTTCATCGACTGGTTTGCCGAGGAAGGCCGGCGCGTTTACGGCGACACCATCCCGCAGCACCAGCCGGACAAGCGCATTCTGGCGATCAAGCAGCCCGTCGGAGTCTGCGCTGCGATCACGCCGTGGAACTTCCCGAACGCGATGATTACCCGCAAGGCCGGTCCCGCGCTCGCCGCCGGCTGCCCGATGGTGTTGAAGCCGGCCTCGGCGACGCCGTTTTCGGCATTGGCGCTTGCCGAACTCGGCGAACGGGCGGGTATTCCGAAGGGCGTTTTCAGCGTCGTTACCGGCGCATCGGGGGCCATTGGCGCCGAGATGACGACAAGCCCGATCGTGCGCAAGCTGTCCTTCACCGGCTCGACCGAGATCGGCAAGGTGCTGATGGCGCAGTGCGCGAGCACCATCAAGAAGGTGTCGCTGGAACTCGGCGGCAACGCGCCCTTCATCGTCTTCAACGACGCCGACCTGGATGCGGCGGTGGAAGGCGCCATCGCCTCCAAATACCGCAATATGGGCCAGACCTGCGTTTGCGCGAACCGGCTCCTCGTCCAGTCTGGCGTTTATGAGGATTTCGCGGCGAGGCTGAGCCAGGCGGTGTCCGGCATGTCCGTCGGCAACGGGATGCAGGAGGGCGTGGTGCAGGGGCCGCTGATCGACATGAGCGCGGTCGAGAAGGTCGAGGAGCATATCGAGGACGCGCTCGCCAAGGGCGCGCGGGTCGTGGTCGGCGGCGGCCGGCACGAGCTCGGCGGCACCTATTTCAAGCCGACCGTGCTGGCGGACGTGACGCCGGGCATGAAGGTCGCGCGCGAGGAGACTTTCGGGCCGCTCGCGCCGCTCTTCCGCTTCGAGGAAGAGGAAGAGGCGATTGCGATGGCCAACGACACCGAGTTCGGCCTGGCGGCCTATTTCTACACCCGCGACCTCGGCACGGCATGGCGTGTCTCCGAGGGTCTGGAATACGGCATTGTCGGCGTCAACACCGGGATCATCTCCACGGCCGAGGCGCCTTTCGGCGGCGTCAAGGAGTCGGGCATCGGGCGCGAAGGCTCGCATTACGGCATCGAGGACTATCTGGAAGTCAAATATCTGTGCATGGCCGTTGGCTGAGCCTTGGGCGTCGAGGGGGAGAAACGGCTGGCGGCGGCCCGCGCCGTCGATCTGGTGGACGCCGGCATGACGGTCGGGCTCGGAACCGGCAGCACCGCCGCTCATGCCATCCGCCTGCTGGGCCGGCGGGTCCGGGAAGGGCTGGCGGTACGCGGCGTGCCGACCTCCGAAGCCAGTGCGGCGCTCGCGCGGACGGAAGGCATTCCGCTCGCCGGTCTCAACGAGGTGGAGCGCGTCCATCTGGCCATAGACGGCGCGGACGAGGTGGACCCGCAGAAGCGTTGCATCAAGGGCGGCGGCGGCGCGCTGCTGCGGGAGAAGATCGTCGCGAGCGCGGCGGACCGCTTCGTGGTTGTCGTCGATTCCGGGAAGACGGTGGCGCGGCTGGGCGCCTTCGCGCTGCCTGTGGAAGTGGTGCCGTTCGCCCGTGAGCAGGTGCGGCGGCGGATGCTGGCGCTCGGCGCTTCCGTGGATCTGCGCGGCGGGGCCGGGCGGCCTTTCGTCACCGACGAAGGCAACAGCATCCTGGATTGCAGCTTCGGCGCCATCGCCGATGCGTCCGCGCTTGCGGCCCGGCTCGACGCCGTCCCCGGCATTGTCGAGCATGGGTTGTTCATCGACATCGCCGACGATGTGATTGTCGGCAGGGGCAATTCCGCCCGTTTCATGGAGTGAGGCCAGGCCGGATGGCGCGCTACGACTACGACCTGTTTGTCATCGGGGCCGGCTCGGGCGGCGTGCGCGCGGCGCGCATTGCAGCCGGGCACGGCGCGCGGGTGGGCATTTGCGAGCAGAGCCGCGTCGGCGGCACCTGCGTCATCCGGGGCTGCATCCCGAAAAAGCTGCTGGTTTACGCCTCGCATTTCGCCCGCGATTTCGAGGATGCCCGCGCCTATGGCTGGGGGCCGGCCGCGAACGAGTTCGACTGGTCCCGCCTGATCGACAACAAGAACCGGGAAATCGACCGCCTGAACGGCGTTTACCTTTCCCTGCTTTCGGGCGCGGGCGTCGAACTGGTGGAGGAACGCGGCGTGCTGGAGGACGCGCATACGGTGCGCCTCGGCGGGCGCAGGATTACCGCCGACAAGGTCCTGATTGCGGTCGGAGGCTGGCCCTGGATGCCCGGCATTCCGGGAATCGAGCACGCCATTTCCTCCAATGAAGCGCTGGAATTGACCAGTCGGCCGGACCGGATCCTGATCGTCGGCGGCGGCTATATCGCGGTCGAGTTCGCCGGAATCTTCCACGGCCTCGGCGTCGAAACCGTCGAGATGATCCGGGCCGAGCATCTGCTGAACGGCTTCGACGACGACATCCGCATCGAACTCGGCGAGCAGATGCGCGCCGACGGCGTCGAGATCGTCAACCGGACCAATCCGACCGCCATCGAGAAGACGAACGAGGGCTATCGGGTCGCAACCGACACGGGCAGGACCGTCGAAGCCGATCTTGTCATGTTCGCAACCGGCCGCAATCCGAACACCGCCGGGCTGGGACTCGAAGCTGCCGGCGTCGCCGTGGACGACAAGGGGGCCGTTGTTGTCGATGCGGAGTCCCGGAGCTCGGTCGGGAATATCTACGCGATCGGCGATGTGACCGACCGGCTTGCGCTCACCCCTGTCGCGATACGCGAGGGACATGCGTTCTCCGATACGGTGTTCGGCAACAGGCCCTGGCAGGCAGACCACGCCAATGTGCCCACCGCCGTCTTCAGCCAGCCGCCCATCGGCACTGCCGGGCTGACCGAGGCCGAGGCGCGCGCGCAATGCGGCGAGGTCGATATCTACAAGAGCCGCTTCCGCCCGCTGAAACACACGCTGACGGGCCGCGACGAGTTCTCCCTGATGAAGCTCGTGGTCCAGCCGGGAAGCGGGCGCGTTCTCGGCGCGCATATGGTGGGCGCGGACGCCCCGGAGATCGCGCAGGGCCTCGGCATCGCCATCAAGATGGGCGCGACCAAGGCCCAGTTCGACGCGACGGTCGGCATCCACCCGACCGCCGCCGAAGAATTCGTGACGATGCGGGAGTCGGCCTGACCGGCCCGCCGCCCGCTACTGCCGGGAGACCTCGACCTCCTTGCAGGTGATGAACTCCAGCAGCGCCGGCTGGCCCGCCTCGGTCGCCGCGATGCCGCGCGCGATGGCGGCCTGGATTTCGCCCGGATCGGTGACCCGCTCGCCATAGGCGCCGAAAGCCCGCGCCATGGCGGCGTAGTCGCCGGAAATGTCCGTCGAGCGAAACTTCTCCGTCGAGACCGGCATGACCTTGAGCTCGATGGCCATGGAGAAGTTGTTGAGCAGGATAGAGAGGATCGGGATGCGCTCGCGCACGGCGGTCTCGAAGTCCATGCCGGTGAAGCCGATGGCGGCGTCTCCCCACACATTGATGCAGAGCTTTTCCGGGCAGGCGAGCTTGGCGCCCATGGCGAGGCCGAGCCCGTAGCCGAGCTGCGTCGTCTTGCCCCAACCGATGTAGGACAGCGGTTCGGTCGCCTTCCAGAACGGCGAGAGCTGGTCGCGCGGACTGCCGGCATCGTGGGTGATGACGGTGTTCTTCTTGTCCACCGCGCGTTCCAGCTCGGCAAGCACGCGATAGGGATTGAGCGGCGCCTCGTCGCTCTCCCGCTTCGCCGCCCATTCGGCGAGCCAGCTTTCCATGCCGGCCGCGATCTCGGCTGCAACGGGCCCGGAATCGCGTATCGGCTCTCCCTCGAGCGCCGCCAGCAGCGCATTGAGCGTGAGTTCCGCATCGCCCACAAGGCCGAGCGCGGCCGGCACGTCCTTGTTCAGGTCCATCGGATCGAGCGTGGCGTGGATGACGGTTTTTCCCTTCGGCATGGAGACGCCGAAATTGGTCTCGGTGAAGCTGCACCCGATGCCGAAGATCAGGTCCGCCCCGTCCAGGAAGCTGCGCACCGGGCGCGGCATGGCGAGGCCGCCCGCGCCGAGGCTGAGCGGATGGTCCTCCGGGAAGGCGCTCTTGCCTTCGAGGCTGGTGCAGACCGGAAGCGCCAGATGCTCCGCCAGCGCCTTCAGCTGCGGCCATGCCCTGGCGTAATGCACGCCCTGGCCGGCATAGATGACCGGGCGTTCCGCCGCCATGAGCATCTCGGCGGCCTTCGCCACGGCGTCGGGGTCCGGCCCGCTGCGGGTCGAGAGCACGGGCTCGTAGGAGAGGTCGCCCTCCAGCTCCTCATTCATGAGATCGGCGGGCACTTCCACCACCACCGGGCCGCCGCGCCCGTTGCGCAGGCGGGTGAAGGCGCGGCGCATGACATTGGCGATTTCGCCGACCGAGGTGATCGGCTCCGTCGATTTGGCGATGGGCTTCATCGCCTGGGTCGAGTTGAAGTTCGGATGGATATGCGCAATCCGGCGCGGATAGCCCATCGGCATCACCAGCAGCGGGACCGACTCGCCGTAGGCCTGGGCGATGCCGCCATAGGCGTTCTCCGAACCGGGGCCGTGCTGCATGGCGAAAACGCCGATCGTGCCACCGGAGGTCATGCGCGAGATGGCATCCGCCATGTGCAGGCCGACCCGTTCTTGCCGGACGATGATCGGGCGGATATCGAGATGCGCGGCATATTCGAGCACATGGTTCACCGGGTAGCCGATGATGGTTTCGATGCCTTCGCGCTTCAGGATTTCCGAAATCGCTTCGACGGCCTTCATGGGGGTGCCCCTCCTCTCGCTTCCCCCTAACCCAAGTTTAACAGTTTGGCGGTGGCTTCGGTTGATATTGAAGTGTTCTGGTTCGGCAAGGTGTTGATATAGCTTGATTGTGGTTTTGGGCTTGTCGGTGTAGTGCCATTTTATTTTTGTGTTGAGGTTCCGGGG
>JAJEIH010000160.1 GCA_022827685.1 Alphaproteobacteria bacterium
TTCGGTCCGGTCGTGGTCGGAGGCGCTGCGTCGGGATTTCATGTGCCGGTGATTGAAGGAAAGTCCGAAGTGCTGCGGCTCATGAATGCGGCCATGACGCACGGGGCGCTGGTCTCGAACGGCCATAACTCCGTGTGGAACCGGATAGGGAGGAAGCGCAATGAGGACGGGAAAGCGGCTTTGCTGGCATGCGCCGGAGGCGGAAGATGAAGGGTTCGGGTCTGGTTCGGGAGAACGGCGGGACGAGGCCGGCGGCGATCGCCGGTCAGTTCGGGATCGCCCGGTCGAGCGTGCAGCGCATCACGGCCGAGCTGAAGCGCCGCGAGTAGTTCCGGGGTGGGGGCGTACGGTTGTTGTCGACGAATTCCGGCGCCATTGAAGGAGGCATGTCGATCGGGGCTATGCCGGGCTGTCCGGCCACAGGTCGCCGAGGCTGAACGTGACAGCCTCGAAGGGAGGGACGCTGACGTTGTCATCGTCCTTGAGCGACGCGATCAGCACCCACTGGCCGTCCCGGAGCTCAAAAGCTTCCAGACCGCGGGCGAGGGGGTCGACGAACCACAGATGGGGCACACTTTCCCGGGCGTAGATCGGCCGCTTCTCATACAGGTCGATCTTGCGGGTTCCGGGGGAAAGCACCTCGCATGCCCAGTCGGGCGCCAGTGTGAACCAGTCCGTGTCGGGGTAATCCGGCATGCGTTCGCGGCGCCACCCTGCCAGGTCGGGCACGAGGATATCCTCGCCCAGGTGCATCTCGGGTTCCCGGATGGCCCACCAGCCGCCCGGGCCTCCGTCACCATAGTTGAACGGCGGACAGATCCGGGCTACCAGCCCCGAGCTCGCCCAGGCATGGCACATGGCCGGCCGGGGATGCGTATGCAGCAGGCCGTCGATCACCTCGGCGACCATGTGGGCCGGGGCATTCAGTACGTCCCGGTAATCGGCGCGGCGGTCCTGCTTCAATGCCTGCATGAGGAAGCTGGCTCCCTTCCGAAACGAAATTACATGCCGGCGGGCCCGGAGTCTTCCCTGATCTCCTGACTGCTGCTGCTTGACGCGCCTGCTGTCCCGAATCGCCGCCGCGGCTGCCGCAGCCGTTTTCTTCCTGAGTCAAATGCGTTACATGTAGCGCAAGGACCCGATGGGAGGCACTCCATGGCCCCTGCATCCACCAGCGCGCAGCGCGTAAAAAAGCGCAGGGCCGCCCTCAGGGCGCAGGGGCTGCGGCCGGTGCAAATCTGGGTTCCCGATACCCGCGCCCCCGGCTTTGCCGAAGAGTGCGCCCGCCAGGCCGCGATCGTCGATGCAGCCAACCGCGCCGACCATGAGCTCATGGAATTCATGGACGCCGCTGCCGCCGACCTTGCCGAACATCTGGACGCCCTTGAAGCCGGACGCAAGGAGTGAGGCGCGGCGATCTCGTCACCGTCGCGCTGCAGGGCGAGCACGGCAAACCGCGTCCTGCCCTGGTGATCCAGTCGGACCTTTTCGCCGAACTGACCTCCACGGTCACTGTCGTATTGCTGACCTCGACCGCGCTCGACGTCCCGCTGATACGCGTGCCGGTGGAGCCCTCGGAGAACAACGGCCTGCGCAGGCGTTCCTATGTCATGATCGACCAGATCTTCTCGGCGGGAACGCGCCGCATCGGGCAGGTTTTCGGACATCTTGACGATGCCGACATGGTGGCGGTGAACCGTTCGCTCGCCCTGTTCACGGGGATCGCCCCTTGAGTCTCGGGGAGGGGCAATCGAGGGAACGGGAGGCAGACCGATGATTGCAGATCAGGGTAAGCTGAAGAGAGGACAGCCGACAGCCGACAGCCGACAGCCGACAGCCGACAGCCGACAGCCGACAGCCGACGAAGGAAGCCGGGCAACGGGCGAGAATCTCCGAGCCGGCGTTCAATGTCGAACTGGGCAATGTCCTGCGGGGAAAGCATCCGCGTTGGCACGCAATCGGGGTGGAACTGACTGGCGTATTGAGGGAAGGCGCCGGGCTCCAGCCTGATCTCGTCATCAGCCACCCGGGTGGTCTTCCGGTGGTGGTCGAAACCGAGTACGCCCCGGCGCACATGGTCGAGGCGGACGCCTGCACCCGGCTCGGAAAGACGCTGCAGAGCGACGGGCGATGCATCGAGCAATCCATTGCGCTTCGGATACCCGATCGCCTGTCGGCAGTAAGCCAGCACGAACTCCGACCGTGGATAGCCGAGGCCCAGTTGGAGTTCTGCATCTTCTCGGGGGATCCCGAAAATCCGGACCGCTGGCCGGAGGCCGGTTGGATCGAGGGTGGAATCGACGACCTGGCCGGCTGCATTGAGCTGGCGGCCATGTCCGAGGACCGGATCTCCCGGGGTCTCGGAATACTCGAAGACGGTATTTCCCATGCCGCCCGGATATTGCGCGACGGCTGCGCCGATTTACCTGCACCGCTCGCCAGGATCGCGAAGGGCCTGCATCAGCAGGACGGCATCCAGACGACAAGAATGGCCATGGCGATCGTAGCCAACGCGCTGACCTTCCACACGGCGATCGCCGGCTCGAGCAGCGATGACGGCTCTTTCGTTATTGAGACGCTCGACGATCTGCGCGGCGAGACCGGCGTGCTTGTGAAGCGAAAGGTGCTGCAGCATTGGCAGGACATTCTCGACAGGATCAACTACTGGCCGATCTTCCGCATCGCATCCGACATCCTGGGCCCGATTCCCGATGGCGTGGCGCAAAGGGTCCTCGACCGGCTGTCGAACCTGTCCTCCGAACTCGTGGCGCTTGGCGCGACCAGCCAGCACGATCTCAGCGGACGCATGTTCCAGCGCCTGATAGCCGACAGGAAGTTTCTGGCGACCTTCTACACGCTGCCGAGTTCCGCCGCTCTGCTCGCCGAGCTTGCCGTCGCACGCCTCGGCATCGACTGGTCGGACCCGGACCAGCTCTGCTCGCTCAGGATCGCCGACTTCGCCTGCGGCACGGGGGCGCTGCTGAATGCGGCCTACCAGGCCGTTCTCTCGCGTTTCCGTCGCCAGGGCGGCGACGACAGGACGCTCCACGCTGCGATGATGGAATCGGCGCTCGTCGGCGCGGACATCATGCCGGCGGCGGCTCACCTCACGGCCTCGGTGCTCTCCAGCGCCCATCCGACGGTTCCGTTTGCCAATACCTCGATCGTCACGCTGCCCTATGGTCTGCCGCCCCGAAAAACCGGACGCAAGCTGGCGTTAGGGGCGCTTGACCTGATCGAAGAGGAACGAATGTTGCCGCTGTTCGGGACAGGCCGGGAAAGACTGCGTGGCAGTGCGAGTGGCGACGGTCGGCGAATGGATATTCCCCATGACGGTTTCAGTCTGGTCATCATGAATCCGCCCTTCACCAGGCCGACAAATCACGAGGTCGCCAATGTTCCCGTTCCCTCCTTTGCCGGCTTTGCTACAAGCGAGGCCGAACAGGAAGCGATGTCGCGCAAGCTCGCGCGGACCCGCAAGCCGGGGATGGCCGGCCACGGCAATGCCGGGCTCGCATCGAACTTCATGGATATCGCCGATGCCAAGCTGAAGAGTTCCGGAGGCGTACTGGCGCTGGTCCTCCCGGCCTCGTTCCTGCAGGGAGACTCATGGGCGGGTGCGAGGCGGATGCTTGAAGAGCGTTACAGGGAGATCCTCATCGTCAGCATCGCCGCGACAGGCGCGACGGACCGCGCCTTTTCGGCCGATACCGGAATGGCCGAAGTCCTGATCGTCGCGACCCGCATGGATGGCGGCGAGCAGCCGGACGCCGATGTCCTGTTCGTCAATCTGCTTCGCCGTCCCGGATCCATTCTCGAGGCTGTAGCGACCGCAGGGGCTGTGCGCCGGGCACCTTCCTGCCGACAGGCTGGCCCGGTTTCTGCGGGAACCGGGCCGAGGCTCGGTAGCTATATCCGCGGCACTCTTGCCGAGACGGGAAGCGCCGGCCTGCGCTCGCCTGAAACCGCGGAAGCGGCAGCGGGGCTCGTGCGGGGCGATTTGCGGCTTCCACGTCGCTCGGAGCCCTTGCCCATTGCGGTCTGCCGGCTTCGCGATCTCGGCCGGCGCGGGCTTCTGGACCGGGACATCAACGGGACGGAAACCCTCAAGCAAGGGGGCCGGCGCGGACCGTTCGACATCGTGTCCCTGCGTCCCGAAGATGTCCCCACCTGGCCCGCGCTGTGGGGCCACGCGGCCGCGCGCGAAACCCACATGGTGGTCGAGCCCGACAGCGCCGGAGAAGTCAGGCCGGGGAGCGAGAGCCGCGCCGAAGCAGCCTGGAAGAGCACGGCATCGCGGCTGCACTTCAACCGCGACTTCCAGATCAATTCGCAACCGCTTGCGGCCTGCATGACACGGGAGCCGTCGATCGGGGGAACTGCCTGGCCGAACTTCCTTTGCGTGGACGGTCAGTGGGAAATTCCGCTTGCCCTCTGGGCCAATACCACACTCGGCCTCATCGCCTTCTGGTGGATCGGCACACGCCAGCAGCAGGGGCGCGCCAGGCTCACGATCTCCAGGCTCCCGGCCCTGACCGTGCTTGATACAAGGCAACTGTCGGCGGAGCAGCTGGGCCGAGCCGACGAGATTTTCAAGGAATTTGCCGGCCGCGAACTGCTGCCGGCCAACGAGGCCTGGAGAGACGGCATTCGCCAGGCGCTCGACAGGGCGGTACTGGTCGACCTGTTGGAGTTGCCGGACGACATCATGGAGCCGCTGGAGCTGCTGCGCCGGCAATGGTGCGCGGAACCTTCCGTCCACGGTGGGAAGAGCACGGCCCCATAGCCTGGGGGAAGGCATGCGGCAGCCTTGCCGCATCAGACAGCAGGGATCAGAAATCCGGGTGTCGACTTTCCGTGGCGATCTCGGCCAGACTGCCGCGGCGTGGTGCCGGGCCTCCAATCGGCGCTGCGCAGCGCCCTGGCGGGGAAGCCAACGATAATGCTCCGGACGCCGCCAGGGCGCTCCTTCAGGCGGTCAAGGGGCGACTTGGCGGCGTTTCTGCAGCGTTTATTGTCGGGTCTTCCTCTGCATTCGCTCTGCAATGAGGGCATCGAGTTCGCCGAGGCGGTCCCGGATAGCCAAGTCGAGGGCCTCAAGCACAAAATCCGGACCGGCCCCGGGCAGCACGGTGGAAAGTTCAAGTTCCGCCGGACCTGGAGGGGCCTGCAAATCGAGCATGAGAGCCTCGCGGGTGTTTCCCGAAATGTCGATGCGCCACATCTCCGGGACGCCCAGACGACGATAGAAGGCCGGCTTGTCCCGGTCGCCGGGGCTGCGCTCGACCTCTACCACCAGGTCAGGCGGATTGTTCAGCTCGAAGGCCTCGCGTTCCGCCGGACCTTGCCCGTAAGCCCGGACCCAGCGTTCCGCCGTTTCGCCGAGATAATAGCATGCATCGGGTTCGGCGCCCGTGTTCTCCGGATCGCCGGGTCGGCGCCAGCGCGTCGAGCCCAGATGGATCGCGCGGATCCCGAGCTGGCGGCCCATGGCGTCCAACAGCCGGTCAGCGCCCCTGGCATGGAATTCATGCTCCGGGGAGGGCGTCATCAGGTCGACAAAGCCGGTCACCGGGTCGATGAAAACCCGCTGCGCCAGCCTGTTCCAGTCGAACTTCGCAGTCAGCAGCGGCACGATCTTCGGGTCGAGACGAAACCGGACATACTCGGACCCCATGCTGCCGATTACCCGTTCCATGGTGTAAATCCTCCTGCTGTCTGGCGGCGCCTCAGTATAATTGGGGCTCCAGGATGATGTTGTTGCAGGTCATGCCTTCAGTGTCTTGCCCGGTCGGAAGGCGCCCACATGCGGGCGAGGAAAGTCCTTGCCTCTATACCCACCGCGGTGGTGTAGATCGCGGTGGTGGCGATATCGGCATGGCCGAGCACTGCCGCGATGGTAGGTAGTGGGACACCGGCGGTGACGGCGGCGATGCCGAAGGCGTGGCGGAGTCCTTTCGGACTGGCCTGCGGTCCGGAGATTCCGGCGCGGTCCATGACGGCGACAATACGGCGATGGCCGGTGGCTCTAGACCAGGGCCAGATGGGATGGCCGGCGCGCCGGGCCGAGACGCTGCGCAGCCCGTGAACGAGCTCGAGGGCGCGGAGGGCTTCGGCCGGCAACGGGACTTCGCGCCAGTGCTCGGCGCGGCGCTTGAGCGTGCGCACGCGGATCGCGGCAGCGTCCAGGTCGATATCGGCCGGCCGGAGCGCCAGGACCTCGGACAGCCTGGCGCCGGAGTGGGCAAGCGTGAGGGCGAAGGTCTGCCGTTCCGGTTTCGGCTCCCGGGCGGCGGCTTCGAGGAAGCGTTTGCGTTCGTCTGCGGTGAGATATTTCCGGCCGCGGCTGTCGATGAGGTCGATAGTGCCCTGAACCATGTTTGCAACACTTATCTTAGTGTAATGGCCGTCTAGTGAAATCGGGGATCGTGTGCAAGGGCCGCAGAATGCCGGTCCGGTATCCTGGCGGAATGGAGTGCGGCCGAGAATGAGACACTATAAGCATTCTGTCTCAGCAGAGCGCTGTGGGTGCCGAGGCGGTGGGGGCAGCATGAGAAGACCAGCATTGCGGCTGCTGATATGGTGGGAGAGGGATCGAGGGGTGATGCGGTGATGATGGACGAGACGGCAGACTGGGACAGCTTGTCTCCGCGAGAGAAGCTGGAGAGCCCGCGGGGACAGTATTTGATCGCAGAGGCGCTGCACTATGGCGTGCAGCAGATGATGCGCTTTCCGGACGTGCGCAGACCGGATAACGACTGTGATGATATGCGCGAAATTCTGGAAGGCTGCTTTCCGCAATGGTCTGCGCATTTTCGTGAGGGGGACCGCCGATGGGCGGAGGTCTACAAGCCGAGAATAGTGGATGATGGGTTTCGTCGTCTGGGTGACTTGGAGGACGACGACGAGCATTGAGGAAAGCCCAAGGCATGTTGGCCGCCGGAGTTCTCTGGCAAGCAGAAATTAGGGTCGACTCTTGGAGGGCCGGGAGCGAAATCATGAGTGAAGGCGAGCAGGTCGAGGACCATCTGTCGGTTGTCGGTGCGACCGTGCTGGGCGCGAGAAACGCCGAGGGCGAGCGGATTGTCCTGCTGCGGTTGAGCTGCGTAGATATTGGCGGCCTGGCTGTTGCGCCGGTCAATCTGGCGCTTCGGTCCGGCGAGGCGTCGAGCCTGGCGGCGGAGATCGTGCGGACCGTCGATATGCTGCACGGGACCGAGCATTGACGCCGGACGCGATGCGGCGGGAGCAAGGGGCTGCAGGCCGGGCCGCTGCCGCCGTTCCGGGCCTGACATTGCTGCTCTGGATTGCCGAGGCGCTTCTGGTGCCATTGAAGGAGGCACGTCGATCGGGGCTATGCCTGTCTGTCAGGGCCAGAGGTCGGACAGGCTGAAGGTGATCGCGTCGAACGGACGGATGTTGACAGGCTCGTCGTCCTTTGCGCTTGCGATGAGGAGCCAGTGACCGTTCTGAAGCTCGAACGCCTCGAGAGTGCGATCCGCCGGGTCGACGAGCCAAAGCCAGGAGACGCCTTCCCGGGCATAGATCGGACGTTTTTCGTGCAGGTCCAGCCTGCGGGTTCCGGGGGAGAGCACTTCACAGACCCAGTCCGGAGCCAGGGTGACATAGGCGGTGTTGGGATAATCCGGCATCCGCTCGCGGCGCCATCCGGCCAGGTCGGGTACGAGGATGTCCTCGCTCAGGTGCAGTTCCGGCTCGTCGATGATCCACCAGCCGCCCGGGCCGCCGGAGTCGTAATCGAAGGGGCCGCCGATCTTTGATCCAAGCGATGAACTGGCGCGGGCATGAGGCATGGCGGGCCGGGGTTGTGTGTGCAGCGTGCCGTCGATCACCTCGGCGACCATGTGCGCTGGAGCGTTCAGCACGTCCTGGTAATCGGCGCGGCGTTCTTGTTTCAATTGCTGCATGAGGATGCTGGCTCCTTTCGGAAATGAAATTACATGCCGGCGGGGCCGGAGTCTTCCCTGATCTCCTGCCAGACCTGCTGTTGGTCGGTGATCGGATCGGTGCGTTGGATCCGGACTGCGACGCTGTTGAGAGCAAGGACGACAGACACTTCGCGGGCTCGCGTGGGGGCGGCGACCGGTATTGCTTCGCGGATCTCGAAGTGTTGGGGAGGGGGTGCTTGCTCTCCGCATCACCGCCGGTGTCGACGCCGGATCAGGTCGCAGCTATACAGCGAGCGTCATGCGCGGGAAGCCATGATGCAGTGTAGCGGATACCGAGAAATCGGCAGGAAGCATGCCTTCCGGCATTGTAGTCCACAACGTTCGTCGCAGGGAGGAAATCCGGGTGTCTGCAGGCAAGGTTGCGGTTCTGGCTGTGTTGGGGATCGTTGCCATAATCGGTGTCGGCCTGGGCGGCCGGTATGTTCTTGCGCCGGTTATCGGCGCCATTGAGGAGCGTGAGACGGTGCATCGGGGCGCCTACCGCATTCAGGCATACGAGCAGTTCTATCGTTGGCAGGAAGAAGCTGCGGCAGTCGACACGAAGCTTATCGGCTATCTGGGTCGTTCCGATGCGCGCTCGCAGACCGAGTGTGTTGGACTCCTGGCGGTACGCGCCGACATTGTGGCCAAGTACAATGCTGCTTCCCGGCAGATCCGGACTCAGGGTGAATGGAAGCCGAACGACCTTCCGGCGGTTCTTGATCAGAAAGACAAGTCGACATGCGGATAATCCCGATTGCCTGCGCACTGCTGGGGGCACTGATCCTCGCAGGATGCAAGGGGGACGACGATCTGAAGAAGAGCGGAGAAACCCAGAAGAAGGTCATGGCGCAGGCGCAGAATGCCGTTCCGGCTTATCACCCAAGGGCATTTCCGGCGCGCGAGGACATCAATTGGTATCTGCGCGAGACCGAAAAGCGAGGTACCTGGTTCATTTATGCGCTCTCCATGACCGGACAACCCTTGTTCTATATCGTTTCGGACATGAAGCCGCGCAACATATGCATTTCCATCTCGTCGCCGGACCGGAAGATCTCGTCATCTGGAGGAAGCGTCGTGATGTCAGCTCCGGCTCTGGACGGCGTCTACTATGGCGGTGCCGGCTGCGATTCCTACTACATGCGCGATGCTGCCACCGGAGGATACATTGAGCTTTCCGGGCGGGCATTCACGCTGGTCACTTCCCGCGCGCCATTGTTCCTGGAGACGGACCTCAAACGTTTGGAACCGAAGATGGCTGAACCTGAGGCAAGAACCGGCTGAGCGGATTGAAGTGGACCCGGGCAGAAGAGGACTTTTTGGTGTTTCCGGCCCCGGTCTTCAATTGTCGCCCGGTGCAGACATTGCATCCGCAGCTGGTCCCGGGTAGGCGGTCCCGGAATCGTCTCCCAAGTCATAGCTTGTTCTCTTGCTTCCGCCCGGATTGCGGCGAAGGATGCCGCGCCCGACCAGTTCGTTGATGTCGCGCTGGGCGGTGGCGACCGAGCACTTGCCGATTGCCGCCCATTTCCTGGCTGTCAGTTTGCCCTCGAAGCCGTCGAGGAACCTGTTCAGAACGGCGCTCTGCCGCCCGGAGAGAGGCTCCCGGGCGTAGTGTCGCCAGAATGCGGCTTTGCGCAGGACGGCTGCGCACGTCTGCTCGGCGCCATCAAGCGCGCGGGCGAAGCATCCGACGAACCAGGCCAGCCAGTCGGTCACGTCGAGACCGCCTTTCTGGGTGCGCTCAAGCATATTGTAATAGTCGGACCGCTCCTCCCGGATCTGGCTCGACATGCTGTAGAAGCGCTGTCCGGAATTCTCCGACTGCGCCAGCGCCAGGTCTGCGATCGCCCGCGCGATGCGTCCGTTACCATCCTCAAAGGGATGGATGGTGACAAACCACAAATGGGCGAGGCCGGCGCGCAGCACCCCTTCCGGTCCGGAAGGGCCATTGAACCAGTTCAGGAACGCCCCGACTTCAGCCTCGAGCCGCTTCGCCGGGGGGGCTTCATAGTGAACCCGCTCGCGACCGATCGGGCCCGAAACGACCTGCATCGGACCCATCGCGTCGTCGCGCCATGCCCCGGTCCGGATCCGGTGCATGCCCGAGTAACCCGTCGGGAAAAGCGCGGCTTGCCAACCGAAGAGCCGTTCGGGCGTCAGGGTGGTCTTGTGGTTCGCCGTAGCGTCCAACATCATTTCGACGACGCCTTCGGCCCGGCGATCTGTGGGCGCCAAGGCTGCTTGAGCCAGACCCAGGCGGCGTGCGATCGATGACCGTACGCTGTCACGGTCGAGACTTTCGCCTTCGATCTCCGAAGTCTTGACGACCTCTTCCGTGAGGGCCTCGAGTTGCGCTTCGAGTTTCAGATCGAAGCCCAGGGCGGCCATTCCCCCGAGCAGATGGCCTTGTTTCAGGCGTGCGGCTCCGAGCGGCCCAATGAGCCTGCCATTGTCCCAGGTCAGGCTTGGCCAGGACGACTGTTCCCATATATACACATCAATTCTCCGCGTCATATGATGAGAATGTGGAGCCATTCCCATCATTGGGCAAGGGACAGGCCTCCTCGACGTGAGCCAGAGATTCCCAAAAGTCGTCTTCGCCTATGCCAGACGGTATTCGGATTGTTGAAGCGGGCGGCGGCGACCTCTGCGATTTCGAGGCATTTTTCGAAGAACGCTGCGATGATCGAGGCGGACCAGGATGTCGGCGCTGATCTGCAGGAGCAGGGCCTGGTCGCCTTCGAATTCGTCGATGTCCCACCAGACGGGCTCGTCCTCGTCGTCCCATTTGATCTTGAGCTCGACGCCGCGGCTGGTCTCGATGACGGTGCCGCCCTGGGAAAGGTC
>JAJEIH010000007.1 GCA_022827685.1 Alphaproteobacteria bacterium
GGGTGCGCGGTGGTGGGGGGGGGGGGGGGGGGGGGGGGCCCGCGGCCGCGGGGGGCCCCCCCCCCCCCCCCCCCCCCCCCCGGGGAGAGGTTGGGAGAGACAGTGGCTGGCGGCTGGCGGATCCGGCCTGTCGCCGATGCCGCGGTCAGCCGGCTTCCGTCGCCCTCGGGTCGTCCACATGCAGATGCTCGGTCGGCTGCGGGGTCGCGGTCATCACCTTGACCCCCTCTTCCGAGGTGAACCGGTGCCAGCAGCCCTGCGGCACCACCAGCAGGGCGCCGGCGGTGAGCCGGTGCGACTCGATCCTGTCGTCCACGATGATGTCGAAGCGGGTCGAGCCTTCGAGAATCTGCACGATCTCATCGCCCTTGAGGTGCCGCTCCCATCCGCTGGAGCCGCTGAAATGCGCGGCGAACAGCCCGCCGTCGCGGAAGTCGGCGAGCTTCCGGAAGGAGGCCTGCGCCTCCGCTTCCGTGGTGTGGGCGCCGCGCCCTTCCAGCAGGACCAGATCGTCCAGGTCGCGGCGGAGGTCGAGCAGTTCGATCATGGACAGCTCCGGTATCGCGCCGTCAGACCGGGGTGTCGCCGCAGATGGTGACGCGGTGCATGATGCGGGTCTCGCCGGGATAGTCGTCGAGCGCGTAATGCTGGGTGCAGCGGTTGTCCCAGAAGGCGACCGACCCCTCCTCCCAGCGGAAGCGGCACTGGAACTCCGGCTTGATCGAGTGACTGCGCAGCCAGTCGAGCAGCGGCTCGCTCTCCGCGTCCGTCAACCCGTCGAAATACTGGCAGTGGCCGCCGACATAGAGCGCCTTGCGCCCGGTCTCCGGGTGGGTGCGCACCACCGGATGCGAGGAGGTGGTCTGCACATTGCCGGGGTCCTTGACCTGCATGGAGGTGCGCCCGGCATACATTTCCTTGCGGGTCTTGCCGCCGGCGCTCTTGAAGCGGTCGCCGACCGAGATGGCGCGCAGACCCGCAAGCGTCTCCTTGAGGCCGTCGGAGAGCGTCTCATAGGCGAGATACTGGTTGGTGAACAGCGTGTCGCCGCCCTTGGACGGCACCTGCTTGGCGTAGAGGATGGTGCCCATGGCGGGCTGGGGCGAGAACATCTGGTCCGAATGCCATGCGCCGCCGAAATTCTTCGTGTCCACCGGCGTCTTCTTGATTTCGAGAAGCTCCGGATAGTCGTCCATGCCCTTCATGAAGGGGTGCAGGTGGATGTCCCCCCAGCGCCGCGCGAAGGCGAGCTGCTGTCCGGGCGTCATGTCCTGCTCGCGGAAGAAGATCACCAGGTTCTCGTGCAGCGCGCGGCGGATTTCCGCAAAGGTCCCGTCATCCACATCCGCCAGATCGACCCCGCCCACCTCGGCGCCGAGCGCGCCGGCCACGGGCTTCACCTCGATGCGCCGGAAACCGGTCATATCCCCTCTCCTTCCCATGATGGCGGCGGGAGCCTATATCGATTTCCGTCCGGGGTCCAAGCACCACCCGCCGCCAGGGAGGCCGTTTCCCATGCTGACGCCCGAAATGACGGCGCTCATCCGCGACAACACGCTGGCGCTGGTGGCGACGGTGACGCCGGAGGGCGAACCCGCCGTTTCGCCCAAGGCCACCGTCCTGGTGCTGGACCCGGCGCGGCTCGCCTTCTCGGACCTGCGCTCCCCCGGCACGAGGCGCAACCTTGCCGCCAGCCCGGCCTGCGAGCTCGCCTTCGTCGATGTGTTCCGGCGCAAGGCGGTGCGCGTGCGCGGCCGGGGCTCCTACCATGTGCGCGGCGCGCCGGAGTTCGACGCGCTCCTGCCCCGCTTCACGGAATGGCCGGACCTGCAGCCCCGCATGCACGGCATCTTCGATATCGCCGTCACCGCGGCCGAGATGGTGGTGTCGCCCGCCTACGACACGGGCGCCGACGAGGCGGACCTTGCCGCCCTGTGGCTCGCCCGCTACCGCAAGCTCATCGAAGGCTGACCGGCCGCGGCGGGCGCGGCCATCAGCGGTCCGCTTCGATTTCCGCCAGAAGAGCGGCCGCGCGTTCGTCGATAATGCGCTGATAGGCGTTCTCCGCCGGCTGCGCCATGGCCTGCCGGAGCAGCTCCCGGGCGCGGTCCATGTCCCCGTCCAGCATGCGCAGCGCACGCGCATATTCGTAGAGCGCCGCTTTCTCGCCGGGCACGGCCTCGAGCACGCGGCCGAACAGTTCATGGACCGATTTCTCGCGGGCGCCGTAAGAGATTCTCGCCAGGAAGGAGCCCGCAACCTCCACGACGCGGGCATGCCAGATGGCGAGGCCCGCCATCGCCTTCACGGAAGCGGGATTCAGCTCCAGCGCGCGCTTCAGCGAATCGCGGATCTTCGCCGCATAGCCCCGGTCGCCGGCTTCGGAAGTGCTCAGCGTCTGTCCGTGGCGGCCCATGACGCGCGCCGCCGCGATATGCGCATAGGCTTCGTCCGGCGCCGCCTCGACCGTGCGCGCCGCCAGCGCGAGCGCCCTCTCGAACAGCGCCGGCCGGTCCTGCTCCGCCGCGAGGTAGAACGCCTGCAGGGCCACGGATTCCGCCGCGAAGGCGAGGCCCTCCGGCCTGCCGGTCTCCTCCGCCATGGCGGCGGCTTCGAGGAACCGCCCTTCAGACCATGCCGCCCGCGCCGCATCGAGCGGCCCGGCCGCCGCCGGGAACGCCGTCAGCGCCGCCAGCAACGCCGCCGCCACGGCGACGCGAAACCGGGATGAGGGCAACGGACCGATGTGTCGGGCAGGCATGGCGGGGGAAATTATACAACGCGGACGGGCGGGGAGAAGCCGAATTTTCCACCGCGCCGCGCTGCGCCGGGGCGGCCGCCGGCAAGGCCTCCGGCTGGACTTTCGCCCGCCGCGCTATAGGATTGCCGGTGTCATGGATGCCAAGGCTTCGGACATCGGGGCACGGCTGCGCGGGGCCGGACTGCGACCGACGCGGCAGCGGCTCGGGCTGGCGCGGCTCCTGTTCGCCGGGCCCGACCGCCATGTCCGCGCCGAGGAGCTGAGCCGGGAGGCGCGCGAGGCCGGCGTCCGCGTCTCGCTGGCCACCGTCTACAACACGCTGCACCAGTTCGTGGATGCCGGGCTGCTGCGCCGAGTGGATGTGGAGCCGGGCCGCGCCTGCTTCGACACCAATCTCTCCCGCCACCACCATTTCTACGACACGGGCACGAACGAGCTGATCGACTTCGACGCGGAAGATGTCGGCATCACCGGCCTGCCCGAGGCGCCGGGCGGCAAGACGGTGGAGCGCATCGACCTGGTGGTGCGAATCCGGTAGCCCGAAATATCCCAACCTGGAATCGGTCTAAATTGTTGACGGCATGCGTGGCCGGACCCATACTCGGCAGACGTATTTCCGCGCACGGAGGAACCGCACGAAGGCGCCGCTCAGCGCAACCGCGACGGATTGAGCGGGCGAATTCGCAACGCGAATGGAGGAAAGATGAGTACCGCAAGCAAGTGCCCGGTAATGGGCGCCGTTCACCAGGCCACCGGCGAAACCGCGAACCAGCATTGGTGGCCGAACAAGCTGAACCTGCGGGTCCTGCGCCAGAACCATCCCGAAGCCGACCCCAACGACCCGGATTTCGACTACGCCGAGGCGTTCAACAGCCTCGATTTCGACGCGCTCGCGAAGGATGTCGATGCGCTGATGACCGATTCGCAGGACTGGTGGCCCGCGGATTACGGCCATTACGGGCCGCTTTTCATCCGCATGACCTGGCACGCCGCGGGCACCTACCGCATCGACGACGGGCGCGGCGGCGGCGGTTGCGGCGACCAGCGCTTCGCGCCCCTCAACAGCTGGCCCGACAATGTGAACCTCGACAAGGCCCGCCGGCTGCTCTGGCCGGTCAAGCAGAAATACGGCCGCAAGATCTCCTGGGCCGACCTGCTAATCTTCGCCGGGAACCGGGCCCTGGAGACGATGGGCTTCAAGACCTTCGGCTTCGGCGGCGGCCGCCCGGACATCTGGGCGGCCGACGAGGACATCTACTGGGGTCCGGAGCGGGGCTGGCTCGACGACGAGCGCTATAGCGGCGACCGGGAGCTGGCCGATCCGCTCGGCGCCGTGCAGATGGGGCTGATCTACGTCAATCCGCAGGGGCCAAACGGCAATCCCGACCCGATGGCGGCGGCCCGCGACATCCGCGAGACCTTCCGCCGCATGGCGATGAACGACGAGGAAACGGTGGCGCTGATCGCCGGCGGCCACACCTTCGGCAAGGCGCACGGCGCCGCCGACGAGGCGTATAAGGGGCCCGAGCCCGAGGGCGCCGCGGTCGAGCAGCAGGGCTTCGGCTGGACGAGCAGCCATGGCAGCGGCAAGGCCGGCGACCAGATTGGCAGCGGGCTCGAGGGCGCCTGGACCAACGATCCGGTCAAGTGGGACAATGGCTATTTCGACAACCTGTTCAACTATGAGTGGGAGCTGACGAAGAGCCCGGCCGGCGCGCATCAGTGGACGCCGAAGAATGCCGAGGCGCAGGGAACCGTGCCGGACGCGCACGACCCGGCGACGCGGCATGCGCCGATGATGCTGACCACCGACCTCTCGCTGATCACCGATCCCGCCTACAAGGAGATCTCCAAACGCTTCCACGAGAACCCGGACGAGTTCGCCGACGCCTTCGCCAGGGCGTGGTTCAAGCTGCTGCATCGCGACATGGGGCCGATCTCCCGCTATCTCGGCCCGTGGGTCCCCGAGGAGCAGCTGCCATTCCAGGACCCGGTGCCGGCGGTCACGCACCACCTGATCGACGATGCGGACATCGCCGCGCTCAAGGGCAGGATCCTCGGCTCCGGCCTTTCCGTCTCGCAGCTGGTCTCGGCCGCCTGGGCGTCCGCCTCGACCTACCGCGACACCGACAAGCGCGGCGGCGCCAACGGGGCGCGCGTCCGCCTCGCGCCGCAGTCGGGATGGGACGTCAATGTGCGGTCCGGCGTATCGGCGGTGCTGGAGGCGCTGGAGGGAATCCAGCAGGAGTTCAACAAGGCGCAGGCGAACGGCAAGATGGTTTCGCTCGCCGACGTAATCGTGCTGGGCGGCTGCGCGGCCGTGGAGGCGGCGGCGAAGAAGGCCGGTCATGACGTGGAGGTTCCCTTCGCGCCAGGGCGCACGGATGCGACGGACGAAATGACCGACGCCGAGTCCTTCGCCGTGCTGGAGCCGACCGCCGACGGGTTCCGCAACTACCTGCAGGACGGCCATGCGGTCTCCTCGGACCACCTGCTGGTGGACAAAGCGTTCATGCTGAGGCTGTCCGCGCCCGAGATGACGGCGCTTGTCGGCGGCATGCGCGCGCTCGGCGCCAATGCCGGGCAGTCCCGATGCGGCATCTTCACCGACCGGCCGGGGACGCTGACCAACGACTTCTTCGTCAACCTGCTCGACATGGGGACCGAATGGACGGCGGTCTCGGACAACGGGGAGGAATTCGAAGGCCGGGACCGCGGGACGGGCGAAGTCAAATGGACCGCCAGCCGCGTGGACCTCACCTTCGGCTCGAATTCCGAGCTCCGGGCGCTTGCCGAGGTGTACGGGAGCAGCGACGCCGAGGAGAAGTTCGTTCGCGACTTCGCCGCCGCGTGGGGCAAGGTCATGAACCTCGACCGCTTCGATCTCGCCTGATCCCGGCGGTGACATCCGGCCGGCCCTGCCGGCCGGATGTCACCCCGCAAACCTTCCGTCCCGGGAAGGTCCGAGCCCATGCGCGAGGGCAGACCTGACGCCCCGCTGCGCCGCCCGCTGGCGTGGGACGCGCCGGAATTCGACGACCCCGAAGCCATCGACGCCGAGCTCCGGCGGGTGTTCGGCATCTGCCATGGCTGCCGGCGCTGCTCCGGCCTCTGCGACTCGTTCCCGAGGCTGTTCGACCTGATCGACAAGGCCCCGTCGGGCGGCCTCGACACGGTCGATTCGGCGGATTTCAAGGCGGTCGCGGACGCCTGCACGCTCTGCGACATGTGCTTCAAGACCGAATGCCCCTATGTGCCGCCGCACGCCCTGGAGGTGGACTTCCCGCACCTGATGCTGCGCCACCGGGCGGCGGAGTTCCGGCGCGGCGAGCGGCGCTTCGAGGACCGCGAGGTGGCCGCGACCGACCGCAACGGCCGCCTGGCCGGCATGGCGGCGCCGCTCGCCAGCTGGGCGCTGGATAGGGCGAACGAGCCCGTGCGCACGCTGATCGAGGGTTTGGCCGGCGTTCACCGCGAGGCCGCCCTGCCGCGCTTCCACCATGAGAGCCTGATGCACCGCGCGATGGCGGGCGCGCCGGCGCCCAACGAGGCCGCCCCCGCCTTCGGGCGCAGGGCCGTGCTCTACGCCACCTGCCTCGGCAACTACAGCGAGCCGGAAACCGGGCTCGCCGCCCGCGCCGTGCTGGCCCGGAACGGCGTCGAGACGCACATCGTCCATCCCGGCTGCTGCGGCATGCCGCAACTGGAGCTGGGCGATATCGACACGGTGGCCCGGCGGGCTGAACGGATCGCCGCGGAACTAGCGGCGCACGCCGATGCCGGCTACGACATCGTGGCGCTGACGCCCTCCTGCGCGCTCATGCTGAAATTCGAATGGCCGCTGCTGCTGCCCGGCAATGAGGAGGTGGCGCGGCTGGCGAACTCGGCGTTCGACCTCGCCGAATTTGTGGTGGACATCGCCCGGCGCGAGGGGCTGGCGGAGGGGCTGAAGCCGCTCGACGCACCGGTCGCGGTCCATGTCCCCTGCCATGCCCGCGCCCAGAACATGGGGCGCAAGGCGGTCGAACTCCTGGAGCTCATTCCCGACACGGCCGTCGAGGTCATCGAGCGCTGCTCCGGCCATGGCGGCTTCCGGGGCTGCCTCAAGGACAATTTCGGGACCGCGCTCCGCCTCGGCCGCCCGGTTGCCCGGCGGGCGCTGGAGGCGGGGGGCCATGTGGTCTCCGAATGCCCGCTCGCCGCCCTGCATATCGCGCAGGGCATGGAGCGGCTCGCTCCCGGTGCTCCGGCGGTCGAGCACCCGATCCGGCTTCTCGCCCGCGCCTACGGCCTCGAGGAAGGCGGCGCCTCTTGATCGCGGACTTTCTCAAGGCCCTTGCGCAGCTTTCCGACCGGCGCTTCCGCCGCGTGGTGCTGTTTTCCTGCCTGCTGGCCGCGCTGCTGCTGGCCGCGCTCGCGGCAGGCGCCGGCTGGGCGCTTGGCGGGCTCACCGGCGTCGGCTGGCTCGATGTCGCGGCCGGCCTTGCCGTGGGCGCGGCGGCGCTGGCGGCGGGCGCCATGCTGTTTCCGGCGGCGGCCGCGGCCCTGCAGGGCCTGTTCCTGGAGCGCGCCGCAAGCGCCGTCGAAGCCCGGCACTACCCGGGTCTCGGGCCGCCGAACGACCAAGGCTGGGGCGAGACGCTTCGGCAGACCGCGTTCTTCGCCGGCGCCGCGCTCGGCATCAACCTCCTGCTGCTGCCGGTCTGGCTGTTCGTGCCGCCGCTTGGGCTCCTGTTGTTCTGGCTGGCGAACGGGTGGCTCTGCGGGCGCGAATATTTCGAGGCGGCCGCGCTCCGCCGGCTCGACCCGGAGGCCGCGCGTGCGCTGCGCCGCCGCTACCGCTACCGGATATGGCTCTCAGGCATCGTCGTCGCCTGGCTGATGACCGTGCCGTTCGTCAACCTCGCAGCCCCCGCCATCGGCACGGCGTTCATGCTGCACCGCTTCGAGCGCCTGCGGAGGCTGTGAGCGGCCCCCGGGGCTGCGTTCAGGTCGCGCGGCTTCGCACATGGGCCGGCATGTCTGCGACAACGACCTGTCCGCCGCTGTCGTCTTCGTGCCAGCAATAGTAGATGCGCAGGCATCGCGCCGGATCGCGGGTATTGCCGCCGCTCTTGATATGCCAGTCGGCCTGCAGCCGCTTCCCCTGCCAGTCGAACTCGAACGAATCGCCGCCGCATCTGTCGTTGCGGACGCCGGACCCGGCCGGGACCGGGCCCTGCAGACTGTTGCCCGCCCCCTCCAGCCGCGCCCGGCGATAGTCGCCGGCCAGCCATGCCAGGCATTGCGCCGCAAGTTCGACGTCTTCGTATCGCGCCTTCTTGATCGAGCTGCAGGCGCGCGGCGACAAGGAAAGCCGGTCGCCCAGATGCGCCTCGCACCAGCCGGCGAACCCGTCCCAGGACGCGGGCGGCGGCGGGCCGGTATTCCCCGCAGGCTCAGCCGCCCCGTCTTCCGCCGCACCGCCGGCCGGGCGGTCCCCGTCCGCAGGCTCCGCAGCGCGGCCCGCAGCCGGAACCGTGCGGCGGCTCCGGGTTTTCGAACCGTCGCGCACGGGCGGCGGCCCGGTTTCCGCAGCCGCCGAGGCTGCCGCCATCCGGGCGACCACGGCCTCCACCGCTGCAAGCTGGCGGTTCCTTTCCGCTTCGAGTTCCGCCAGGGCCTCCGCCTGCCTTGCGATTGCCGACCAGGACGCGCCCTCGGCCCTCTGCCTTTCGAACTCCTTCTCCTTCGCCGCCAGCCCTGTTTCCGCCTCGGCCAGCGCATCGACCGGCGTGCGGGCTTCGTGTGCGATTTCGGCCAGCTCCGCCAATTGCGCGCCCCCGAGCGCTTCGAGGCGCTCCAGCACCTCGGCGGCGCGGCCCAGGCCGGGAAGAGCCTCAAGCAGGACCTGTATATCGGCGCGGCTTCGCTCCAGTTCGGCAGCCTGTTTCCGGACTTCCCTGCCGGCCTCCAAAAGCGCCTCGGCGGCGGCCTCTATCCGTTCGACCGCGTCCGGCGTCGGGCGGTCCAGTTCGCCCAGAAGGCCGCGCAGTTCCGCGCCGGCCGATTTCCATCGTTCTTCGGCAAGCGGCGCGAGGCGGGCCTTTGCCTCTCTTTCGACCCGGCGCATCTCCACGATGATGTCGCGCAGACCGCGTTCGGCGGTCGCGTCGCCGAACAGGTCGACAGGCGCGTCGAGTATGTCGTCATAAGAGAACAATTCGGGAATATTCTGGGCCAGCCACCGGCTCGCGCGGTAGGTGAAGGCCTTTTCCCTGTCCTTCTTCTTCTTCGACCCGAGAAACCTCCGGTCGAGCTCGACCGCGAATCCCCCATCGCGCCGGAATTTGTGGAGCAACGCCCCGTAGAACGGTTCGTCCTCGTTCCTCTGCGACTCCGAAACACCCGTCTTGAAAAACAAGTCCCAGTGCTCGCGCCTGAGCGACGCCGCTACCGGGAACACCTGTTTCAGGACTTTCCAGGTCAGCCCGCCCTGAACGCTAGTCTCGCTGTCCGGCATGACAAGCGGTTCCTCCCGTCCGCCCGGCCTATCGCTCAGATATGCCGGACATTTTCCGGGGCGGGGACGATTTCCTTGCGTTCGACGCGCTTCACCACCTCGACGATGGCCCGGTTGGCGTCGGCGGGAAGGCCCAGGCGTTCGGCATAGTCCACCACCAGCCCGTTGATGAAGTCGATCTCCGTGCGCCGGCCCTTCTGGATGTCCTGGCCCATGGAGGGGCGCTGGCCTCCGGAACGACCCTGTGCGTTGCGCTCCAGCACCTCCTCGATCTCGGCCATGGCCTCGTTGCTGCCTTCGGCCGCCTCGGCGACGCGCTCCGGCTCCATGCCGTAGAGCTTCTCAAGGGCGAAGCCGTGCGCGAGCCCGATGCGGATCGCCTCGCCGGCAATGCGGATGGCGAGGCGGCGGGTGTAGTCGAGCCGGTCCGCCTCATTGCCGCCGAGGCCGGTCGCCGCCGACATCGGGTTGCGCATGGAGTTGATGACGAGCTTCGACCAGCGCTCGCCCCAGAGGTTGCTCGTGGCGACCGCGCTGTCCACATGGCCCAGCATCTCCGCGACGAGCCGCGCGCGGTCCGTGACCCGGCCGTGCGGCTCGCCCACGCGGAAGACGGTGTGCCTCTCCCCGCCGAGCTGCACATTGCGGCGCACCTCGCCGGGGCCGTGCAGTTCCACCGCGATCAGGCTCGCGATCGAGCCCATCGTCTTGCCCCAGCCGACCACGCCGGCCACCCGCTCCTCGTTGATGCCGTTCTGGAGCGACACGACGAAGCCGTCCGGCGCCAGATACTGCCGGATCATCTCCGTCGCCCAGACCGTGTCGTAGGACTTGGCGCACACGAAGGCGATATCGACCGGGCGCTCGCGCGACAGCCGCTCCAGCTCGGTGATGTGCCAGGCCTCGACCGGCTGGGTGAAGCACTCGGCCTCCGTCATGCCGGTGAGCTTCAGCCCGTCGCGGCGCATGGCCTCGACATGCTCCGGCCAGAAATCGACCAGGACCGGCGCGTAGCCGGCGCGGGTCAGGTGACCGCCGACATGGGCGCCGACGGCGCCGGCGCAGACGATGGCGATCTTCGGCCCGCCCCCGGGGGCGGTCTTGCTGTTCATGGCAACTCCGGAAGTTTGCGGGAAACAGGCCTCAGGAGGGCCGGTCGCCCTCTATGGTGCAGCGGTGCATGTGGCGGCGATGGCCGTGATAGTCGTTCAGCGCGAAATGGTGCGTGCAGCGATTGTCCCAGAGCGCGACGGAGCCCGGCTCCCAGCGGAACCGGCAGGTGAATTCCGGCCGCGCGATATGCTCGCAGAGCCAGTTGATCCAGGGCCGGCTCTCGGCCTCGGTCCAGCCCTCGAAACGCATCGTGTGGGCGCGGTTGAGATAGAGCGCCTTCTCGCCGGTGTCGGGATGGGTGCGGACCACCGGATGCCAGGCTTCCAGCGTCTCTTCCCGGTCGAGGCCGATTGCGGTCATCGCGCCCTTGAATTTGGCGAATTGTCCGGAACGCCCGGCCTCCGCATAGCGGATCTTCGCGCTGGAGAGGCCCCGGAGCCCGGCAAGCGCCGCCTTCATGCCGTCCGAGAGCGCGTCATAGGCGAGCTTGGTGTTGGCGAACAGCGTGTCGCCTCCATGCGGCGGCGTCTCGACGGCGTAGAGCAGGGTGCCGAGCGGCGGCTTCTCCAGATAGGTGGTGTCGGAATGCCAGAGGCCGCCGAAATTGAAGGTCTCCTCCGGCTCCTTGATGATCGGGATCACCTCCGGGCATTCCTCCAGCCCGGCGACGAAGGGATAGCGGTTGCAGGGGCCGAAGCGCGCGGCGAAATCGCGCTGCCCGGACGGCGACAGGTCCTGGCCGCGGAAGAAGATCACCCGGTGTTCGAGGAAGGCGCGGCGGATTTCCGCGAAACAGTCGTCGGCAAGCGGCGCGGAGAGGTCCACGCCCCCGATTTCGGCCCCGAGCGCGCCCGCGACCGGCGCAACCTCGATCTTGCGGTATTCCATCGCCTCCCCCCGGGCCGGCGCCAAGCTGGAGCGGGCGATGGGGATCGAACCCACGGCACTCGGCTTGGGAAGCCGATGCTCTACCACTGAGCTACGCCCGCTTCCGCCCGCCATTCTGCCCTGCCCGCCCGGCCTGTCAACCGCGCGCCGACTGGCCCGCGGGAGCCCCGCGGCGGCCCGCTCCGGCGCTGTGTCATGAGATGTCATGTTTTGTCATGAGGCGTGCCCGCCTCCCTCGCGATGTGTGGTGGAATGTCATGAGATGTCATGTTCTGTATGCGGATTGCGCATGTTCAACGATCCAACCGGGCATAACGCTCCGCCTGTCGGCACCTGAGGCTTCGCGGCGCTCATGTCCGCCGCCCGGGCTTCGGCAGGGGCCGCGGCGGCGGGGGTCGGCTGCAGTCATCGTTCCTCCTTCTCCGACGGGGAGCGGGTCCCTGTTCCGCGCGTATCCTGCGCGGGCGCCTGTGCGCGCGCCGGCGCGCATATCGCGGCGGCGCGGTTCGCGCGCCTGATTGCGCGCGCGAGGCGGAGGGCGCACCTCTCCCGTCGGCTTCTCACGGGTTTTCAAAAAGTGGCGCCGCCCGGCCGCGCAACGCCCGGGACGCGGCTCCGGATGCCGCTTCCCTGGGGACCATCATAACACAATCCGCCAGATGTCAAGTATCAATCTTGAAATAAATCATGCAATGCGAACAAATTTCCGCCGCCGGCCAGCTTCCGCCCCGCTCCTCACCGTTCCGGGCCCGCGCCGGCCTTCAGTGGATGCCCTGCATCTCCGGGATGCATTCCGAGGCGCACCAGAAGCGGTCGAGGCTGTCGGCATGGGTGGCGGCCGCGGCCTCCTCGCCGCCCGGCGCGGGGCGCGGCTCCGGGTCAAAATGGCCGTAGCGGTCCCGGCCGCGCACCAGAGAGGCCGAGAGCCGCACCGGCGACACATGGCGCACATGGGCCGGGATATAGCTGATGCCGATGCCGATGCGCCGCCGGGCGGAGCGGTTGGGGCCGGAACTGTGCATGGCCATCGTGTGATGGAAGGAGACCTCGCCCGGCGCGAACTCCAGATAGACGGCGCTGCCCTCGTCCACGCCGCGCTGGATGGTCTGGCCGCGCGACAGCATGAGCGTCTCGTCGTCATGGTCGCGGTGCTGCACCTGGCCGTCCCGATGGGAGCCCGGCAGGAAGCGGAGGCAGCCCATCTCCCTGGTCGATTCGGTAAGCGCGACCCAGGCGGTCACCTGCTCGAGCGGTTCGAGGCCGAAATAGGTCCCGTCCTGGTGCCAGGGCACAAGGGACCCGCTGCCGCCTTCCTTGATCCAGACCGTGGTGTGGAAGACGAGGATGTCGGGCCCGATGACCGCCTCCACCATGTCCAGCAGCTTCGGATGGCGCACGAGCTCCGCCGCCCAGGGAAACAGCAGGTAAGGCTTGGTCCTGCCGGCCGCCTGGCGCCGGGAGGGTTTCCGCCCCGCCCCGATGCAGGACCGTTCGCAGGCCTCGCGGCAGCGGGCGGCCTCGCCGGCCGTCAGCAGGGGTTGCGGGCGGATGAAACCGAAGTCGCGGTAATGGTCGAGATCGTCCCGGGCAATCATGGCTGGAGCCTCTCTCTCGTCCAGACACCCCCCTCGACGTGGCAGACGTTACAGTCGTGCGGGCGGCGCTCTCCTGTCAGGCCGCCGCGACGCCTGTTTCGGGCCGGGTCCGGTCGCCGCGCCCGGCCAACAGGCCCGACACCGAAATATCTTCGTCGAGCGCCTCCCAATGGATGCCGCCGGCGGTGAGTTCGTATCGTTGCAGGGCGTCGGCCGGCGCGTCGCAAAGCCGGGGAAACCAGGCGAGCGGCACACCGAGCACCCGGCCGTCGGAGAGCGACACCCACATGGAGGCCTCGTCGAAGGACACGCGTTCAGCCGAAATGGTCATTCCATGCCTTTCGAATCGATTCCGCCCTGTCTGACGCCAAGCCGGCCAGAACCCGCAACTCGCGCGCATTGAAACCGTGACTCTCCACTACCCGAACCGTCGGTTCAAGCACGATCTTCGCGGAGGAGGAACCTTTCCGCACACGGACATGCACAGGCTCCCGCGGCGACCCTTCGTTGGAATAGAAGAAGAACCTGTTCCCGTCAATTCGGCACGGTCGGGCTCACGTCGGGTGATCACGGTTGCAGCCTCTCCCTCGTCCACGCCCCCCCTTCGGCGCGGCAGACGATGCGGTCGTGCAGGCGGTGTTCGCCCCGGCGCCAGAACTCGATGCGCGAGGGCCGGAGGCGGAACCCGCCCCAGAAGACCGGCCGCGGAATGCCGGCCCCGCCGAACCGCGCCTCCATTTCCGCGACGCGCGCTTCCAGCGCCGGGCGGTCCGCCACGGGCTCCGACTGGCGGGACGCCCAGGCGCCGATCCGGCTGCCGCGCTCGCGGCTGGCGAAATAGGCGTCGGAAACCGCGTCCTCGACGCGCGCAACCCGTCCCTCGACCCGCAATTGCCGGTCCAGCACGCGCCAGTGGAAGGTCAGCGCCGCCAGCGGCCGGGCGGCAAGCTCGCGGCCCTTGCGGCTTTCATAGTTCGTGTAGAAGACAAGCCCTTCGGGTTCGACCGCCTTCACCAGCACGATCCGGCAGGAAGGCATGCCGTCCGCGCCCACCGTGGCGAGCGCGGCGGCGTTGGCGTCCACTGGCTCGCAGGCCTCGGCTTCCCCGATCCAGCGCCGGACGGCGAGCACCGGGTCGCGCCCGATTTCGTCCTCTTCCGCTTCCCGCATCCCTTGACGAACCGCCCCCGGCGCACCTTATTGGAGAGTGGATATCCACAATAGGCCGGGCTGCCGACGAGGCAAGCGCGCGGTTCCGGCCGGAACAAGGGGCGGTCTTCCGATGAAACAAGCACTCGCCGTTGCGGCAACCGTCTTCCTGCTGGCCGCCTGCAGTCCCGACCAGGGCCCCAAGCAGACCCTCGGCACGATTATCGGCGGCGTCGGCGGCGCCGTGCTCGGCAACGAGGTCGGCAAGGGGCGCGGGCGCAAGGTGGCGATCGCCGCCGGCACCTTGCTCGGCGCCATGCTCGGCAGCCGGCTGGGCCGGGATCTGGACGAGGCCGACCGCATCACCGCCGAGCAGACGACGCAGGGCGCGCTGGAACGCGGGCGCACCGGCGACAGGTCGGACTGGGAGAACCCGGACAGCGGCAATTCGGGCTGGGTCGTGCCGACGCGCACCTGGCAGGAGGATTCGGGCCGGTATTGCCGCGAGTTCCAGACGGGCATCATCGTTGGCGGCGAGGAGCAGACCGCCTACGGCACGGCCTGCCGCCAGCCGGACGGCAGCTGGAAGATCGTCCAGCCCGCGGCCTGATGCGCGACCCCTATGCGGCTCTCGGTTGCCCGCGCGACGCCGACGCCGAGACGCTGAAGCGGGCATACCGGCGCATCGTCAAGGAGAACCACCCGGACCGCAATCCGGGCAACGCAAAGGCCGAGGCGCGCTTCAAGGACGCCGCAGCCGCATGGGACCTGCTGGGCGACCCGGACAAGCGCGCCCGCTTCGACCGGGGCGAGATCGACGCGGAGGGCCGCGAGCGCGCACCCTTCGGCGGGTTCGGCAATTTCGGCGGACAGGGCGGATTCGATCCGGGAGACCTGTTCGGCGACATCTTCTCCGGCTTCCGCAACCGCCCGAGGCGCGGGGCCGACACGCGCTACCGGGTGCCGGTGCCGTTCATCGACGCGGCGAAGGGCGGCACGGTGCGGCTTACCCTGAAATCCGGGCAGAGCATCGCGCTCAAGGTGCCGCCTGCGACGGAGGACGGCGCGCGGCTCAGGCTTGCCGGGCGCGGCGAGCCGGGCCCGTCCGGCGGACCGCCCGGCGATGCGGAGGTCGAGATTTCGGTCGAGCCGCATCCCTGGTTCCAGCGCGAAGGCCGCACCATCCTGGTCGATCTGCCGGTCTCGCTCGCCGAGGCCGTCCGGGGCGGCAAGGTGCGCGCGCCGACGCTGGACGGCCCGGTGACGGTGCGGATCGCGCCGATGACGAGCTCCGGCGCGCGGCTGAGACTGAAGGGCAAGGGCGTGCCCGACCCCGCCGGCGGCAAGCGCGGCGACCAGATCCTGCGCGTGATGATCCAGCTTCCGCGCGACCCCGACCCGGCGCTCGCGGACGCGGCCGGGGACCGCGCCGGTGCCGACCCCCGCGTCGAGGCCGGCATGGCCTGACGCGGCAGCGGCGCCGTTCGGACGCCGGTTCAGTCGTCGTCCACCTCCGGCATCAGCACGAACTCCGGATAGGCCTCGATGCCGAGCTCGGCGGCGTCCTGGCCGAGTTCCTCGACCGTTTCGGACACCCTCGCGCCCATCGTGTATTTGAGGCCGAGCCAGATCAGCAGCGAGGCGCCGAAGACGAACGCGCCGACGGCGAGCACGCCGGTAAGCTGGACCAGCACGTCGCCGCCCGCGGCGATGCAGACCGCCATCGTGCCCCAGACGCCGGCGAAGAGATGCGCCGGGACCGCGCCCACCACATCGTCGATCCGCAGCACCTCCAGCACCTTCAGGCCCGCCGTGGTGACCGCGCCGCCGACAAGGCCGATCACGACCGCCCAGTAATGTTCGACGATGTCAGGCCCGGCGGTGATCGCGACGAGGCCGCCGATGGCGCCGTTCAGGCCCGCCAGCAGGTCGATGCGCCCGAACAGCGGCCGCGCGAGCGCGAGCGCCGCCAGCACGCCGGCGGCAGCGGCGAGGTTGGTGTTGGCGAGGATGTTGGCGAGCGCGACCACGTCCGCCGCGCCGCCGAGCGCCAGCTGCGAGCCGCCGTTGAAGCCGAACCAGCCGAGCCAGAGGATGAAGACGCCGAGCGTCACGGCCGGCACGTTCGAGGGCGGCGTCGCCCTCGGGCTGCCGTCGGCGCGGAACTTGTGCTTCCGGGGCCCGACGATCACCGCGCCCGCAAGCGCCGCCCAGCCGCCGGTCGAGTGGACGATGGTGGAGCCGGCGAAATCCTGGAAGCCCATCGCGGCAAGCCACCCGCCGCCCCAGGTCCAGGCGCCGACGATCGGATAGACGACGGCGGTCAGGATCGCGATGAAGACGAAGAACGAGGTGAGCTTGACCCGCTCCGCCAGGGTGCCGGAGACGATGGAGGCCGTCGTCGCCACGAACACCATCTGGAAGAACCAGTCGGACATGACGGCGTAGCCGTTGCCGACGACGGCCTCTATCTTCGACGCATCGCCGCCGAGCAGGGCGATCTCGTCGGCGGACGTGCCGTAGAGGAAGGAGAAGGTGCCGATCCAGCCGCCCTCGTCCACGCCCACATACATGAGGTTGTAGCCGAGGAAGTAGAAGGCGAGGCCGGCGATGGAATAGAGGCCGATATTCTTCAGGCAGATGACCGAGGCGTTCTTGGTGCGCACCGAGCCCGATTCGAGCATGGTGAAGCCGGCGCACATCCACATGACGAGCGCGCCCCAGACGAGGAAGGCGAAGCTGTCGAGAACGAATTTCGTCTCGCCCTCGACGGCCGCCTCGGCGGCCTCGGGCCAGAGCAGGAAGAGCGACGCCGCCAGAATGGCGGGCGCCGCCGCGATCCGGAACGGGGCGGCGGACGGCCTTCGTTGCGGGCGAAAACCGCGACAATTTTTTGCGGGCATCGTGATTCCTCCCAATGCGACGGCCCTGCGGACCCCGCCGCCATCGTTCCACCGGAAATGCAACAGCGAGCGCATTATACCCGATTCGCATGGCGCAATGTCCCCGCTTCGTCTTTCGGATTCCATTCCGGGAAGGCTAAGGTGGCCCCGGCAATCGGGGCGGAGGCGGCGATGACGGACCGGGCGGCGTTCTACGAGGAGATCGGGGCGCGGAACCTGGCGCCGCTCTGGGAGGTCATGGGCGGCCTCATCACGCCCGAGCCCGCCAGCGCCTGCCGCCCGGCGCTCTGGCGCTGGGAGGAGGTGCGCGGCCCCGTGATGGAGTCGGGCGGCATCATCAGCGCCGCGGAAGCCGAACGCCGCGTGCTGGTGCTGGAGAATCCGGGCCTCAGGGGCACCTCGCGCATCACCACCTCGCTCTATGCCGGGCTGCAGCTCGTTCTGCCCGGCGAGGTCGCGCCCGCGCACCGCCACAGCCAGTCGGCGCTGCGCTTCGTGGTGGAGGGGGAAGGGGCCTACACGGCCGTCGAGGGCGAGCGGACGACCATGGCGGAGGGCGATTTCGTCATCACCCCGCACTGGGCCTGGCACGACCACGGCAACGATTCCGACCGGGCGATGATCTGGCTCGACGGGCTCGACATCCCGATGGTGCAGTTCTTCGACGCCTCCTTCGCCGAACGGCTGGGCGAGAACCGCCAGCCGCTCTCGCGGCCGGAGGGCGACAGCCTCGCCCGCTACGGCCAGGGGCTGCTGCCGGTGGACCACGAGCCGGGCTCGCTGGCCTCGCCGGTGTTCAACTATCCCTATGCCCGCTCGCGCGAGGCGCTGGAGGCGATGCGCCGGCGCGAGGCCTGGGACCCCTGCCACGGCCTGAAGCTGCGCTACGCCAACCCGGTGGACGGCGGCCACGCCATGCCCACGATAGCCGCGCACCTGCAATTGCTGCCGGCCGGCTTCGAGACCGCAAGCTACCGCGCGACGGACGCGGCGGTGTTCGCGGTCGTCGAGGGCAGCGGCGAGACGCGCATCGGCGGGGAGGCGGTCTTCTCCTGGGGGCCGCGCGACATTTTCGTCGCGCCGAGCTGGCATGCGGTCCGGCACAGCGCCGCCGAGGACGCCGTGCTGTTCAGCTTCTCGGACCGCGTCGTGCAGGAAAAGCTCGGCCTCTGGCGCGAGGACCGCGGCAACGCCTGAGGAGGGAGGGCCGGCAACAGGCCCCAACAGGGATGGACGGAGGATGAGCGAACTCGACACGGGCCTGACGGCCTGGCGGATGACGAGCAACCACAACCGGATGATCGAGCTGCAGGCCGACCGCTCGCCGGCGCGCGAGGGGCCGGTCGAGATCGCCTATTTCGGCAGTTCGGCCTTCCGGATCACCTCGCCGAAGGGGGTGAGCGTCATGGTCGATCCCTGGCGCAACCACCCTTCGCGCCGCTGGGACTGGTATTTCCGCGATTTCCCGGTGACGGAAGTGGATATCGGCGCGTCCACCCACGCGCATTTCGACCATGACGCGCTGCACCGGCTGGATGCGCATGTGCTGCTAGACAGGCCCATCGGGCGCTACGAGTTCGCCGATGTCGCCATTCTCGGCATCGCGGACAAGCACGCCACCGACTCGAGTCAGGCGCTCTACGACTTCAAGAAAATCCACCGGGCGTTCGGCGGCGCCGATATCGAGCCGCCCGACAATCCGCGCTCCTGGGACAACTGCCTCATCACGGTCGAGACCGGCGGGCTGCGCATCCTCCACTGGGGCGACAACCGCCACAATCCGCCGCCAGAGGTCTGGGAGGCGCTCGGGCGGATCGACATAGCACTCCTGCCCGTGGACGGCTCGCAGCATGTCATGGGCTTCGCCATGGTGGAGCACATCATCGACACGCTCCGGCCGCATGTCGTCATCCCGCACCACTACTACATCTGGGACGTGGTGCAGCGCCAGAGCACGCTGCAACCGGCCGACGCCTGGGTGGACGCGCGCTCCCGGGCGGAGACGCTCGACGGCCCGAGCCGGAGCTATGCGGCGGCGGACCTTCGCGGCCTCGACCGCGCGGTCCATTTCTTCGGCGACCATGTGGCCTTCGACCGGGAGGCCTGGCACCGCGAAGGCGGCTGAGGCGGCTTGCCCGCGTCAGATCGGCGGGACGCCCAGCATGTCGAGCAGCCGGCGCACCTCGTTGCGGGCCGCGACATGGCTCATCGAGAGTGTGCGTTCGATGCCGGGCTGGCGCAGGTCCATCAGCCCGAGCCCGTCCGGGAACATCTCGCGGAAGATCGTGCGCTCGCCGAAGCCGGGCGCGATGTCGAAGGCGAAGCGCCGGGAGAGGTCCTGCAGAAGGCTGCGGACTTCACGCGTGTTGTGCGAGTCGACCTGGCGCACCCGGTTCAGCATCACGATCCAGTCGAGCGCCTTGCGGCCGGAGCCCGCGCGCACCATGCGCTGCTTCCAGACCAGTTCGGCATAGACGCCCGGCCGCGCCGAGGAGCGGGTGCCGGGGTCGAGGCGCCCGATCAGGTCCAGATCGACATGGCTGTCGTTGAGCGGGGTGATGAGCACGTCCGCATGGGCGTGCGCGCGCTGGGCCGCCGGGTCGGGCCGGCCCGGCGTATCGACCACCACGGCGTCGTGGCGCGCGGCGAGCGCCTCCAGCGCCTCGTCCAGCGCCTCCGTCCCGTCGGCGGTCTCGACCTCCGGCTCCGGCAATGCGGTTCCGGTGCGCCCGGCGAAGGCGCGGCGGTTCTCGACCTGGCGCGCAAGCGTCGCCTGGCGGGGGTCGAGGTCGATGCAGCCGACGGATTTGCCGGCGCGCAACAGCCCGACGACGAGGTTGAACGCTACCGTGGACTTGCCGGTGCCGCCCTTCTCATTGCCGAGGACATAGATACGAGTTTCGGTCATTTCGGGCCGTTTCATGCTACATGCAGCCCTGTTGCCGCAAGAGCCGGAGGACAGAAATGCGGATTGGCATCATCGGAGCCGGCGGGCGCATGGGCGGGCTGCTGGCGGAACTCGTGCGGGCGGCGGACGACCTGGAACTCGTCGCGGCCTGCGAGGCGCCGGGGCATCCCGCGCTCGGGCGCGACCTCGGCGGCGGCGTCACCATAGGCGAAGACGCGGCGGCGGTGTTCGAGGCGGCGGATGCAGCGATCGAATTCACCCTGCCCGGCCCGACCGTCGAGCATGCGGCGATGGCGGCCGCGGCCGGCACGCGCCATGTCATCGGCACCACCGGCCTCGACGCCGGGCAGGAGGCGGCGCTCGCCAGGGCGGCGGAAAACCTGCCCATCGTCTATGCGCCCAATATGAGCGTGACGGTGAACGCGCTGTTCGCCACGGTCGAGCGCGTGGCCGCGATGCTGGGCGACGAATACGACATCGAGATCATGGAGATCCACCACAAGCACAAGGTGGATGCCCCCTCGGGCACGGCGGTCGGCCTCGGCCGGGCGGCGGCGGCCGGGCGCGGCACCGACCTGGACGCGGTGGCCCAATGGAGCCGCGAGGGCCATACCGGCGCGCGGCGGGACGGCGATATCGGCTTCGCGACGCTGCGCGGCGGCAATGTGGTAGGCGAGCACACGGTCATGTTCGTGAGCGAGGGCGAGCGGCTCGAATTCACCCATCGCTGCATGGACCGCTCGCTGTTCGCGCGCGGCGCGCTCCGCGCGGTGCGCTGGTCGGCGGGCAAGCCTCCCGGCCTCTACTCCATGCGCGACATTCTGGGCCTCTGATCCGGGAGGACAACGGCAACCGGCATAGACATGGCGGGCAGGACGAGCAGACGCAGACGGGACATCAACACCTGGCCGGGCTTCGTGGACGCGCTGGCGAGCCTGCTGATGGTCGTTGTCTTCCTGGTCATGGTCTTCGTTCTGGCGCAGTTCTTCCTGAACGAGGCGCTTTCCGGGCGCGACGAGGCGCTGTCGCGGCTGAACCGCGAGCTTGCCGAGCTCGCCGAAATGCTGGCGCTCGAGCAGACGACCAATGCCGACCTGCGCGACGACCTCGAAGCGCTGACGGCGGAACTGCGCATCGTCACCGAGGCGCGCGACGACTATGCGGGCCGGCTGGAGGTGATGACGGCCGAAGCCGAGCAGGCCGCCGGCACCGTCCTGCTGCTGCGTGAGGACTTCTCGCGGCTGACGGACAGTGCGGCCGCCGACCGGGACAGGCTGCAGATCCAGGAAAGCGAGATCGAGCGCCTGGAGCGCAACCTGATTGCGCTCCAGCGCAGCCGGGACGCGCTGGAGGCGGCGCTCTCCGAATCCCGGCAGCAGAAAAGCGATGCCGACAAGGCGCTTGCCGAAGCGCGGCGCCTGCTCGCGGCCAATCTCGAACGGCTCGCCGCGCGCGACCGGGAGGCCGACGCCCTCAAGGCCCGGATCGAGGCGGTGCAGCTGGAGTCCGCCCGCCGCGCCGACGAGGTCGCGCGCCTCGACACCGCGCTGCTGGCGAGCCGGGAGGAGACCGCCGAGCAGGCGGAAAAGCTGGCGGAACTCAACCGGATGATTCGCGGCCTTCTGGCGGCGCGCGCGGCGCTGGAGGAGGACCTTGCCGCTCTCCGGACCGAGGGCGACGCGCAGGCCGCCGAGGCGGCGCGGCTCAAGGCCGCGCTGGGCGAGGCCCGCCGCGCGCTCGCCCAGGCGAACGACGAGGCGGCGCGGCTGAAGACGGCGCTGGCGGAGAAGACGGAGACGGCGGCGGCCGACATCGCCGCGCTGGAGAAGGCGCTGGCGGCGGCGGAAATCGAAATCGGCCGCCTCACCGGCCTGCTGGCGGAATCCGAAGCGGGAGAGGCTGCGGGCCGGGACGAAATAGCCCGGCTTGAGGCGGCGCGCGCCGAGGAAGCCGAGGCGGCGAAATCCGACATCGCCGGACTGGAGCGCACGCTGGCGGCGGCGGAAGCGGAAATCGACCGCCTCGCCGGGCGGCTGGAGGAGACCGAGGCGGGCCGGCTCGCCGAGGCGGATGCGGCGCGCTCGGAGATGGCGGCGGCGCAGGACGAAATCACGCGCCTTTCCAGGCAATTGGCGGCGGCCGAAGCCGACCGGGACACCCGGCGGGAAGAGATTGCGCAATTGGAAACGGCGCGCGCCGGAGAGGCCCGGGCGGCGCGGGCGCGGATTGCCGCCCTGGAAAAGGCGCTGGCCGGCGCGCAGGAGGAGATCGGGCGGCTGGCGGCGCGGCTGGCCGATATCGAGGGCCGGCGGCTCGCAGGGCAGGACGAAATCGCCCGGCTGGAGGCCGCGCGCGCCGGGGAAGCGGAGGCGGCGCGGGTCCGGATTGCGACCCTGGAGCAGGCGCTGGCCGGGGCATTGGAGGAAATCGACCGCCTTGGCGCGGAGCTCGCCGAAACCGAGGACCGGCGGCTCGCGGCACGGGACGAAATCGCCCGGCTGGAAGCCGCTCGCACCGCGGAGACCGAGACCGCGCGCTCGGACATCGCGGCGCTGGAACGGACGCTGGAGGAGGAGCGGAAGAACGCCGCCTCCCTTTCGGTCCGGCTCGCCGACACGGAAAGCCGGCGGGCCGCAGGGGTGGAGGAAATTGCGCGGCTGAGGCAGGCGCTGGAAGCGAAAACCGAGACGGCGGCATCGCTGGAGCTGTCGCTGGCCGAAGCGAGGACGGAAGCCGCGTCCCTCTCCGCGCAATTGGGGGATACGGAGAGCCGGCGAGCGGCCGGGGCGGATGAAATCGCCCGCCTCAAACGGGCGCTGGAGGCGGAGTCCGAGACGGCGGCATCGCGCATCGCGGCGTTGGAACAGGCGCTTGCGGCGGCCCGGGCAAGGGCGGAGGGCCTCGCCGGACGCCTCGCCGAAGCCGAAGCCGGGCTGACCGCCGGCGAGCAGGAGATTGCGGGGCTGAAGCGGACGCGCGCCGAGGAGGCGGAAACCGCCCGCGAGGCGATCGCCGATCTGGAAGGCGCGCTGGCGGCCGCCAGGGAGGAGATCGACTCTCTTGCGGGCCGGCTCGTCGATATGGAGATTGCCCGTCTTGCCCGGCAGCAGAAGATCGACGCGCTGACCGAAGCGCTTGCGGAGGCCGAGGCGAGGGCCGTCACTCTCGCCGAAAGCCTGAAGAAGGCCGAGGCCGGACAGGCAGCCGGTCGGGAAGAAATCAGGCGGCTGGAGGCGGCTACCGCCCGGTTCGAGGACACGGCGAACAAGCAGCTTGCAGCACTGCAGAAGGCCCTGGCGGAAGCGCGGGCGGAGGCCGCCGCCCGCGCCCGGCTGCTCGAAGGCGCCGAGGCCGAGCGCGACGCGCAGGCGGCGGAAGCCGTGAGGCTCCGGGAAGCGCTGGCGGCGGCGGAAGGACAGGCGGCCTCGCTTGCCGAGCGGTTGCGCGCGGCGGAGAGCGAACGGGACGCGCAGCGCAATGAAGCCGCCCGGCTGGAGGCGGCGCTTGCCGAAGCAACCGCGGAACGCGACGCGGGCCAGCGTGTCGGGGAAGACAGGCTGGAGGAAGCGCTCGCCAACGCCGCGCGGCTCCGCCAGCAGCTCGACCTCGCGCGCCAGCGCCTCGCCGAAGCCCGCGAGGAACTGCAATTGCGGCGCGGCGTCGCGGTGCGCGGCGAGACCGGCGCGGCGGATACGGTGGACCGGGCCCTTTATGAGGCGGCGGAAACCCGCGTGATGCAGCTTGCCGTCGAAAACACCCGCCTCCGGGACCAATTGGCCGATCTCGATGCCATCGAACGGGACAGCGGGGACCGCATCGCCTCGCTGCGCCGGCAAATTGACGAGCAGATCAGGGAGATCGAGCGGCTGGAGGCGCTTCGCCGGGCGCTCGCGGCGGCGAGGGAGAAGCTCGAGGCGGAGAAGGCCGAGCAGGTTGACCGGTTGGCGTATCTGAGGACGCAGGCCGAGAAGGCGGAGGCCGAATCGCGGCTGGCGAAGGCCCAGGTCGCCCGGCTGGCCGCCAATATCCGGGCGCTCAAGGAGCAGGTGAAGCGGCTCAACGCGGCGCTGGAAGCCTCGGAGGCGACGGCCGAGGGAGCGGAGACGCTGGTTCTCGACGCGCGGCTTAACAGCGCGCTTGTGCGCAAGATCGACGAGATGCGCCGCTTCCGCTCGGAGTTTGTCGGCAAGCTCCGCGAGGCGCTGGCGGACCAGCAATTGGTGCGAACCGAGGACGACCGCTTCTATCTGCCGGCCGAGGTGCTGTTCCTGAGCGGCTCTGCGGATCTCGACAGTCGCGGAAGGGAGCGCGTGGGCCGGATCGGCAGGGCGCTCACCGATGTGGCGGGCCGCATCCCGGAAGACCTCGACTGGGTGCTGCGCGTGGACGGCCACACGGATCGGCAACGGCTTCGCGACAGATCCCGCTACAAGACGAATTGGGAACTGTCGGTGGCGCGGGCGATTGCCGTGGTCAAGCTGCTGGTGGAAGCCGGCGTGCCCGCCGAGCGGCTGGCCGCCACCGGCTTCGGCGAATTCCATCCGCTCGATCCGGCGGATACGAGGGAGGCCTACCGGCGCAACCGGCGCATCGAGTTTTCCCTGACCCGGAAGTGAGCCCGCTCAGGCCGCCGACCGGCGCAATTTCGGGCGCACGCCCAGCATATGGCAGACCGCCCGGGTGAGCTCCGGCCGGTTGAGGGTGTAGAAATGGAGGCTTCCCACGCCCTCGGCCTCCAGGCGCCGGCACTGTTCGACCGCGACCGTGGCCGCGACCATGCGCCGTGTTTCCGGGTCGTCGTCGAGGCCCTCGAACTGGGCGCCGAGCCAGGCCGGCACTTGCGTTCCGCAAAGCGCGGCGAACCGCTTCGCCTGGCTGAAATTGCCGATGGGCAGGATGCCCGGAACGATCTCGCAGTCGATCCCGGCCTTGCGGCACCTGTCGCGGAACCGGAGAAAACAGTCGGTCTCGAAGAAGAACTGCGTGATCGCGCGCGCCGCTCCGGCATCCAGCTTGCGCTTCAGATAGTCGATTTCGAACGCCGGGTCCGGCGCATCGGGATGGCCTTCCGGATAGGCGGAGACGCTGATCTCGAAATCGTGCAGCCGGCGGAGCCCGGCTACCAGGTCGAGCGCATAGGCATAGCCGCCGGGATGCGGCCTGTAGCGCTCGCCGATGCCGGAAGGCGGGTCGCCGCGCAGCGCCACGATATGGCGCAGCCCCGCCTGCCAGTAGGCGCGGGCCGTGTCGTCGATCTCCTCCCGGGACGCGCCGGCGCAGGTCAGATGCGCGGCCACGGCGAGCCCCGTTTCGCGGGCGATGCGGGCCGCAATGCCGGCCGTGCGCCCTCGCGCGCTTTCCCCCGCCCCGCCTCCGGCCCCGCAGGTGACCGACACGAACCGGGGCCCCAGCGGCGCCAGGCCCTCCAGCGCGCGCTTGAGCCCGCCCTCCCCCGCCGCCGTCTTCGGCGGAAAGAACTCGAAGGAAACGGCGAGCGTCACAGGACGGCCTCCGGGCGGCGCCCGGCGGTCGGCGGAAGGGGAATGGCGTCGGGCTGCGGCATGATGCCGGCTCCTTATAGGGGCGCTTGCCCGGCCTGTCACCCGCAGGCGCAGGCGGTGTGTTTGCGGTTCCGGAGTTGTATGCTAACCACTCGCTGGGACACGCCCGGAGAGTGCGAAAACGCAGATGCGAGAAGGGCTCGAGAGCAGACCCCGCATAGCCTGCCCTCCGGTTGCCAGCGGGTGTCCCGCTGCCGTGGACCGGTTGCGCCGTGCCGTGCCGGCATTCCTTCTGGTTTTTCTCCTTGCCATCGCCGCGCCGCTGCCTTCGAGCGCCGGCGAGGAACCGGTGGATATTTCCTACAGCGACCCGCTGGAGCCGCTGAACCGGCTGGTCTTCGCCGTCAACGAGATGCTCGACACGATCGTCTTCCGCCCCGCCGCCGTCGTGTATGGCAAGGTCATGCCCGCTCCGGCAAAGCGCGGCGTCCGCAATGTGATCCGCCACCTGTCGCTCCCGTTCACATTCATCAACGACGTCGCCCAGGGCGAATGGGAGCGCTCCGGCGACACCGCGCAGCGCTTCATCCTCAACACGATGATCGGGTTCGTCGGCCTCGTCGATGTCGCCGAGGACCACGGCCTGCCCCACCGCAGCACGGACTTCGGAAGCACTCTGGCATCTTGGGGCGTCGGCGAAGGACCGTATCTGGTGCTGCCGCTCGCAGGCCCCTCCAATATACGGGACGGGGCCGGCCTCGTCGTCCAGAGCGTCGCGGACCCGGTCGATATCGCCTTTCGCAGGGCCGATCTCGACCTTATGCCGCTGATCCGTGCGGGCGTGACGACGGTCGATTTCCGGTACCGCAACCTCGATACGCTCGACGACTTCAAGGCGAATGCGCTCGACTACTACGCCTTCATCCGCACGCTTTACCGCCAGCGCCGGGCCTTCGAGGTCGATGGCGGCCAGGAAATGTATCTCCGCGGCAAGCAGGACAACGAGGACGGGGAATACGCCTATCCGCCGCCGCGGCCGGACTTCAGCCGCGCCAAACCGTCCGCCGAGACCCGGCCGGCCAAGTGACACCGGGAGCTCCCGCCATGCGTCCGTGGTTCCTCGCGCTTTTCGTGCCCTTCCTTTTCCTCGCCTTTGCAGGCCCGGCAACGGCGGATGAAGGCGCTGGCGACTTTATCCGGGAGCTCGCGGCCAATGTGCTTCCGCAACTGACCGACCCCGCGACGCCGATTGACGAGCGGCGGGCCCGCTTCCGCGAGGTCCTGAGCCGGGATTTCGATCTGGACAAGATCGGCAAGCTGGTGCTGGGACGGCACTGGCGCCGGGCCAAGCCCGCGCAACGGGCGGATTTCAGGATGCTGCTGGAAAACTACCTGTCCGGCCTCTACACGAACCGGTTCGAGGACCTGGCGGGATTGCGGATCAAGGTGGACGGGGTCCGCGACTTCGAGGGCTGGTCGATGGTTTACACGACGGCGACCCGCACCAAGGGCCCGCCCGTCCTGCTGGACTGGCGGGTGGACCGCAAGGACGGCGCCTACGCCATTACCGACCTCGTGATCGAAGGGGTGAGCATGGTCATCGCCCAGCGCGAGGAGTTCTCCGCGATCGTGCTCCAATCCGGCGGCCTCGACGGGTTGTTGCTCAGGCTCCGCGCAAGAATCGCGGGTTAACGCCGCAGGCGGTCCAGCAGGTCGTCGAGCTGCTCCAGACTGCGGTAGTGCAGGGTGAGGCTGCCGCCCTCGCCCCTTTGCGTCAGCGACACTCGGAGGCCGAGCGAGTCCGCGAGTTCGCCCTCCAGCGCCAGCACGTCCTCGTCCCTCGCCGCCGCAGGCCTGCCGCGCCCGCTCTGCCGCTCGCGGACGAGATGTTCGACGCGGCGCACGCTCAGCCCGTCGGTCACGATCCGGTGCGACAGGCCGACGGGGTCCGGGTCGGCGAGCAGGGCGCGGGCATGGCCGGCGGACAGCGAGCCGTCATCGACAAGATTGCGCACAGGCTCCGGCAGGGAAAGCAGCCGCAGCGTGTTGGCGATATGCGGCCGGCTGCGGCCCACCACGGTCGAGAGCCGCTCCTGCGTGCAGTCGAACTCCTCCAGAAGCCGCCTGTAGCCCTCGGCTTCCTCGATGGGCGAAAGGGCGTTGCGCTGAATGTTCTCGGCGAGCGCCGCCTCCATCGCGGTCCGGTCGTCCAGCTCGCGCACCGAGACCGGAACCTCCGCGAGCCCGGCGCGGCCCGCGGCCAGCCAGCGCCGTTCGCCGGCCACGATTTCGTAATGGCCCGGCTTTTTCGGCCGCGGCCGCACCAGGATCGGCTGCAGGACGCCCTGCTCGCGGATCGATTGCGCAAGCGCATCCAGCGCCGCCTCGCCGAACTGCCGCCGGGGCTGGAACCGGCCGGGCGCGAGCCGGTCGACCGGGACCGCGCGGGCGCCGGCCGGCCGGTCCCGGTCCGCAACCGGAGTGTCCGGGATCAGCGTCGAAAGGCCGCCGCCGAGACGGGCCGGTCTGTCGCTGCTCATGGGGCGCCCTCCTCCCGGTACAGGAACTCGCCCGCGAAGCGGATGTAAGCCTGCGAGCCGCTGGCCTTCATATCGTAAACGATGACGGGCTTGCCATGCGAGGGCGCCTCGGACACGCGCACATTGCGCGGAATGACGGTGTCGTAAACCAGGCGGCCGAATTCGGCATGGCCGCGCACGTCGGCCTCGACCTCGGCGGAGAGGCGGTTGCGGCGGTCGGACATGGTGAGCAGGATGCCCGCATAGCCAAGATGCGGGTTCAGGGCGGCGCGCACCGCTTCGACGGTCTGCTTGAGCAGGACGAGGCCTTCGAGGGCCAGGAACTCCGCCTGGAGCGGCACCAGCACCCGGCGGGCGGCGGTAAGCGCGTTGACGGTGAGCAGGCCGAGCGAGGGCGGGCAGTCGATCAGCACATAGTCGTAGCGCCCGCCGGCGCCCCCGAGGGCGTCGCGCAGCCTGGTCTCCCGCCGGGGCCTGTCCGCCAGTTCGATCTCCGCGCCGAACAGCTGCTCCGTGGACGGCACGATGTCGAAGCCGGCGAGCCCTGTCGCCATTGCGGCATCGTCGAGGCGGGCGCCCGCCAGCATGAGATCCCAGGCGCCGAGCCGCCGCCGGTCCGGGCCGACGCCGAGGCCGGTGCTGGCATTGCCCTGGGGGTCGAGATCCACCACCAGCACCCGGCGGCCCGTGGCGGCGAGCGCCGTCGCGAGATTGACGGTGGTTGTCGTCTTGGCGACGCCGCCCTTCTGGTTGACGACGGCGTGGATGCGTGCGCCGTCAGGCGGCATGGGCGAGGTCTCCGAGTTCGAGGACCACGCCCTCGGGCGCGCTCAGGCTCGGATGGCGGCGCACCGCGATCCGCCAGCGGGCGCGGGCGGCCTCGATCTCTTCCTCGGCGCGCGCGCCCTTGAGGAACAGGCAGACGCCGCCCGGGGCCAGAAGCGGCAGCGCGAGGCCGAGCAGCCGGTCGAGCGGCGCGCAGGCCCGCGCGGCAACGACATCGGCCTTGAGGGTAAGGGTCTCGGCGCGTGCGTTGTGAACCGCGGCCGGGGCCCCCGTCGCACGCACCGCCTCGGCGAGGAAGGCCGCCTTGCGCGCGTCGCTCTCGATGAGATCGACCGGCCCGCCGCGCATTATCGCGAGCACCAAGCCGGGAAAGCCCGCGCCCGAGCCGAGGTCGGCCAGACGCGCGCCGGCGGGAACGAGGGGCGCAAGCTGGGCGCTGTCCAGGACGTGCCGGCGCCAGGGGTCGGCGAGGGTGGCCGTTCCGACCAGATTGATGCGCTTCTGCCAGCGGACCAGCAATTTCAGGTGCCGGGCGAGCCGGGCCAATGTTTCACGTGAAACACCGGTCATGCGTGCGAAGTCCTCAGGCGCGAGCGCGCTGGACATGCCGCAGCAGCAGGGTGACGGCGGCGGGCGTGATCCCCGGCATCCGCCCGGCCGCGCCGAGCGTCGCGGGCCTGGCGGCGGCGAGCTTCTCCCGCGCCTCGTTGGAGAGGCCCTGGACGGCCCCGTAGTCCAGGCTCTCGGGAAGGCTGAGCGCCTCGTCCTTCCGATAGGCGCGGATATCGGCTGCCTGCCGGTCCAGATAGGCGGCGTACACGGCCTCTATGGAGAGCTGTTCGGCGATCCCGGCGGGAATGTCCGCCAGCTCCGGCCAGGCCGCCGCGATCCGCGCCCAGTCCACATCGCGGTAGCCCAGCAGGTCGAAGGCGCTGCGCCGCCGCCCGTCGGCATTCACCCGGAAGCCCAGCGCCGCGAGCGCCGCGGGCGAGCCGCCGGCCTGCCG
>JAJEIH010000150.1 GCA_022827685.1 Alphaproteobacteria bacterium
GGGACATGCCCTGCGGCCCATCCAGGCATAACGCTCCATTCGTGACTCGTTCCTTCCGCCTGCGGGGCGCGCCTTTCTGCCAGCATCGCCGCCAGTCTGGGGCGGGGGTCGGTTGCCGTCATCGTTCCTCCTTCTGCCGACCAGGAGCGGGTCCCTGTTTCGCGCGTATCCCGCGCGGGCGCCTGTGCGTGTGCCGGCGCGCGTATCGCGGCGGCGCGGTTCGTGCGCCTGATTGCGCGCGCGAGGCGGAGGACGCACCTCTCCCGTCGGCTTCTCACGGGTTTTCAAAAAAGTGGCGCCGCCCGGCCGCGCAACGCCCGGGACGCGGCTCCGGATGCCGCTTCCCTGGGGGCCATCATAACATACTCCGCCAGATGTCAAGCCAAAAACGTGAACGAAAAGCAATTTTGTTAGATTTGTTTCATGTTTCGTGAAACAGAAAGGTAAATCTCATGCCCCGGTCCCGGTCATCGGCCGCGCCATATACCGATCGGGGAACCCCGCCAAATGCCGATCAGGGCCACGCTTTGTTCGACCTTACCGGGGACGTCCGGGGCGCGACCACTCGCCGTTCGGCGCTTCCGCCAGGACACGGCGCGGAGGATAGGAGACGTAAGTCTGTCCGGAAGTTTTCTCTACAGAAGCCAGATGGTCGCAAATCGCGTCGATGTCGAAGTTGAATTCCGCCGCGTGGGCGTCCTTGACGGTCAATTACCGGGTCGGGTTTCCAGGTCGCCACGACGCACCTCCAGAAGTTCGTTCGGCGAACATATATTGACAGTTCACAACCTCTCCTGCAGCGAGCCGTCTCGCAACGGCCCGCCCTCAGAACCGCAATACCGGCCCCGCCGCGCGCAGCGGGATGCGGTAGAGGGAGGTGGAGGCGGTGGCGAAGAGGGTGCGCATGTCTTCGCCGCCGAAGCAGAAATTGGCGCAGCCTTCCGGGATGCGGATGACGCCCAGCGGTTGCGCGTCGCGGTCGAACACATGGATGCCGGGGCCGGGGCCGGTGCAGTAGATCCGCTCCCCGGCGTCGATCTTCATGCCGTCGGGCAGGCCCGGCCCCTCGCCCGCGACTTCGGCCCAGACGCGGCCGGACGAGAGCGCGCCGTCGGCTTCGACGTCGAAGACGCGGATATGGCCGCGCATGGTGTCGTTGATCCAGAGCCGCTTTTCGTCGAGCGAGAGGCAGAGGCCGTTCGGTTGGTCGAAATCGGAGGCGAGCAGGCGCACCCCGCCGCCCCCCGCTTCCAGCCGGTAAACGCCGCGGAAATCCAGTTCGGACTCGCGCTCGACGCCGTAATACGCCATGCGGCCGAAGCCCGGATCGGTGAAGATTATCGCGCCGTCCGAGGCCACGATGATGTCGTTCGGGCTGTTCAGTTCCCTGCCGTCATAGTGGCTGGCGAGCACCTCGACCCCGCCGTCATGGCCGGTGCGCGTCACCCGGCTGGTGGCATGCTCGCAGGTGACGAGCCGGCCTTCGAGGTCGTAGGCATTGCCGTTCGCCATGTTGCTGGGCTTGCGGAAGGTGGCGACGCCGCCGGCCTCGGTCCACACGCGCATGTGGTTGCCCGGCATGTCGGAGAAGACCACGGTCTTCTCGCGCGGATGCCAGACGGGCCCCTCGGTGAAATCGAAGCCGCTTCCGATCTGCTCCGGCGCGGCGTCCGGGTCGATGACCTCGAGAAAACCGTCATTCAGGACATCGTGGACCATCGGAGCCTCCCGCCTCGCGCGTGCCGGAAAAAGCCTACCACAACCGCCAGGGGTCGATGGGCAGCGCGGGGCGGAGGCCGGCGAGAATGGCGGGATAGTCCGGCTCTTCCGGGCCGAGAACGCCCCGGCGGATGAGGAAGTCGATGATGACAAGATTGCAGTTGAACTTGAACCGCCTGGTGTCCCGCACGGTTTCGGCGAGCCGCGCGGCCGGCCAGAGCTCGAAATGCGCGACCTCGCCGTCGCTGTTGCGCGGCTGGAAGCCGGCGGGCAGTTCGAGGTCGTACACATAGAGGATGTCCGGGCGCAGGCCCGCTTCGGTCTCCAGGCAGTAGGTGACGGCGCCGGCGGAGCGCGCGGTCCCGGCGAGCGCAGGGGGGATGCCGGCCTCCTCGCCCGCTTCCTTGACGACATTCTCCATCAGCGAGAGGCCCGCCGGCTGGCCCCCGGCCACCATGTTGTCGAGCATGCCCGGATAGCTGTGGCGACCGGCGGCGCGCTCGGCGATCCAGACATGCAGCCCGTCCGGGCCCTCCACATAGCCGTTGACATGCACGCCCACCGCGCTGAAGCCGAAGGCCTGCACGGACGCGCGGTCGATCAGGAAGAGCGGCGGCTCCGCGAGGCCCGCGCCGACGGCAAGCAGCTCCCCGCTGACCCGGCGCAGCAGGCCGCTGCCGTGCCAGTCGCGGACGGTTTCGGCAAGCGCCGCGCTCCGCCGCTCGGGCGTGTCGAGGGCGGGCGCGAAGCCGGCCGCTTCAGCCCCGACGGCGAAGACTTCCGGCTGCTTGGAGAGCCGTCCCGCCAGGCTGCGGCGGACCCAGCCGATCCGCCTGCCCTCGGCCTCGAAGGGCAGGAAGCCGGACAGGTCGTGCCGGTTGCACTCCGCGATTCGGTCGAGCCAGCCCATGCGCCGGGCGGGTCAGCCGGAGACGCCGGCCATCGCGCAGAGCTTGGCCCAGAGCGGGGCCGGCACCGGCGAGACGGAAAGCCGCGACTGGCGCACGAGCGGAAGCTCGGCGAAATCGGGGTCGGCCTTGATCTCCGCGAGCGTCACCGGGCGGGCCGCGCTCTCGACGGCGCGCACATCCACCATGCCGAAGCGGCCCGAGGCGTCCGTCGGGTCGGGGTAGTATTCCTTCACCACCTCGACCGTGCCGACAATCGCCCGCTCGCCGACCGAGTGGTAGAAGAAGCCCCGGTCGCCGGTCTGCATGGCCTTCATGTTGTTGGCGGCCTGGTGGTTGCGCACGCCGTCCCACTCCGCGGTGCCGGCATCCAGCTGGTCCTGCCAGGACCAGGCGCCGGGCTCGCTCTTGAACAGCCAGTAATTCATCGGGCGGTTTCCTCTTCCATGTCCGGTCATTCGCGGCCGGCGGGCCGGGACAGCAGCCGTTTCATTGCAGAGTCGATATCGGCGCGTCCGGAGACAATATCGGCGACGGCGGCTACTATCGGCAACTCCACGCCGGCGCGCGCTGCACGGAGCAGGGCGGGCTCGGCCGTGGTCGCGCCTTCGGCAAGCGCGGCCGGCGGCGGCTCGCTCCTGCCCAGCGCCGCGCCGTAGGCATAGTTCCGGGAGGTGGGGCTGGTCGCGGTCAGCATCAGGTCGCCGAGGCCGGCCAGCCCCGCGACCGTTTCGGCCTCGCCGCCCTCGGCGATCACGAGGCGGCGGATTTCCGCGAGGCCCCGCGTGACCAGCGCGGCGCGGGCGTTCTCGCCGAGCCGGCGTCCCTCGGTAATGCCGGCGGCGATGGCGATGACGTTCTTCAGCGCCCCGCAAAGCTGCACGCCGACGACATCGCGGCTCTCATAGACGCGGAAGCCGCTCGTGGCGAAAGCCGCTTGCGGCCCGCCGGCCAGCACGGCCGCCGTCGGCAGGCCGGCGGCCACCTCGGCGGCGAAATTGGGGCCGGACAGCGCGCCCGCGGCGAAGCCGGAGCCGAGCACCTCGCTCATCAGCCGGCCGGTGCCGCGCTCCAGACCCTTGGCGGCAATCACAAGCGCGCCGCGCACCGTTCCGGGGTCGAGCCGGTCCGCCAGCTCGGCCATGGCCTGGGCCGGAACCGCCAGGACCACGACCTCGGCCGAGGCGGCGGCCTCGAAGCGCCGGTCGCCCTCGGCCCGGCTCCATAGCGTGACTTCATGCCCCGCTCGCGCCGCCGTTTTCGCCAGCGCGCGGCCCCATGCGCCCGCGCCCAGCACGCCGACCATCATGGCGCGCCGTTCGCGGATACGAGCGGCCATCGCGGCCGGGGCCGGAAGTCGAGGCCGTCGCGCCCGCCCAGTCTCAGCCGCTCCAGCCCCGCCCAGGCGACCATCGCGGCGTTGTCGGTGCAGAGGCGCGGCGGCGGGGCGGCGAAGACGAGGCCATGCGCCGCCGCCACCTCCTGCAGGCGCGCCCGCAAATGTCGGTTCGCGGCAACGCCCCCCGCCGCCACCAGCATGCGGCCGGCCGGGCAGTCCCGCCGGAACATGGCGGCGGCATTGGCCGTGCGGTCGGCGAGCGTGTCGGCGGCGGCGGCCTGGAACGAGGCGGCGAGATCCGCAACGTCCTGTTCGCCGGGCGCGGGCAGCGCCTCGGCGGCGCGGCGGAGCGCGGTCTTGAGGCCGGAGAAGGAGAAGCCGGCGCCGGGCCGTCCGGCGAGCGGGCGCGGCAGGCGGAACCGCGCCGGGTCGCCCGCCTCCGCCGCCTTCTCGACCGCCGGGCCGCCCGGAAATCCGAGCCCCAGCAGCCGCGCGGCCTTGTCGAAGGCTTCGCCCAGCGCGTCGTCCTCGGTCTCGCCGTAGAGCCGGTAGCGGCCGACGCCTTCCACCGCCAGCAATTGCGTGTGTCCGCCGGAGACCAGCAGCAGCAGATAGGGGAAGTCGAGCCCGTCGGTGAGCCGCGCGGTCAGCGCGTGCGCTTCCAGGTGGTTGACCGCGAGAAAGGGCCGGCCGCTCGCGAGCGCCATCGCCTTCGCCGCGGTCGCGCCCACCAGCAGGCCGCCGATCAGGCCGGGCCCGGCGGCGGCGGCGATACCGTCCAGATCGGCGAAGCCGAGGCCGGCTTCGCCCATCGTCTCGCCCACCAGCGCGTCCAGGCGGTCGAGATGGGCGCGGGCCGCGATTTCGGGCACGACGCCGCCATAGGGCGCATGCTCGCGGGTCTGGGAGAACAGGCGCTCGGCGAGGATGCGCCGGTCGGCGTCCACCACGGCCGCCGCCGTCTCGTCGCAACTCGTCTCGATGCCGAGGACCCGCATGGCGGCAGGACGATACAGGCCCCAAGCGCGCGCGCAATGGTGCATTGCGCCCGGCCGCCGGACGGGGTAACCCGCGGCCCATGGCGAACATCCGTCTCGGCACGCGCGGCAGCCCGCTCGCCCTCCGGCAGGCGGAAGAGGCGGCAGCCGCCCTGCGGGCGCAGGACCCCGGCCTCGATGTCGAGATCGTCACGATCCGCACGACAGGGGACCGGATACGCGACCGGCGGCTGGCCGATATCGGCGGCAAGGGCCTGTTCGCAAAGGAGATCGAGGCGGCGCTGGCCGAGGGGCGGATCGACGCCGCCGTCCATTCGGTGAAGGATCTGGAGACGGCGCTGCCGGAAGGCTTCGTGCTGGCCGCCATGCTGGAGCGCGAAGACCCCCGCGACGGCCTGGCGGGCGGGGCGCAGACCTTGGCCGATCTGGCGCCGGGCGCGCGCGTGGGCACGGCCTCGCTCCGCCGGCAGGCGCAGATGCTGGCCCGGCGCCCGGACCTCGTGCCGGCGCTCATCCGGGGCAATGTCGGGACGCGGCTGGAGCGGGTGCGGGCCGGGGAGTTCGACGCGACCTTCCTGGCGATGGCCGGCCTCGCGCGGCTCGGCATGGCGGAGCGCGCGGTCCCCCTCGCGCCGGAGGAGATGCTGCCGGCGGCGGGGCAGGGCGCGGTCGGCATCGAGTGCCGCGCCGGGGACGACGCCCTGCGCGCGCGCCTCGCCGGCATCGACCACGGGCCCACCTCCTGCTGCGTGACGGCGGAGCGCGCCCTGCTCGCGGCGCTGGACGGGTCCTGCCGGACGCCGATTGCCGCCCATGCCTGTCTCCGGAACGGCGCGCTCGAGCTTCGGGGCCGGCTGCTGACGCCGGACGGGGCGGAGATGCGGGAGGTCTGCCGGTCGGGTTCGGCAGGCGATGCGCGGCTGCTGGGGCTCGATGCGGGGGAGGCGCTGCGCGCGGACGCGCCGCCGGGGGCGCTGGAAGCGTGATCCGCGCGCTCGTCACCCGGCCGCTGCCGGATGCCGGCCGCACGGCCGACGCGCTGGCGGCGCGCGGCGTGACCGCGCTGGTGGAGCCGATGCTCAGGATCGAGTTCCTGCCGGCGCCGGCCCTCGACCTTGTCGATGTGCAGGCCCTGCTGTTCACCAGCGCGAACGGGGTGCGCGCCTTCGCGGCGGCCTCGCCGGAGCGCGGCCTGCCGGCGCTTGCGGCGGGCGACGCGACGGCGCGGGAGGCGCGCGACGCGGGCTTCCGCCGGGTCGAGAGCGCGGCGGGCGGCGCGGAAGCGCTGGCGCGGCTGGCGGCGGCGCGCTGCGAGGCCTCGGCGGGTCCGCTGCTCCATGCGTCGGGAGAGGCCGTTGCGGGGGACGTGGCCGGCGGCCTGGTGGAGGCGGGGTTCCGGGTGCGGCGCGAGGTGCTCTACCGCGCCCGCGCCGCCGGGGCGTTCAGCCCGGCGCTCGCCGGGGAATTGGCTGACGGGGGTCTCCTCCTCGCCCTGTTTTTCTCTCCCCGGACGGCGGCGGTCTTTGCTAGATTGGCGCGGCGGAGCGGCGTCGATGAATCCTGCCGCTCCGTTCATGCCTGCGTCCTCAGCGAAGCTGTGGGCCGGGCTCTGGAAGGCGTTGCCTGGCGCGAGGTCTGTGTTGCCGCCCGGCCGGATCACGAGGCGATGATGGCGGAAGTGGACCGTATCCTGGAAGCGCCCGGCACCGCCGGCGAAGGACGCCGATGACGGATCGACCGGGAGACGAGGCGGAGCCGATAGAGGTCGAGGCGGTCGCGGAGGACCGCTTGGCCGGGGAAGCTTCCGGGACGCCGGAGGAAAGGGCGGCCGCCCGCCGCCGTCGGCGCGGACGGCTGTTCCTGCTGCTCTGGCTCCTGCCGGTCGTGCTCATTGCAGCGCTCGGCTATCTGGTCGCCGCCCAGCCGGAGCGCCTCGCCGCCTTCCTCGCCGGCCAGCCGTCCGACATGGCGAGTGCAGCCGACATGGAGCGCCTCGCCGACCGGCTGCGGAAGGCGGAAGCCGCCGCGCTCGACCGTGCAGCGGCGGATGCGAACGCGGCCGCCATAGCGGCCAACCGGGAGGAGATCGGGGCGGCAGCCGGCGAGGCCGCCGCCCTGCGTGCGGCGCTCGGGGCGTTCGAGCAGCGGCTGGAGGCGCTGGAGACGCGCATCGCCGCGCTCGAACGGGCTGAGCCGGCCGTCGATCCTGGGATCGCAGCCGAGATTGCCGGCCTCAGGGAAGGGCTTGCCGCATTGGAGGCGCGGCCCGCGGCCGACGGCTCCGCGGCTGCGGATCTGGGGCTGGCGCCGCTCAAGGCGGCGGTCGCGGCGCTGGAAGGCCGGCTGGAGGGGTTCGAGGCAAGCAGCCGGATGGCTGCGACCGAGGCCGGCGCGTCTGCGGACAAGGCGCTTGCGGAGCTGGCCGTGCTGCGCGACGCGGTCTCGAAGCTTGCTCGTCCGGGCGAGGCGGGCGGCGGGGTCAAGCTGGCCGTCGCGCGCCTCAGGTTCGCCGTGGATTCCGGCGCGCCGTTCAAGGAGGAGCTGGAAGCGCTCCAGGCGGCCGGCGGCCCCGGTTTCGGCGCCTGGACGGCGCATGCCGAACAGGGCCTGCCGACAGCGGACGCGCTGGCGCGGCGCTTCAAGGAGCTTGCCCGCGCCCGCACGCTGCGGCCCGAAGGGGCGACCGGCGCGCCCTGGCTTGACGACGTGATCGGGCGGCTCTCCGATGTCGTGAGCGTCCGCCGGGTTTCCAAGGATCTGGCCGGCGACGGCGCCGATGCGGCCCTCGGCCGCGCGGAAGCCCACATCGAGGACGGCAATCTGGCGGGCGCGGTTGCGGAACTCGGCGGCGACCTGCCGCCGCCGTTCGGCGGCTGGCGCCTCGTCGCCCGGGACCGGCTGGCGGCCGACGCCGAGCTGGAGGCGCTCACCGCCCGGGACGGCAGATGATCCGCCTGCTCTGGACGCTGCTCAAGGTCGGGCTGGTCGTGGCCGCGGCCGTCTGGCTGGCGCAGATGCCGGGCAATGTCGAACTCCGCCTCGGAGACCTGGTCGTCGAGGCTCCCGCAGGCGCGCCCCTGGTCGCGCTTCTCTTTGTCGTCCTGCTGGCGGCGTTCGCTTACCGGTCCTGGCTGGCGCTCCGCCGCGCGCCGCAGGCCATGCGGTTCGGGCGCGCCGGGCGCCGCCGCGAGCGCGGATACCGGGCGCTGAGCCTCGGCATGGTGGCGGTTGCGGCGGGCGCGGCCGACGAAGCCAGGCGCCGCGCGCGCGAGGCCGACCGGCTGCTCGACGGCGCCCCCCTGACCCTGCTGCTTGCCGCGCAGGCGGCGCAATTGAATGGCGACGACAGCGCGGCCCGGAAGTTCTTCGAGGCGATGGTGGACGAACCGGAGACCAACCTGCTCGGCCTGCGCGGCCTGATGGCGCAGGCCGACCGCGCCGGCGACCGGGCGGAGGCGCTCGCGATTGCCGCCCGCGCGCAGAAGGAGCGGCCGGGCACGCCCTGGGTCCTCGAGGCGCTGTTCAACCTGCGCACGGCGAATGGCGACTGGGACGGCGCGTCGGCGGCGCTGGAGGCGCTGGCGGGCCGGAAGCTCGTGCGGGGAGAGGACCTGAGGCGCCGGCGCGCGGTCATCGCGGTGGAGCGGTCCCGCCTTGCCGAGGAGCGCGACGACAGGGCCGCGGCCCTCAATCACGCCCGCACCGCCTGGAAGCTCGACCCCTCCATGCCTGCGGCAACGGCCCGCGTGGCGCGTCTGGAAGGCGCTGCCGGTCATGGCAGCCGGGCGGAGAAGATCCTTCGCGACGGCTGGACAAAAGCCGCCCACCCGGTGCTGGGCGAGACGCTGGCGGCATTGTGGAGCCGGCTGACGCCGGCCGTGCGCTTCACGCAGGGACAGCGCCTGCTGAAGGGCGATACCGCGCGGCCGGAGACACGCGCGCTGCTTGCCGATATGGCTCTCGCGGCCGGGCAGCAGGCGGAAGCCCGCAAGCTGGTCGAGCCGCTTGCGGGCGAAGGCGCGCCGGCGCGCATCTGCCGGCTGATGGCGAGCATTGCGCTTGGCGAGGGCGACACGGACGGGGCCAGAAGCTGGCTGGCGCGGGCGCGGCTGGCGCCCGGGGACCCGGCGTGGTTCTGCCGGGCGTGCAGCGCCATGTCGCCCGAATGGAGCGGCGCTTGTCCCCATTGCGGGGTTTTCGATAGTCTGGAGTGGCGGCCGCCGGCGCCGCCGGCGCCCGGCCAGGCAGCCGCGATCGCCGCGATCGAACAGGAACTGGAGACGGAGAATGCGGCGCTCGTCGCCGGGCCGTCGAAGACGGAAGCAGCCAGGGAGGCTTGAGAAGCCATGCCGATCGTCAATTCCATCGCCGCCGACCATGAGCAGCTGACCGAATGGCGGCGCGACTTCCACATGCATCCCGAGCTCGGCTACGAGGAGCACCGGACCTCGGACCTGGTTGCGGAACGGCTGGAAAGCTGGGGGGTCGAGGTGACGCGGAACATCGCCGGGACCGGTCTGGTCGGCGTCATCCGGGGCAATGGCTCCTCCGGGCGCACCATCGGGCTGCGCGCCGACATGGACTGCCTGCCGATGGACGAGGAAAACGAGTCGCCCTGGAAGTCGGTCAACCCCGGACGGATGCATGCCTGCGGGCATGACGGCCACACGACCATGCTGCTGGGCGCGGCCAAATACCTCGCCGAGACGCGCAACTTCGACGGCACTGTGCATGTGATTTTCCAGCCGGCGGAGGAAGGCGGCGCCGGCGGGCTCAAGATGGTCGAGGAGGGGCTGTTCGACCGCTTCCCCTGCGATGAGGTTTACGGCCTGCACAATGCGCCCATGCTTCCGGCCGGCACCATCGGCGTCGTGCCGGGGCCGATGATGGCGGCGGCGGACCGTTTCTCGCTGACCGTCCAGGGCAAGGGCGGGCACGCGGCCATGCCGCATCTTTCCGTCGATCCGGTCGCCATCGGCGCGCAGATCGTCACGACCTGGCAGACCCTGGTGTCGCGCACCGCCGATCCCGTCAAATCGGCGGTCATAAGCACGACCATGTTCCACGCCGGCACGGCCTTCAACGTGATTCCCGACACGGCTTCGCTGGACGGCACGGTGCGGACATTCGACCCCGAAATGCGCGACGCCATGGAAGCGGGCATGACGCGCATCGCCGAGGCCGTCGCGACGGCGATGGGCGGAAGCGCGGACTTCAACTACGACCGCGGCTATCCGCCGACCGTCAATCACGACCGCGAAACCGGGTTCGCCGCCGCGGCCGCGGCCGCCACCGTCGGCGAGGCCAGGGTGGACGGCACCGTCGCGCCGGTGATGGGCGGCGAGGATTTCTCCTACATGCTGCTCGAGCGGCCGGGCGCCTATATCTGGCTCGGCGGCGGCGTGACGGGCGACGATCCCGGCCTGCACCACCCGCGCTACGATTTCAACGACGAGGTGCTGCCCGTCGGGTCGAGCTATTTCGCCAACCTGGTCGAGATGCGCCTCGCCCGCTGAACGTCTTTTGCGAAAGGAGGGCCCTGCCATGAAACGCTCGAGCCGGATCGCCCTGGTCATGATGGGAACCTCGGCGCTCACCCTTACTGCCTGCGAGGAGCCGAAGACGGATGCGGCAATCTTCGAGACGGTGGAGCAGTGCGTCGCCGAGCAGGGCATCACGGCCGAGCAGTGCTATGGCGAGTTCGATGCAGCGAAGGCGCAGCATGCGGAGGTCGCGCCCAAATACGCCTCGCGCGCGGATTGCGAGGCCGATTTCGGCGCCGAAGGCTGCGAGGTCTCGCCCTACAGGACAAATACCGGCGGCAGCGTGTTCATGCCGCTCATGGCGGGTTTCATGATGGGGCAGATGATGGGCGGCCGGGCCTATACGCAGCCGCTCTACCGCTCGGGGGACGACAGCAAGAATTTCCGCACGGCCAACAACCGCTCCGTCGGCGGCGCGATCGGGCGCACGCAGGTGGGCGAACGCGCCGCCGGGCGTCCCGCCCAGAAGCTCTACACGCAACAGCGGGGCGGCTTCGGCGCGCGTGCGCGCGCCACCGGGTTCCGCGCCGGCGCCTGATGGAGCGCCTGCCGGTCAGGCCGCGCGACAACTGGCGCGAGGTCGCGGAGGCGCACGGGTTCACCTTCCACACGCCCGACGGCGAGCGCTATTGGGACGAAACGCACGCCTACCGCTTCACGCTCCGGGAAATCGAGGACGACCTCGAAGACCCGGCGGAAGAGCTGGAGCAGATGTGCTTCGAGGTCGTCGAGCAGGCCGTGGCCGACGAGGAGGTGCTGAAGCGGCTGGCGATCCCGGAGATGTTCCGGGACTATGTGGCCGGGAGCTGGCGGAACCGCGAACGGAACCTCTACGGGCGCATGGACTTCCGCTATGACGGGAACGGTCAGGCCAAGCTCTACGAATACAATGCGGACACGCCGACGTCGCTTTATGAAAGCGCCATCTTCCAGTGGGTCTGGCTGGAGCAGGCTATGGAGCAGGGCCTGATCCCGGAAGGGGCGGACCAGTTCAACTCCCTGCACGAACGGCTTACCGGCGCATTCGGGCGTTTCGGCATCGAGGGCCCTCTGCATCTCGCCTGCGCGCGAGACACGGACGAGGACCTCGGCACCATCGAATATCTGGAGGACTGCGCCCGGCAGGCGGGCCTCGCGACCCGGCGCATGTTCATCGAGGATATCGGCCTCGCCGACAATGGCCGCTTCACCGACCTCGACGACGAACCGGTCCGCTGGCTTTTCAAGCTCTATCCCTGGGAATGGCTGATGGAGGAAGAGTTCGGCAGCCGCATTCCCGGCTCGGGCGCGCAGTTCATCGAGCCCGGCTGGAAGGCGGTGCTGTCCAACAAGGGCCTGCTGGCGCTGCTGTGGGAGATGTTCGAGGGCCACCCGAACCTGCTGCCGGCCTTCTTCGAGGATGATCCGAAGGCGGCGTCGCTGGGCGGGCGCTATGTCCGCAAGCCGCTGCTGTCCCGGGAAGGCGCGAACATCACCTTCGTCGAGAACGGACGGGCGTCCACGGGCATAGACGGTCCCTATGGCGCAGAGGGGTTCGTGCGCCAGGCGCTGGCGCCGCTGCCGTCATTCGATGGCCGGCGGCCGATGTGCGGCGTCTGGCTGGTGGCGAGCGAGCCGGCGGGCATGTGCATCCGCGAAGACGAAGGCGCCGTCACCACCGACGACGCCTGTTTCGTCCCGCATTTCATCCTGGACTGACGGGCGCGCCGATCAGCCGAGGTCGGCGAGCACCTCGTCCGGGTGGTCGGCGGGCGTCACCGCGTCGTAGCGCTTCACGACCGTGCCGTCCGGGCCGATCAGCACCGAGATGCGCTTCGGCCGCTCGGCTCCGGCGTCCGCCGCCGCGCCGTAGGCCATCGACATCGCCCTGTCAGCGTCGCTCAGCAGGTCGAACGGGAAGGAGAACTTGTCGCGGAACGCCTTGTTGTCCTCCGGCGTGTCGAAACTGCACCCGACGATTGCGGTGTTCTTCGCCTCGAAGTCCTGGATTCGGTCACGGAACCCGTTGCCTTCGATGGTTCAACCGCGCGTGTCGGCCTTCGGATACCACCAGATCAGCACGTTCCGCCCGGCGAAGTCTTCCAGGCCGACGGGCGCGCCGTCCTGGTTGACGACCCGGAATGCCGGGGCGGGTTTGCCGGTTTCAGCCATGGGCATGGCTCTCCTTCTGCACAGGAAATGGAAATTGGAACAGGCGTGAAAAGCGCAGCGCGCGTCAGGTCAGCGGCGGCTTGCCGGCATCGGACGCCTTCCGCGCCAGAATTTCGTAATGGTCCCACTCGAGCGGGTGTTCTTCGAGCGTCTCCGGGTCCCACATGCTGCGCTCGACGCCCAGCACGTCGCCGCCATAGACATGCAGGCCGATCGCCGGTTCCCCGCCCAGGCATTCGGCCACATGCGCGGCATCGGCCGGCATGGTCAGGAGGGCGCCCGGCGTCAGCACCGCTTCGTTGGCGTATTCGAGGCCGTCATCGCCGCGGCGGTAGATCGTGTTCTTTTCCGAGCCGGAAAGCACCAGGATCGCCGCCCAGGAGCCGTGGTCGTGCGGCGGCGTCCGCCGTCCGGAGGGGAACAGCACCTTGAGCACACTGAGCTCCGGCGTGCGGTAGAAGGCCTGGTTGGCGTTGCCGTCAGTGCCGGGAATGAAGTCGAGCGCCGCCGCAATCTCGTCGATGCGCCCGCGCCAGTCGTTCAGCACGCGGCGGACATTCTGGAGCGCATGCGGGCCTTCCGCGGCCTCCTTGAGGGCGAAGACGATATCCGAGGCGTGCATCGGGCGCTCCTCCGGTCCGGTTCCGGAGAAAATGGTGGCCCATTTCCCCGCCGCTGTATAGTGCGGCGGGACCGGAGGGAGAGGGACCGCCATGATCGAGGCGATTACAGATATCGAAACGCGCGCGGGCGCGATGGAAACCTTCACCTGCCGTCCGGAGCGGGGCGGGCCGTTCCCGCCCGTGCTGTTCCTGATGGATGCGCCCGGTATCCGCGAGGAGCTGTATCAAATGGTCCGGCGGCTGGCGTCGGTCGGCTATTTCGTGCTGCTGCCGAACCTTTATTACCGCGCCGGCCGGGACACGAAATACGGCCCGGACGTGCTGACGGCCGGCAGCGCCGACCATGCCGCCATGCGGGCGGTGCGCACGGCGATGACGATCCCTCCCGTCATGGAAGACGTGGGGGACATGCTGGCCTGGCTCGACGGGCAGGCGGACGCCGCCCCCGGCCCGGTGGGCGCGCACGGCTATTGCATGAGCGGACCCTATGCGCTTGCCGCCGCGGCCCGCTACCCGGACCGGGTCGCCGCCGCCGCGTCCTTTTACGGAACCTGGCTGGTTTCCGACGCCGAGGAGAGCCCGCATCTGTCACTGGGCCGCGCGAAGGGCGAACTCTACATCGCCTGCGCCGAGCATGACGACCTCGCGCCGCTCGACATGGTGGCGGAACTCAGGGGGCTGTTCGACGCTTCGGGCACTCCGGGTGAACTGGAGATCTATCCGGGCGTGCATCACGGCTTCGCCTTCCCGGAACGCTGGTGCTACGACCTGCCGGCGGCGGAGCGGCACTGGGAGCGCCTGTTCGCGCTTTACCGGCGCCGTCTGGGCTGACGGGCGGAAATTTATGTCTTCCGGTTTGCGCTGGAACTGTCTAGCGTCAGTATGACAGATACGAGTCGGCAAGGGGGGAGGATGCCAGACGGCATAAACGGAGGGCCGGACGACGGCCCGGCCCTGTCGGTCGAAGGGGTGAGCAAGAACTTCGGCGGCGTGCGCGCCGTTGCGGGCGTCTCCACCGCCGTCAGGAAAGGCGAGATCTTCGCCATTATCGGCCCCAACGGCGCGGGCAAGACCACATTGCTGAACATGGTGTCGGGCTTCTACAAGCCGGACGAGGGCGCGATCCTGTTCCGGGAGAGGGACATCGGCCGGTTGAAGCCGAACGAGATCGCCGAACTCGGCATCGCGCGGACCTTCCAGAACATCGCCCTGTTTCGCGGCCTGACGGTCCTCGACAACCTGATGCTCGGGCGCCATGTGCGGCTCAAATCCGGCGTGTTCTCCTCCCTGCTTTACTGGGGGCCGGCGCAGAGGGAGGAAATCCGCCATCGCCGGCGCTGCGAGGAGATCATCGATTTCCTGAAGCTCTCGGACCTGCGCAAGACGCCGGCCGGCGCGCTTGCCTACGGCCTGCAGAAGCGCGTCGAGCTGGGCCGGGCGCTTGCCTCGGACCCGACCCTGCTGCTGCTGGACGAGCCGATGGCGGGCATGAACCAGGAAGAGAAGGAGGACATGGTGCGCTATGTCCTCGACGTCTCCGCCGAATGGGGCACGACCATCGTGCTGATCGAGCACGACATGGGCGTGGTGATGGACATTTCCGATCGTGTCGCGGTGCTGGACATGGGCGAGAAGATCGCCGAGGGCACGCCGGACGAAGTGCGCGCCGATCCCAAGGTGATCCAGGCCTATCTCGGCACCGCGCATTAGGGAGGACGAGGCGATGGCCGAGGCAAGGACGGTTCCCGCGCTGCTGCTCGGCAATATCGAGACACGGCCCGACAAACCGGCGATCCGCGAGAAGCTCTACGGCATCTGGGAGACATGGGACTGGCGGGGCTATGCCGACAATGTCCGCGCCTGCGCGCTCGGCCTCAGGGCGCGCGGCTTCGGCAAGGGCGACAAGCTCGCCGTGATCGGCGACAACCGCCCGCATCTCTACTGGGCGCAGCTGGCCGCGATGTGCCTCGGCGGCTCGGCCGTGCCGGTCTATCAGGACTCGATCGCGCGCGAACTCGCCTTCGTGCTCAACCATGCCGAGGCTAAGGTCGTCGTCGCCGAAGACCAGGAACAGGCCGACAAGATCCTTTCGATCCGCGAGGAACTGCCGGCGCTCGAACTGCTCGTCTATTCCGACCCGCGCGGCATGATGGATTACGATGAGGACATCCTGGTCTCGTTTTCGGACCTGCAGGAGCAAGGCAAGACGGCAGAAGGCGATTTCGAGGCGCTCTGCAGGGAGGTGAAGCCCGGGGATATCGGCCTCATCTGCTACACGTCGGGCACGACCGGAAGGCCCAAGGGCGTCATGCTGAGCCATGAGAACCTTGTCCGGACGGCGGAGATCTACTGCAGGGCGGAGGATGTGCGCGAGGGCGACGACTACCTGGCCTACCTGCCGATGGCCTGGGTCGGCGATTCGCTTTACGGGCTGTGCGCCGCGCTGATGGTGGGCTCCGCGATCAACTGCCCGGAAAGCCCCGAGACCCTGCGCCGGGACCTCCGCGAACTCAGCCCCATGGGCATCATCGCGCCGCCGCGCATGTGGGAGACCATGCTCTCCGACATCCTGGTGCGCGCCAACGACTCCTCCGCGCTCAAGCGGCGGGTCTTCGGCTATTTCCGCAATGTCGCCGAACAGGTGGAGACCTGCCGGGTCGAGGGCAGACCGGTCCCCTCGGGACTCCGCCTGCGCTACCGGATCGGCGAATTCCTGGTCTATGGCCCGGTGCGCGACCAGCTCGGCTTCCGCCGCACGCGCTGGGCGCTGACCGGCGGCGCGCCGCTGGGGCCGGACACCTTCCGCTTCTTCCGGTCCTTCGGCGTCAACCTGAAACAGGTTTACGGTTCCACGGAGGTCACGGGCGTGATCTCGGTGCAGCCGGACGGGCAGGCCAATCCGGACACGGTCGGGCCCGTCTGCGACGGGGTGACGGTGCGCATCGCCGACACCGGCGAGATCCTCGTCAAGAGTCCCGGCGTGTTCAACGGCTACTACAAGGCCGAGGAGGCGACGGAGGAGGCATTTGACGCGGAGGGCTGGTTCCGCACCGGCGATGCCGGGCTCATGGACGAGCGCGGCCATATCGTCGTGATCGACCGGGCCAAGGATGTCGGCCAGCTCTCGGACGGCTCCGCCTATGCGCCGCAGTTCATCGAGAACAAGCTGAAATTCTCGCCCTATATCAGCGAGGTGGTGTCGTTCGGCGACAAGCGCCCCTTCATCTGCGCGATGGTGGCGATCGATCTCAACACGGTCGGCAATTGGGCGGAGCGCCAGGCGCTCGCCTACACCAACTACATGGACCTCAGCCAGAAGCCGGAGACCTACGAACTCGTCCGCAGCGAGATTGAGCGCATCAATCGCGGCCTTCCCGAGGCGGGCCGCGTGAAGCGGTTCCTGCTGCTCGGCAAGGACCTCGACGCGGACGATGCGGAGATCACCCGCACCCGCAAGCTGCGCCGGTCCTTCATCGCCGACAAGTATGCCGACGTGATCGAGGCGTTCTATTCCGGCGGGACCTCCGTCGAGCTGCGCACCGCCGTCACCTTCGAGGACGGGCGGGAGGCGTTCATCGACAATCGCATGCAAATCCAAGACGCGGCCTGAGAGGAGCGCATCTCCCATGGCAGACTTCAATTGGGGCTTCTTCCTGGAGCTGCTGGTCTCCGGCGTCCTGATCGGCCTCATGTATTCGCTGATCGCGCTGGGCTTCGTGCTGATCTACAAGTCCACCGACGCGATCAACTTCGCCCAGGGCGAGTTCGTGATGATCGCGGGCATCATCGTCGGCGCCTGCGCGGCGTCCTACGGCCTGCCGCTATGGCTCGCGATCTCGCTGTCGGTCGGCTTCATGGTGCTCTTCAATGTCGGGCTGGAGCGCACGGTGCTGCGCCCGATGATCGGGCGGCCGATCGTGGCGATCATCATGGCGACCATCGGCCTTGCCGCACTGTTGAGGGGCGCCGGGCCGTTCTTCTTCGGCGCCGAGACGCGCCCGCTCAACCTGCCGATTGACGACGCGCCGATCATCATCGGCGACCATTTCATCTACCTGAACCCGATCCACCTGCTCGGCGCCGTGGCGGCGGTGCTGTTCCTGCTCGGCTTCGGCTGGTTCTTCCTGAAGAGCCGCAAGGGCGTGGCCATGCGCGCGGTCGCAGACAGCCACCAGGTGTCGATGGCCATGGGCATCAATGTGCAGCGCTATTTCGCGCTCGCCTGGGTGATGGCGGGCGTGGTGGCGGCGCTCGGCGGCGTCATCTGGGGCAGTCTGCTCGGCGTCGATACGCAGCTCGCGATCATCGGCCTCAAGGTGTTCCCGGTGGTGATCCTGGGCGGGCTCGACTCGATTGTCGGCGTCATCGTCGGCGGCATCATCGTGGGCGTCGTCGAGAACCTTGCCGCCGGCTATCTCGACCCGATGGTGGGCGGCGGCACCAAGGACTTCACGCCCTATGTGCTCATGATCCTGATGCTGATGTTCAAGCCCTACGGGCTCTTCGGCAAGCCGATCATCGAGAGGATCTGATCCCCCATGTTCCATCGCGAGAGCGGCTATTACAAGACGACCTACAAGGGGGACATGGCCTTCTACCCGCTGCCCGTCGGGCGGTGGTCGGTCGCGCTGATCGGCATCCTCTTCCTTGTCGTGGTGCCGTTGTTCCTGGACCCCTATTACCTGTCGATCCTCTGCCTGATCTCTATCGCCATCGTCGGCGCGCTCGGGCTGAACATCCTGCTGGGCTACACGGGCCAGATCTCCATCGGCCATGCGGCGTTCATGTCGGTAGGCGCCTACACCGCCGCGAACCTCATCACCAAGCTCGACTGGCCGTTCTGGCTGGCGGTGCCGTCGGGCGGCATCATGGCGGCGGCCGTGGGCGTGCTGGTCGGTATCCCGTCGCTGCGCATCAAGGGCCTCTATCTCGCCATCGCCACACTGGCGGCGCAGTTCATCATCGAGTGGGTCATCAACCACACGCCGGCGATCTCCGGCGGCGTGCAGGCGTCCATCGAGGTGCCGCGCCCGACCTTCTTCGGCGAAAAACTGGATACCGAGGTCGAGCTTTATTACTTCCTCATGGCGTTCGCAGCCGTCGCCATCGTTGCGACGATGAACCTCGTGCGCTCGCGCATCGGGCGCGCCTTCATCGCCATACGCGACCAGGACATCGCAGCCGAGATCATCGGCATCAACGTCTTCCGCTACAAGCTCTACGCCTTCGCCATCTCGTCCTTCTACGCCGGCGTGGCGGGCGTGCTCTACACCTACTATCTCAGCATCGCGAACTACGAGCAGTTCCTGATCGTGGTCTCGATCGACTATCTGGCGATGGTCATCATCGGCGGGCTGGGGTCGGTGCTGGGGTCGGTCTTCGGCGCGGTATTCGTCACGCTGTTCCCGACCGTGATTCGGATCTTCATGGACGCGTTCGGGTCCTTCTTCTTCGACCCGGTGATCCAGGCCCAGGTGACGGCGCAGTTCCGCCTCATCCTGTTCGGCGCGCTGATCATGTTCTTCCTGGTGGTGGAGCCCGAGGGCCTCAATCGCCTGTGGCTCAATATCCGGAACTACTTCCGGGTATGGCCTTTCTCCTACTAGCCCTCGAAACGCGAAGGGAGGACGTGGAATGAGACGTCTCGACAAACTGCTCTTCGGCGCGGGCCTCGCACTGGCCGCGGCGGGGGCGGCGACTTCGGCCGGCGCGGCCGAGATCGTCATCGGCCTGCAGTGCGACCGCACCGGCCCGACCCAGACCGTCGGCACGTTCCTGTGCCCCGGCTACCACGACTATGTGAGCCTCGTGAACTCCAAGGGCGGGGTCGAGGGGAACATGATAAAGCCCCTCGAGATCGACCATGAATACAAGGTCCCGGCGGGCGTGGAAGCCTATGCGCTGCACAAGAAGGAAGGCGCGGTCCTGATCTCCCTCTACGGCACGCCGCACACCCAGGCGCTGACGCAGAAGCTGACCGAGGACAAGATCCCCGGCACGTCTCCGGGCTTCGGCACCGCAGCGGCCGCCAATGGCGAGAACTTCCCCTACATCTTCCCGATCGCGGCTTCCTACTGGAGCCAGGCGTCGGCGGGGGTCGAATATGTCCGCACGCAGCTCGGCGGCGACCTCAAGGGCAAGAAGATCGCCTACATCTACTATGACAACCCGGCAGGGCGAGAGCCGCTTCCGGTGCTCCACAAGCTGCGCGACCGGCTCGGCTTCGAGTTGAAGGAGTTCGCGGTGCCGCCTCCGGGCATCGAGATGTCCGCGCAGGTGCTCGACATCACACGCCGCTTCCGCGCCGATTTCGTGCTCTCGCATCTCTTCGGGCGGGCGCCGTCCGTGTCGATGAAGGAGTTCAAGCGCGCCGGCTATCCGCTCGAGCAGGTGCTCGGCTTCGTGTGGGCCGGCGGCGAGGCGGACATCGCGGCGGCGGGCGGCTTCGACCGCGTCGAGGGCTATTCGGCGATGCAGTTCGCCGGCGTCGGCTCCGACTACCCGGTGCTCGACGAGATCCGCGCCATGTACAAGGCCGACGGCAAGGACCCGCCGGAGGCGATGGCCTCGACGGTCTATTACAACCGCGGCGTCTTCGTCGCGGCGATCCATCTCAAGGCCATCGAGAACGCGATCAAGGCCAAGGGCTCCGCCGACATCACCGGCGAGGACGTGAAGAACGGCTTCGAGCAGATCAGCGGCTTCACGCTCGGCGGCCTGGTTCCGCCGATGGAGATCACCGGCTTCGACCATGAGGGCGGCGGCTGGGTGCGCATCTTCCAGGTCAAGGACGCCAAATTCGTGCCGGTCACCGACTGGTTCCAGGGCTACCGCGATGCCGTCGTGGAACTTCTGAAAGAAGATGCGAGCCGCCAGTAGGGCTTGCTCACAGGACTTTGGCGGGGTCTTCGGGCCCCGCCGCTTTAGCCATTTTCAAACGGGCGGCCCGGATATGAGGCGATGCTGAATCTCAACAATATCGAGGTCGTTTACGACAATGTGATCCTGGTGCTGAAGGGCTGCTCGATCGAGGTGCCCGAAGGCAGGATCACCACCGTGCTCGGGGCCAACGGCGCCGGCAAGACCACCACGCTCAAGGCGATTTCCGGCCTGTTGAAACCGGAGCGTGGCGCGGTCACGCGCGGCTCCATCGACCTCGACGGCGAACGCATCGACCTGCTCGAGGCCCACGACATCGTGAAGAAGGGCATCGTGCAGGTGTTCGAGGGCCGGCGCGTGTTCGTCAACCTTTCCGCCGACGAGAACCTGATCGCCGGCGGGCATACCCAGACGAGCGCCGTCGTGCGGGAGCGCATGGAACTGGTTTACGGCTATTTCCCGCGGGTCGCCGAGCGCCGGAACGTCCAGGCGGGCTACCTGTCCGGCGGCGAGCAGCAGATGCTGGCGATCGGCAGGGCGCTCATGTCGAACCCCAAGATCGTGCTGCTGGACGAGCCGTCGCTGGGCCTCGCCCCGATGATCGTCGAGGAGATATTCGGCATCATCGGCAAGCTCAACAAGGAGCAGGGCGTGACCGTGCTGCTGGTGGAGCAGAACGCCGCGCTGGCGCTCGCCATCGCCGACCATGGCTATGTGATGGAGAACGGCGCCATCGTCATGGACGGGCCCGCTTCGGAGCTTGGCGAAAATGCCGACATCAAGGAGTTCTATCTCGGCATCAGCGAGCATGGCGAGAAGAGGTCCTACCGCGACGTGAAGCACTACCGCCGCCGCAAGCGCTGGCTCAACTAGACACAAGCCCGGCGCGCGCCCGGCGGAGGAGGACCCCATGCCCAGGGACCCGGATTATTTCAGGGACAAGACCATCCTGATTACCGGCGCCGGCAGCGGCATCGGCCGCGCGACGGCGCTGGTGTTCGCGCGGGAAGGCTCGAATGTGGTCTGCGCCGATATCGACCCGGAGGCCGCCGAGCGCACGGCGAACCAGGTGATCCAGCTTGGCGCGAAGGCAACCTTCGCCGCCTGCGACGTGACCGTCCGGGCCGAAGTCGATGCAGCCGTGGAGCAGGCCGTCGCCGATTTCGGTCGGGTGGATTTCGAGCTGAACGCAGCGGGCGCGGCGCTCGCCCGGAAACCCTTCCTGGAGATCACCGAGGAGCTGTGGGAGCGCACCTATGCGCTCAATGTGCGCGGCACCTTCAACGGCGCGCAGGCCATCCTGCCGCACATGCTGGAGAAGGGCGGCGGGGTCATCGTCAATATTGCCAGCGTGGCGGCGAGGATCGGCGGGGCCGGCAATTCGGTCCACTACGCCTCGTCCAAGGGCGCGGTCCACACAATGACGCTTGGCATCGGGCGCGAGTTCGCGAGCCGGGGGGTGCGCTGCCTGTCGATCTCGCCGGGGCTCGTGGACACGCCCTTCCACGACAACACGCCGCCGGAAGTGCTCCAGGGCTATGCCGAGCAGATGCCGATAGGCCGGATGGCCCAGCCCGAGGAGATCGCCGAGACGGTGCTGTTCGCCTGCTCCGACGGCGCCAGCTACCTCACTGCTGACACGATCTTCGTGACGGGAGGACTGCGGTAGCGCGGCCGCCGCGCGTCACTCCTCGTGGAAGCATACCCAGTCGGATAGCGGCGCGCGTTCGGTGCGCAGGCTGTTTTCGACGGCGTCCTCGTCCTCGTAGCCGAGCGCCATGCCGCAGACGACCACCTCGTCTTCCGGCATGCCGAGCACCTTGCGGACGGTCTCGTGATAGGGCGTCCAGGCGACCTGCGGGCAGCTATGCAGGCCGAAGGACCGCGCCGCCACCATGACGTTCTCCAGGAACATGCCGTAATCGAGCCAGCTCCCGATCTCCAGCACGCGGTCCACGCTGAAAATGATGCCGACCGGCGCATCGAAGAACATCTGGTTGCGGGCGTGCTGGGTGCGCATCTTGTCGGTCTCGCCGCGCTGGATGCCGAGCAGGCCGTAGAGGTCCCAGCCGACCTTGCGGCGCCGCGAGAGATAGGGCTCCGGGAAGCGGTCCGGATAGTATTTGTATTCCGCTTTCAGTTCGGCCCCGTTCTTGCCGGCAGCGAGCGCGGCGCGGACCAGCCGCTCGCGCGCCTTGCCGGTCAAGACCCGCGCCTTCCACGGCTGCATGTTGGTGCCGGAAGGCGCGCGGGCCGAGACCTCAAGGATCTCGCGGACGATTTCCAGCGGCACCGGGTCCGGCCTGAAGGCGCGGACGGACCGGCGGGTGGCTATGGCTTCGAGTGCATGCACGCTGAACCCTCCATGGCGGGCAGGCTGTCGATAAGGATTCGGTTCACTTCGTCCGGCGCTTCGAAGGCGGCCCAGTGGCCGGCGCCGGCAACGGTATGAAAGGGGCAGCCGGGCTGCAGCCTGTGGAACAGGTCGCGCCGGGTGTGGAGCAGGTCGCCGGCCGTGGCGTCGCGCTCGCCCCAGATGCCCTGGATCGGCAGGCCGGCGGCGGCTATCTCGCCGAGCCTCCGCGCGAGGCTGTCGCCGGCGGGAATCCTGCCGGAGCGGATGCGCGCGCGGCGCGTATTGGCGTTCTGGAGCGCAAGCGCTGTGGCGTCGATCCGTTCGGGGTCGCCGAACATCTGGAGGCCGAGATTGTGGCGGTGGAGATCGAGGATTTCCGCCTCGCTCATGCCCCGGTTCGGCTTGCGCAGCGGGGCCCTGACGGCCAACGGCAGCCCGAGGGCGTTGGAGCCGACGGCGGTGTAGCTGAGGACGCGGGAGAGCATGCGGACGACGACATGGCCGCCGACGATGCCGCCGAAGGAAAAGCCGACGAGATGGAACGGCTCCGGCGCGAGTTGCTCCAGCCCGTCCGCCAGAATGTCGGCGAGGCTGCCCGCGTCGAACGGCAGGGGCGGCATGTCGCTCTCGCCCATGCCCGGCAGGTCGCAGGCGAGCACCCTGAACCTGGCGGACAACGCCTCGATATTGCGCAGCCAGTGCGTCCAGGAGCCGAAGGAGCCGTGCAGCAGCAGCACGGTGCGCCCGGCGCCCCATTCGCGCCAGACCAGGCTGCCGTCGCCGCAGGGCGTCTCATGGCGTCGGGCCGCGCGGTCGAGCCGGCCCTGAAGTTCGGGCATCGTCATGCTTGGTTTCGAACGGGGCGATAGAGTAAGTTTCCGCCGGAGTGATAGGGGAGGAACGCCATGAAGTCCAACAGCATAGAGGTCCGGCCGGTAGCGGGCGCGCTCGGCGCGGAAATTCATGGCGTCGACCTCGCCGAGCCGCTGTCCGCGGAACGGTTCGACACGATCCACCGGGCGTTCCTCGACCACCAGGTGATCTTCTTCCGCGACCAGAAACTCGATCCCGACAGCCACAAGGAGATGGGCCGGCGTTTCGGCGAGCTCAACATCCACGGCTATTACGAGTCGCTGCCGGGACACCCGGAAATCCTGCCCGTGCTGAAGGAGCCGGAGGCCACCGGCAATATCGGCGGCGTCTGGCATTCCGACGTCACCTACCTGCCGGCGCCGGCGCTGGGCTCGATCCTCTATGCGCTGGAAGTGCCGCCGGCGGGCGGCGACACGATGTTCGCCAGCCAGTATCTCGCCTATGAAACGCTGTCGGACGGCATGAAGGAGATGCTGGAGGGGCTGCGCGCCATCCACAGTTCCGACATCTTCACGAACAAGGCCCGCCGCGACGCCGTCAATGCAACGCGCACCACCAAGCTCAATGAAGTGGACGAGACCGTCGAGAGCAGCCATCCCGTGGTGCGCACCCATCCGGAAACCGGCCGCAAGTGCCTGTTCGTCAACGGAGCGTTCACAAGGCGCATCGACGGCTGGACTGCGGAGGAAAGCCGGCCGCTGCTCGACTTCCTCTACCGTCAGGCGGCGCGGCCGGAATTCACCTGCCGCTTCCGGTGGGAACAGGGGTCGATCGCCTTCTGGGACAACCGCTGCACGCAGCATTACGCGCTCAACGACTACCAGGGCCACCGCCGCTCCATGCACCGGGTGACGCTGGAAGGGGACAGGCCGGTCTGATGGAACTCGTCGATCTCTCCCGCGAGCTTTACCACCGCACCGCCCACCATCCCTCGCATCCGCCGGTGGTCGTGACGGTCTGGAATGACCATTCCGAGATCAAGTCGGCCGGCGGCTTCGATTTCACCTCGAAGTCCCTCACAATGTCGCTGTCGGACCATTCGGGCACCCATGTCGATGCGTTCTGCCATTTCGATCCCGACCCGGAGGCGGAATCGATAGACCGGATGGCGCTGGAACGCTTCTACACCTCCGCGATCTGCCTCGACCTCGGCGAGCCGCCGCCGCGCCATGCGGTGACGGTGGCCGAGATGGAGGCCGCGCTCGAAGCATCCGGGGAGGAAATCCGCGAAGGCGACACGGTGCTGCTGGCCATGGGCGTCAACCGGCGCATGTTCGGCACGCCTGCCTATGGGCATGAGTTTCCCGGCCTCGCGACGGAGTCGGTCCACTGGCTCGCCGACAGGGGCATCGGCATGTTCGGCGTCGAGGCGGTCAGCCCGGCTCCGGAGGGCGAGCTCAATTTCCGCGCGCACCGCGCCTGCGCCGAGCGCCGGATCACTCATATGGAATGCCTCGCCAATCTGGAGGCGGTGGTCGGGCGCGGGCGGTTCCGCTTCATCGGTTTCCCGCTCAGGATTCGCGGCGGCACAGGCAGCCCGATCCGCGCGGTGGCGGTGTTCGAATGAGGGCCGTTCTCGCCCGGGCGCTGCTCGTCGCGGCGGGCCTGTTCGCCGCCGCCGCGGCATGGGCGGATGCCTCGAAGCCGGTGGTGGTCGAGCTGTTCACCTCGCAGGGCTGCTCGTCCTGCCCGCCGGCGGACCGGATTCTCGGGCATCTGGCGGACCGCAAGGATGTGATCGCGCTTGGCTTCCATGTGAACTACTGGGACCGCCTCGGCTGGCCGGACCCCTTCGCCACCGAGGCCGGTACCGAGCGGCAATACGCCTACAGCCCGGTGCTCGGCCGCCGTAATGTCTATACCCCGCAAATGGTGATCGACGGGCGCTACGACGTGGTCGGCTTCGATGCGGAACGGATCAAGGTGGCGATCGCCCAGGCGGACGCGCTGGCGGCGGCGCGCCTCGCGGTCGGTCTCGAATGGCGCGAACCCGGCCGTCTCGCCTATTCCCTGCCGGCGGGAGAGGGCGAAGCGCGCATCCAGCTGGTGCGCTTCGCCCGCAAGCTCGACCAGGACATCGAGCGCGGCGAGAACGCCGGGCGGCATCTGAGCTACAGCAATGTCGTGCGCGAGATCGTCGAGATCGGCCGATGGGACGGCGCGGCGATGGCGGGCGAGGTCGAGGTCGAGACCGGGCAGGACGAGGCGGGCGGCGTTGCGCTGCTGGTCCAGGACAGCCGCACGATGCGCATGATGGGCGCGGCGAAGCTCACCTTCTGAATTGACGGGCCAGGCCGCCTCCGGGCCGCGCCGCCGCTCAGTGCGAGTGGCGGGGCGGGGAGGCGGCGACCTTGTGGTAACGGGTGGCGAATTCCAGGCAGCCGCCGTCCGCAAGCTGGCCCACATGGCTGCGGTAGAGCTCCTCCCAGGGCGTGTGGTTCTCCAGCGGCGGCGGGTCGTAGGCGGCGCGGCGCGCGGCCAGCACCTCCTCCGGCTGCAGGATATCGACGCGGCGTTTGCGCAGGTCCACCCGCAGCCGGTCGCCCGTTTCCAGTATGGCGAGATTGCCGCCGACCGCGCTCTCCGGGCTCGCATTCAGGATGGACGGGCTGCCCGACGTGCCGGACTGGCGCCCGTCGCCGATGGTCGGCAGCTCGGTGACGCCGGCGCGGATAAGGGACGCCGGCGGCTGCATGTTGACCACCTCGGCCGAGCCCGGATAGCCGACCGGCCCCGCGCCGCGCATCACCAGGATGCTGGTCCCGTCGATGCCGAGCGCCGGGTCGTCGAGACGCGCGTGGTAATCCTCCGGCCCGTCGAACACGATGGCCTTGCCCTCGAAGGCGTCGGGATCGTCCGGGTTCGAGAGGAAGCGCGCGCGGAACTCCTCGGAAATGACGCTCGTCTTCATCACCGCGGCGTCGAACAGGTTGCCACCCATCACGACGAAGCCGGCGCGCTCCTTGAGCGGCCGCCCGTAGGGGCGGATCACGTCCTCGTCGAGCGGGGCGGCACCGCCGATGTTCTCAGCGATCGTCCTGCCGGTGACGGTGAGCGCATCCGCGTTCAGCTTCCCGGCGCGCAGCAGCTCGCCCATGACCGCCGGGACGCCGCCCGCACGGTGGTAGTCCTCGGCCAGATAGCCGCCGGCCGGCTGGCAGTTGACCAGCAGCGGGATGTCGTAGCCGCAGTCCTGCCAGTCCTCCAGGGCCAGTTCGACGCCCATATGGCGCGCGATGGCGTTGATGTGGATCGGCGCATTGGTGGACCCGCCGATGGCGCTGTTGACGGCGATGGCGTTCTCGAAGGCGGCGCGGGTCAGGATGCGGTCCGGCGTCAGGTCCTCATGGATCATGGCGACGATGCGCCGCCCGGTCTCATAGGCGTATTGCGCGCGCTCCTTGTGCGGGGCGGGCGGGGCGGCCGAGCCCGGCAGGGACATGCCGAGCGCCTCGGCGAGCGAGTTCATCGTCGTGGCCGTACCCATGGTGTTGCAGTGGCCGGGGCTCGGCGCGGAGGAGGCCACCATCTCGATGAACTCCTCATAGCCGATCTCGCCTGCCGCCTGCAGCTTGCGCGCCTCCCAGACAATGGTGCCCGAGCCGACGCGCCGGCCCTTCCACCAGCCGTTGAACATCGGCCCGCCATTCAGCGAGATCGCCGGCAGGTTCGCCGTCGCCGCCGCCATGATCATCGCCGGCGTGGTCTTGTCGCAGCCAGTGGTGAGGATCACCCCGTCGATGGGATAGCCGTGCAGCACCTCGACGAGCCCGAGATAGGCGAGGTTGCGGTCGATGGCGGCGGTCGGGCGGCGCCCGCTTTCCTGGATCGGATGGACCGGGAACTCGATGGCGATGCCGCCCGCCTCGCGGATGCCGGCGCGCATGCGCTCGGCCAGCGTCTGGTGGATGCGGTTGCAGGGTGAGAGGTCGGAGCCGGTCTGCGCGATGCCGACGATGGGCTTGCCGGACTGCAACTCCTCCCGCGTGATGCCGAAATTCATGTACCGCTCGATATACATGGCGGTCATGCCCGGATTGTGTGGATTGTCGAACCAGCTCCGGCTGCGCAACTGCTTCCCGGCCATGGCGCGGTCTCCCCTCTGCTTGAGGCTGCGAGGGTAGCGAAGCGTTTTGCCGCCGGGAAGGCGTGCGCTAAACTCCGCGCCGGCTGCGCAGACGGGGTCCGGGAACGGTCATGCAGGGAATGCGGGTAACGGTGTTCGGCGGCGCCGGGTTCGTCGGGCGCTACATCGTCAAGCGGCTTGCGGCGGCGGGCGCGGGCGTGCGGGTCGCCTGCCGGGACCCGGAACGGGCGAAGTTCCTGAAGCCAGCGGGCGGCGTCGGCCAGGTCGTGCCGGTGCAGGCCAATCTGCGCTACCCGGAAAGCGTGCGCGCGGCGGTCGAGGGCGTCGATGCGGTTGTCAATTGCGTGGGCGTCCTGGTCAGCCGGGGGGCGCAGTCCTTCGGCGCCATCCATGCGGCCGGGGCGGGAGAAGTCGCCTCCGCCGCGGCAGAGGCGGGCGCCGGCAGGCTCGTGCATATCTCCGCCATCGGGGCGGATTTGGAGTCCACGGCGGCATACGCCCGCTCCAAGGCCGCCGGCGAAGCGGCGGTGCGCGAGGCCTTCCCCGATGCGGCGATCCTCAGACCGAGCCTCGTCATCGGGCCGGAGGACGACTTCTTCAACCGCTTCGCGCTTCTGGCCCGGCTGCTGCCTGCGCTGCCGCTCGTCGGCGGCGGCCACACGCGCTTCCAGCCGGCCTATGTGGGCGATGTGGCCGATGCGGCGGTCGCCGCGCTCGACCGGGCGGGCGGCCTGTTCGAGCTCGGCGGGCCGAAGACCTACAGCTTCAGGCAGCTGATGGAATTGCTGCTGGAGGAGATCGGCCGCAAGCGCCTGCTGGTGCCGGTGCCCTTCCAGGTGATGCAGGCCAAGGCCGCCTTCATCCAGTTCGTGCCGGGCGCGCCGATCACGCCGGACCAGGTCGAGTCGCTGAAATACGACAATGTCGTCTCCGAGGGCGCGGCCGGCTTCGCCGAGCTCGGCATCGAGCCGAAGGACATCGAAACCGTCATCCCGACCTATCTCGACCGTTTCCGCGTCCGGGGCCGCTTCGCCGGGCGCGATTCGGCCTGACGCAGCAGGCGGCAACCCGGCCCGCCGGAGGACGCGAAGCGCGCGCCGTCGCGGCCGCGCTGCTGGCGATGGTGTTCTGGGGCGCGTGGTTTCCGCTCTCCCGGCTTTCTGTCACCGAATCGGTTACCCCGGAGGACCTGGCGATCCTCCGGGTCGGCCTGCCGGGCGTGCTGCTGCTGCCGGTGGCGCTCCGGCTGGGGTTCAAGGCCGGCAAGGCCGGTTGGTGGGGAACCGCGGCGATGGCGGGAACCATCGGCATTCCCTTCGCGCTGGTGCTGGGCACAGGCCTGCTCCACGCCCCGGCCGCCCACGCCGCGATCTTCATTCCCGGCGCCTTCCCGGCGCTGACGGCGCTGCTCGGCATCCTGCTACTGCGCGAGCGGGCCGGCGCGCTCCGGCTTGCCGGCGTCGGGCTGACCGTGGCGGGCGTGGGCCTCACCGCCGTCTCCGCGCTCGGACACGCGCCGCCGGGCGGCCTCGGCGGCTATGCGCTGTTCCATCTGGGCGCGTGGATGTGGGCCATCTACACCGTGACGGCGCGCCGGGCGGAGGTCTCGCCGCTGCATGCGGCGGCAATCCTCTCCACCGTATCGACGGCCGCCTTCCTGCCGCTCTTCCTGCTGTTCGGCGAGAGCCGGCTGCTGGAGATTCCGTTCGGTTCCCTCGCCTGGCAGGCCTTCGTCCACGGCATTCTGGGCGGCATCGTCTCGATCTGGCTTTACAGCTACGCCATCGGCGTTCTGGGCGCAGGCCGCACCGGCGTCTTCGCAGGGCTGGTGCCGGGGCTCGGCGCGCTCTTCTCCGCGCTGTTGCTGGGCGAGAGCCTTGCCTGGCCGGAACTCGCGGGCCTCGCGGTCGTCACCGCCGGCATCGTGATGGTGCAGGCGGGGCGGTAGGCCGGCGTCCTTCGCTACCGTCCTCTTGCGATCCGCGTTTCGGCCGCGAGGTTCCACCAGGCGCCGGCGACGACCATACCGGCGCCGACGAGCACCATCGTCTCCGGGACTTCCAGATAGAGCACGAAACCAACAAGGCCGAGCAGCGGAAGCTGGATATAGGTAACCGGCACCACGACCGAGATGTCGCCGAGGCGGATGGACTGGTTCATGGTGAGATGCGCGAGCACGCCCGTCAGGCCGACAATGGCGATCCAGCCGGCGTCCTCCCACACGACCGGCGTCCACTGGCCCCAATTGGCGAGAGCCGCGATGGGAAGCTGGATCACCAGCATCCAGAGCACGATCTGGATCGGCGTGTCGGTGCGCATCAGTTCCTTGGAGAGCACATTGGCGCCCGCATAGCCGGCGGCGCCGAAGATGCACACCAGCGCCGCCCACTCGACCGGCACGGCATGGGGGCGCAGGATGACCAGAACCCCCGCGAAGCCGAGCGCGATGACCGCCCAGCGCCGGAAACCCGCACGCTCGCCGAGGAAGCCGACCGCGAACAGGGTCGCCCAGATCGGCGTGGTCGCCATCAGCGCGCTCATGTCGATGAGGCTGAGCATCGCGATGCCGTAAAACCAGGAATACTGGCCGACGAAGTGGACGCCGTTGCGCGCGAGGTGCAGGAACAGCCGCCGGGTGGCGATGCGCCCGGCGGCAAGCGCCAGCGGCAGGGCGGCAAGGAGGCCGACGAAACTCCTGAGCACCATGATCTGCGCCGTGGACATGGTGTCCGAGAGCTGCCGCGCGGCCACCGCCATCGCCATGAAGCAGAGCACCGTGGCGCACATCCAGAGCGCGCCGACGATATTGTTCCGGGCGGCGATGCGCCGGTCGGGCGCCCTCATCCGCGGGGCGCGAGGCCGGCAAGCAGGCGGTCCACCATCTCCGGCGCCTCGCCCACATAGTTGCCGGGCTCGCAAAGCGCCGCGAGCGCGTCGCGGTCGAGCTTTGCCGTGACTTCCGGCATGTCGAGCAGCACGTCGAGCAGGGCGCGCCGCTCGTCCGTGGCGATCCGGCAGGCCTCATAGACGAGGTCGTGCGCCGCCTGCCGGCCGAGCGCGGGCGCAAGGCCCATCATCACGGCCTCGGAGACGATCAGCCCGCGCGTCAGGTCCATATTGGCGCGCATGGCCTCGGGATCGACCCGCAGGCCCTCGACCAGGAAGCGCGCCTGGGCGAGCGCGCCCGAGGCCAGCACGAAAGCTTCCGGCAGCGCCGCCCATTCCACATGCCAGGGACCGGTGGAGCGTTCGAGGTCGGCCGCCATCGAGTCCATCACGAGCGCGGTCCGGCTCTGCACCTGCTTGGCGCAGGCGAGGATGAGCTCGCTGGAAACGGGGTTGCGCTTCTGCGGCATGGTCGAGGACCCGCCGCGGCCGGGCGCGAACGGCTCGAACACCTCGCCCGTCTCGGTCGCGGTCAGCAGCACCACGTCGGTCGCGATCTTGGCCAGCGAGCCGGTGGCGAGCGCGAGGAAGGCCATCGTCTCGGCGATGGTGTCGCGCGCCGTGTGCCAGGCGATGGCGGGGTGCGCGAGCCCCAGTTCCTCCATCAGCGCGTCGGCGACCTCGAGCCCGCGCCCGTGCAGCGAGGCGAGCGTGCCGGCCGCGCCGGCGAACTGGCCCGTGAGCACGCGCGGGCGAAGCTGGTCGAGCCGCTCCAGATGCCGCTCGACGGGCGCCAGCCACACCGCCGCCTTGTAGCCGAAGGTGACCGGCAGCGCGTGCTGGAGATGCGAGCGTCCGGCCATCGGCGTGTCCCGGTATTCGCGGGCAAGGCGCGCCAGCCCGTCGCGGACGGCGCGCAGGTCCGCTTCCACCAGGTCGAGCGCGTCGCGGATCTGGAGGACGACGCCCGTGTCCTTGATGTCCTGCGTGGTCGTGCCCCAATGGACGTAGCGCCCCGCATCCCCCTCGCAAAGGGCGGCGAGGCGGTGGACCAGCGGCATGATGGCGTAGCCGACCCGGTCCACCTCCTCGCGCATGAGCGCCATGTCGATAAGCGCCGCGTCGGCCTTGGCGGAAATCTCGGCCGCGGCCTCTTCCGGGATGATGCCGAGCCGACCCTGGACCCGCGCCAGCGCCGCCTCGACATCCAGCCACTTCTGCACCTGCCCGCGCTCGGAAAACACCGCCCGCATGGCGTCCGCGCCGAAGAGGTTCCCGTAGATCCCGCTGTCGATGATGGAGACTGGCATCGCCCCGCTCTTCCCCCGCTGCCGCCGGCGCGCGCAGCCTAGCGCATTTCGCCTCTCGCCGGCATGGCCCGCGCTTGCGGACGCGGAGGCGCGGAGGCAGTCTGTCGGCGCGGTTGCGGAGGGGAGGACCGGCGATGGTGAAGGCGCTTCTGTTCGATGTGTTCGGCACGGTGGTGGACTGGCGGGGCTCGGTGGCGCGGGAGGCCAAGAAGGCGCTGGCGCCGAAAGGCCACGAGCTCGACTGGCACGGTTTCGCGCGGCGCTGGCGGGACCGCTACCAGCCCGCGATGGAGGAAGTCCGCAGCGGGGCGAGGCCCTACACCATCCTCGACGTGCTGCACCGGGAGAACCTGGAGGCCCTGCTGGAGGAGTTCGGCGTGTCGGGCCTGAGCGAAGCGGAGAAGGACGACCTCAACCGCGCCTGGCACCGCCTCGACCCGTGGCCGGACGCGGTGCTCGGCCTGTCGCGGCTCAGGCGGAAATACATCATCGGCACCTGCTCCAACGGCAATATCGCGCTCATGGTGAACATGGCCCGCCATGCCAGGCTGCCCTGGGACACGATCCTCGGCGCGGAGGTTGCGCGGGCCTACAAGCCGCAGCCGGACGCCTACCGGCTGAGCTGCGCGGCGCTCGGCCTCGCACCTGAAGAGGTGATGATGACGGCCGCCCACAATGGCGACCTGCACGCCGCGGCCGCCCAGGGCATGGCGACCGCCTTCGTGCCCCGCCGGACGGAACACGGCCCCGGCCAGACGACCGACCTCGAAGCCGACCCTGGTTTCACCGTCGTGGCGGAAGACTTCATCGATCTGGCGGACCGGCTCGGCTGCCCCTGAGGGCAGACGCGCCCGGTCAGGAGGCCAGCGCCTCCTCGACGAAGTCCAGCCGGTCCTGGCCGAAGAACATCTCGTCGCCGACGAAGAAGGTCGGCGCGCCGAACGCGCCGCGCGCCACCGCCTCCCCGGTATTGGCGATCAATTGCTGCTTGATAGCCGGCTCCTGCGTGGCGGCGAAGAGCGCATCGGCGTCGAGGCCGGCGGCGGTGAGCACCTCGCGCAGCACGTCGAGGTCGCCCGTGTTCTTCTCCTCGACCCACATCGCCGTGAACACGGCGTCGGCATAGGTCTTGAAGTATCCGTCGCGCTGGGCGGCGAGGCAGCCGCGCATGAGCCCGAGCGTCATGATCGGGAAGAACGGGTTGCGCCGGAACGGCACGCCGTAGCGTTTGGCGAAGCGCGGCAGGTCGATGCCGTAATAGGCGGACTTGGCCGCCACGGTGCCCGGCGGCGTGTTGCCGGTCTCCTTGAAGACGCCGCCGAGAAGCATCGGCTTCCAGGCGATCTCCGCCCCGGTGCGCTCGGCGATGCCGGGCATCTGCGTGTGGGCGAGATAGGCGGTCGGCGAGCCGACATCGAACCAGAATTCAAGGCGTTTCGGCATGGAGGACTCCCGGTCTCCGCAGCGTTTTGCGGACTATAGAGCACGATCCCGCCGCATTGACAGGACAGGCCGGTTCGGGAATGGTCCGGGCCTTTCCGGGGAGAGGGACTATCCATGTCCGACGGGACCATGCAGGCCGCAATCGACCGCGCCTGGGAAGACCGCGCCGCCATCGGGCCGGACACGAAAGGCGAGGCCCGTGATGCCATCGAGGCGGCGCTCGACGCGCTCGACCGGGGCGAAGTGCGGGTCGCCGAGAAGGTCGACGGCGCGTGGCATGTCAACCAGTGGTGCAAGAAGGCGGTGCTGCTCTCCTTCCGGCTTGCGGATTCCGCCCCGGTCAGCGGCGGGCCGGACGGAGCGCCCTGGTACGACAAGGTGCCTTCCAAGTTCGAAGGCTGGGATGCGGCGCGCTTCGCCGGGGCCGGCTTCCGCGCCGTGCCCAACTGCGCGGTCCGGCATTCCGCCTACATCGCGCCGGGCGCCGTGCTGATGCCCTGCTTCGTGAATGTCGGCGCCCGGGTCGGCGAGAACACCATGATCGACACCTGGTCCACGGTCGGCTCCTGCGCCCAGGTCGGCGCCAACTGCCATATCTCGGGCGGCGTCGGGCTCGGCGGCGTGCTGGAGCCGCTCCAGGCGGAGCCGGTGATCGTCGAGGACAACTGCTTCATCGGCGCGCGCAGCGAGGTGGTGGAAGGCGTAATCGTCGGCGAAGGCGCGGTGCTCGCCATGGGCACCTTCATCTCCGCCACCACCAAGATCGTGAACCGCGACACCGGCGAGGTGCATACGGGCCGGGTGCCGCCCTACGCGGTGGTCGTGCCGGGGAGCCTGCCGGGTCGGCCGCTGCCGGACGGCAGCCCGGGGCCGAACCTCTCCTGCGCCGTCATCGTGAAGACGGTGGATGCGCAGACCCGCGCCAAGACGGCGATCAACGACCTGCTGCGCGACTGATGTCCGTGGGCGCCCTCGACCTCGCCCGCGCCCTCATCCGCTGCCCGAGCGTCACGCCGGCCGACGAGGGCGCGCTGGGTGTGCTGGAGGCGGCCCTGGAGCCGCTCGGCTTCGCCTGCGAGCGCATGCCGTTCAGCGCGCCCGGCACGCCGGACATCGACAATCTCTACGCCCGGCGCGGCAGCGAGGGGCCGCTGTTCTGTTTCGCCGGGCACACCGATGTTGTGCCCGTGGGCGACCCTGCCGACTGGAGCGTGCCGCCCTTCTCGGCAACGGTCGCCGGCGGGCGGCTCACCGGACGCGGCGCGGCGGACATGAAGGGAGCGATTGCGGCTTTCGTCGAGGCCGTTTCACGCATCGGCCCGGTTCCCGGCTCCATCGCGCTGCTCATCACCGGCGACGAGGAAGGGCCGGCGGTCAACGGCACAAGGCCGATGCTGGAGCGGCTGGCGGCGCGGGGCGAGCGCATCGAGGCCTGCATCGTCGGCGAGCCGACCAATCCCGCGCAGTTCGGCGAGATGATCAAGATCGGCCGGCGGGGCTCGCTCAACGCCCGCCTCGTCGTGGAAGGCGTGCAGGGCCACGCGGCCTATCCCGACCGCGCCGACAATCCCGTCCATCCGCTGCTTGCGATGACCCACGGCCTCGCCTCGACGCCGCTCGACCGGGGCACGGCGCATTTCCAGCCCTCGTCGCTCCAGGTCACCAGCGTCGATGTCGGCAACCCGACCACGAACCTGATCCCGGCCCGGGCGGAGGCGCGCTTCAACATCCGCTTCAACGACCTGCATACGGGCGCCGGCCTGGAAGAGCGGCTGCGCGGCATGCTGGACCGGCAGGGCCACGCCTACAGGCTGGACGTCTCGGTCAGCGGCGAGTCCTTCCTGACGCCGCCCGGGCCGCTGGTGGAGCTCGCGGCCGGCGCGATGCGCGAGGTCACGGGCCGGTCGCCGGAACTCTCCACGTCCGGCGGCACGTCGGATGCGCGCTTCATCAAGGACTACTGCCCGGTGGTCGAGCTCGGCCTGGTGAGCGAGACGGCCCACAAGGTGGACGAATATCTGGAGGTCGAGGACCTCGAGAAGCTGACGCGCGTTTACGAGAAGATGCTCGCGGGCTATTTCCTCTCCTGACACCGCTCGGGAGAGCGTTTCGGATGCTCGGGGAAATTCGGACGGGCTGCGCCGCCGCGCTGGCGCTGGCGGGCGGGAACACGGGGCCGGTCTCCGCGCTCACTGATTTCTGGCGCTCGTTCCGCGCGGCCGTTGTGGCGTTTCCGCTGTCGCTGCTGATGCTGGCCCTGGTGCCGCACGGTTTCGAGATGACGGGCAGGCTCATCGCGGCGGACATCGTCGGCTACATCTGCACCTGGACCGCCTTTCCGCTCATCATGGTCTATATGGCGGACCGGATGCTGGTGTTCCCGCATTACTGGCGCTTCGTCATCGCCACCAACTGGGCGAACCTGCTGCAAAGCGCGGTCTTCACCGTTGTCGTGCTGGTGAACGCCGCGGCCTTCCTGCCGGAGCCCATCTCGGCCATGCTGTTCATGGCGGCCTGGTTCTGGATCCTGCTGTTCAAATGGCGCCTTGCCCGCCACGGCCTCGGGATCAAGCATTTTCCCGCGGTCGCCATCGTGCTGCTCGACCTCGCGCTTCGCCTCGTCATCGCCCGCGCCACGATCTGGTTCGGAAGCTGAATGGCGGGAATTGCAGAGTCACGAAATTTTCTCTTGTGTTCCTGAAATATTCCCTCTATGCAATTGGCCGGTGAATGGACCGGGGGCAAAAAATCGGCCTCCGGGCGAGCGGGGAGCGAGCATATGGCCCATAATGTCGTGACGATGCCGGAGCAGCAGGACAGGTCGGAGAAGCAGCGCGCGCTGGAATCGGCGCTCGGGCAGATCGAGCGCGCCTTCGGCAAGGGCTCGATCATGAAGCTCGGCCAGCGCGAGACGGCGGTGGAGACCGAGGCGATCTCCACCGGCTCGCTCGGGCTCGACATCGGGCTCGGGATCGGCGGCCTGCCGCGCGGGCGGGTGGTCGAGATCTACGGGCCGGAGAGTTCGGGCAAGACGACGCTGGCGCTGCACGCCGTCGCCGAAGCGCAGAAGGCCGGCGGCGCCTGCGCCTTCGTCGATGCCGAGCATGCGCTCGACCCGGCCTATGCGCGCAAGCTCGGCGTCGACCTGGAGGAGTTGCTGATCTCCCAGCCGGACACGGGCGAGCAGGCGCTGGAGATCGCCGACACGCTGGTGCGCTCCGGGGCGCTCGACGTGCTGGTGATCGACAGCGTGGCGGCGCTGGTGCCGCGCGCCGAGCTCGAAGGCGAGATGGGCGATTCGCTGCCGGGCCTCCAGGCGCGGCTGATGAGCCAGGCGCTGCGCAAGCTCACCGCCTCGATCAACAAGTCGCGCACCCTGGTCATCTTCATCAACCAGATCCGGATGAAGATCGGCGTCATGTTCGGCAATCCCGAGACGACGACCGGCGGCAACGCGCTCAAATTCTATGCGTCCGTGCGCCTGGACATCCGGCGCATCGGCCAGATCAAGGAGCGCGACGAGATCATCGGCAACCAGACCCGCGTGAAGGTCGTCAAGAACAAGATGGCGCCACCCTTCAAGGTGGTCGAGTTCGACGTGATGTACGGCCGCGGCATTTCCAAGATGGGCGAAATCCTGGACCTCGGGGTCAAGGCGAACATCGTGGAGAAATCGGGCTCCTGGTATTCCCACGCTGGCAAGCGAATCGGCCAGGGCCGCGAGAACGCCAAGGCGTTCCTGCGCGAGAACCCCGATGTCGCCGGCGTCATCGAGCGTGCGATCCGCGAAAATGCCGGGCTCGTCGTCGAGGCGATGATGGGCGAGCCGGAAGCCGCGGCGGAGGACGCCTCCGAATAACCGCCCCTCACGACCTCGGGTCGAGCGCGTCCTGGAGGGCGTCGCCGAGGAAGTTGAAGGCGATCACCGTTGCGAAGATCAGCAGGCCCGGCCAGACGGCGAGGCGCGGGGCCTGCCAGATCGTCTCCTGGGCGTGGGCCAGCATATTGCCCCAGCTTGCGGCCGGCGGCTGGATGCCGAGCCCGAGAAAGGAGAGGACGCTTTCGAACAGGATGATGTTCCCAACCGAGAGCGTCGTCGCCACCAGGATCGGCGAGGCGACATTGGGGAGGATATGCCGGAGCGCGATGCGCCCGCTCCCGGCGCCCAGAGCCCGCGCCGCCCGCACATAGTCCTGGGCGCGGGCGGCGAGCGCGGCGGCGCGCACCAGCCGGGCCACCGTGGTCCAGCCGACCAGCGCCACGATGGCGATGACCCGGAAGAGGCTGGCGTCCGTGCCGTCGTCGAGGCCGAGCTTGGCGGGATCGACCGCCGCCAGCACGATCAGCAGCGGCAGGAGCGGCAGCGCGATCACGCCGTCCGTCAGCCGCATGAGCGCGGTGTCGAACGCGCCGCCGCGATAGCCGGCCAACAGGCCGAGGCCCGTGCCGATGAGCGCGGCGATGAAGGCGGCGGCAAGCCCGACCGAGAGCGAGACCTGCCCGCCCCGGAGCAGCCGCGCCAGCAGGTCCCGCCCGAGGTCGTCGGCCCCCAGCGGGTGGGCGGCCGACGGCGGCGCATAGCGGGAGAACAGGTCCACCGACTCGGCGTCAATGCCGAGCGCCGCCTCGATGAGCGGCGCGGACCAGGCGGCGGCGGCCAGCAGCAGCAGGAAGACCGCGCCGGCGAGACCCGCCCTGTGGCGGCGGAAGCGCAGCCATGCAAGCGCGGCCGGGCTCATGCCCCGGCCCGGAACGCGATGCGCGGGTCGAGCGCCACATATGCGCCGTCCGCGGCGATATTCGCGGCAAGCGTGGTGAAGGTCGCGAACAGCAGGCCGACGAGCGCGAGGTTGTAGTCGTTCGCCATCACGGCGTTGTAGATGAGCGCCCCCATGCCGGGATAACCGAACATGATCTCGGTGATGAGCGCGCCGGAGAACAGCGCTCCCATGTCGAGCGCGAGGATCGTCACCACCGGGATCATCGCGTTGCGCAGCACATGGCGGCGCACGACGGCGGCGCGCGAGAGGCCCTTGGCGCGCGCGGTGCGCACATAGTCCTGGCGCAGCGCCTCGCGCATGGAGGCGCGGACATAGCGCGTGATGCCGCCGGCCGAGAGCAGCCCGAGCACCGCGACCGGCAGCACCAGATGGCGCAGCCGCTCCAGCCAGCCCGCGTCTCCGGCCGCGGGCCAGCCTGTCGCCGGCAGCCATCCGAGCGTGACCGAGAAGAGCAGCATCGCCATGATCGCGAGCCAGAAGGGCGGCGTGGAAATGCCCGCGAAGCAGAGGAAGTTGACGGCGTAGTCGGCGAAGCGGTTGGCCTTGAGCGCGGCGAAAATGCCGGTCGGCAGCGCAATCGCGACCGAGAGCGCGAAGGCGAGCCCCATCAGCAGCGCGGTGTGCGGCAGCCGCTCCGCCAGCAGGTCGAGCGCCGGGCGGTGGTAGATGCGGCTGTGGCCGAAATCGCCGCCAAGCGCCTGTCCCGCCCAGGCGAGGTAGCGCTCCCAGACCGGGCGGTCGAGGCCGTAAAGCGCCTTGAGCCGCTCGGTGTCCTCCGAGGTCAGTTCCGGGTCGGCCGCGATCATGGCGTCGATCGGGTCGCCCGGCATCAGGCCGATCAGCCCATAGACGACGAAGGACATGACGGCCAGCACGATGGCCGCCTGCAGCAGGCGGCCGGCGAGAAAACGGCTCATTCCTCCGCGCGCCACTCCTCGATCCAGAGCGTGGTCGGATACTGGTGACCGGTCGGCGTCACGCCCTTCAGCCACTTCGGAAAGACATAGGGCGTGGCGCGGAAATAGAGCGGCAGCACCGGCAGGTCGCGCGCATAGGCGGCCTGGAGCTCCGCCCAGAGCGCGCGCCGCTTCCCGCGGTCCAGCTCCACCTCGATTTCGTCGAGCAGCCTGTCCACATCCGGGTTGCGGTAGCCGGTGTAGTTCTGTCCGGACCAGTTGTTCTCCGCCGTCGGGATCATGGTGGAGTGCAGCGTCGAGCGCGGCACGCTCTCCGGCGACGAGAGCCAGGCATACATGGCGAGGCCCGGGAATTGCCGCTTCGAGACCGTCTCGCCGAAGAACACCCGCGCCGGCTGGTTGCGGATGCGCACATCGATGCCGACATCCTTCCACGCCGCCTGCAGCACCTGCTGCACGAGTTCGCGCGAGCGGTTGCCGGCGGTGGTGCCGAGTTCGAGCCGGAGTGGCTCTCCGGCGGCGTTGCGGCGGGGCGCGCCCGGCCCATCACTGGTCCACCCCGCTTCGTCCAGCAGCCTCCGCGCCGCGTCCGGGTCGAACGGCGTCTTCGGCAGGTCCGGGTCATAGACCCAGTCGAGCGGGCTGACCGGCCCGTGCGCCACCGGCTGGCGGCCGAAAAAGAGGCGCTTCGAGATCGTCTCCCGGTCGATGGCGTGCAGCAGCGCGCGCCTCACCCGGACATCGGCCAGCGCCGGATTGTCGAGGTTGAGGTCGATATGCTCGTAGATCAGCCCCGCCTTGTAGGCGAAATCCCAGGCGCCGCCCTCGCGCTGCTCCATGGCGGCGGCCTGGTCGAGGCTGAGGCCGAGTTCGCCGGCGATGTAGTCGATGGCGCCGGAGCGCAGATTGACCTCGAGCGCCGCCGTGTTCTCGACGATGCGGATGATGACCGTCCCGAAGGCCGCCGGCTTGCCCCACCAGGTCGGGTTGCGCTTCAGCTCGATGGCGGCGCCCGGCTCCACGCGGACCACCCGGTAAGGCCCGAACCAGAGGCCGGGATTGGCGCTGTCGGCGTCGAAGGCGGTCCGGTTCCGGTATTCGGCCGGGTCGGCGTCGAAATTGGCGCGGTCGATATGGGCGGGAAGCACAAGGACGCCGACATCGTTGTAGTCGAAGGTCACCCGGTCCAGATGTAGGGTGAACCGGCGATCGTCATGGATTTCCAGTTCCAGGATGCGCCGGAAGAGTTCCGCCGAGGCGACGCCCGATTGCGGGTGCTTGCCGACCTCGACGGCGAAAGCCACGTCCCTCGTCGTCACCGGCGCGCCGTCGCCCCAGCGCGCATCCGGGCGGATGGCGTAGGTGACGGCGATGCCCTCCTTGCCCTCCGACGTCGTCTCGCGCACCGCCCCGCCGTTCTCGATGGTCGGAAGCTCGACGCAGAGCATGCAGACGAGCCGCCACTCCGGGTCGTAGGCGGTAAAGGGGCGCATGCCCATCGCGAGCGCATAGCTCTTCGCCAGCATCGAATCGATCAGCGGATGCAGGGTCGAGGGGAACTGGGTCATGCCGATGACCAGCCGCTCCTTCGCCCCGGCAGGCAGCGCGGCGGCGAAGGACAGCAGGACTGCAACGGCGAAAGCCCGGATCATGGCGCGAAACTCCCTGGGCGGCAGAGAATGAAGTTACCCGTTCGACCGGAACGGCGGAAACCCGCCCGATTTGTACTCAGCCCGTCACTGCGTCCAGCCAGTCCTCCAGGCTTTCGGCGGTGTGGTGGACGGCGGCGGGCTCCATGCCGCGGGCGCCCTGGGGGCGTTCGGTGCGCAGCCACACGGTCGTCATGCCGGAAGCGGCGGCCGGGACGAGATTGCGGGCCATGTCCTCCACCATCACGGCGCGGCGCGGATCGATGGCGTGGCGGGCGAGCAGGCGCCGGTAGCCTTCCGGGTCCGGCTTGGGCAGGAGCCCGGCGGCTTCGACATCGAACACCGCCTCGAAATGCGCGCCGAGGCCGAGCCGGTCCAGCACGCGCTCGGCATGGGCGACGGTTGCGTTGGTGTGGATCAGCCGCCGGCCCGGCAGTCCGGCAATCAGCCGTTGCAGGCGCGGCGACGGGCGAAGCGAGGAAAGATCGAGGCGGTGGGTTTCCTCAAGGTAGTCATGCGGGTCCGCGCCGCATTCCGCGATCACGCCGCCGAGGGTCATCCCGTAGCGGCCGTGCCACACGCCGCGCAGCCGGTCGGCTTCATCCGCCGGAATGTCCAGATGGCGCTGGATGAAGGCGGAGATCGCCGCTTCCATCTGCTCCGGGATATCGCAGTCCGACGGGCTGTAGAGCGTGTTGTCGAGGTCGAAGATCCAGCAGTCCACGCGGCCGGGATCGGGGAACGGGTCCTTCATTGCCGACGGATCAGCGTGCCCGCGCCCGAATGCGTCAGGATTTCCAGCAGCACGGCATGGTCCATCCGCCCGTCCAGGATCACCGCCGCCTCGACCCCGCCCTCGACGGCGTCGAGGCAGGTCTCCACCTTCGGGATCATGCCGCCCCTGATCGCGCCGTCGGCGATCATCCGCCGGGCGCGGCCGTGGTCCATTTCGGGAATGAGCGCGCCTTCCTCGTCGAGCACGCCCGCCACGTCGGTCAGCAGCAGGAAACGGCGCGCCTTGCAGGCGGCGGCGATGGCCCCGGCGGCGGTGTCCGCGTTGATGTTGTAGGTCTCGCCGTCCTCGCCGAGGCCGATGGGCGCGACCACCGGAATGAAGCCCGCCTGCGCCAGCGCGTCGATCACGCCCGTATCGACCCGGGAAGGCTCGCCGACGAAGCCGAGGTCGAGCGCCTTCTCGATGTTCGATTCCGGGTCGCGGCGCATACGCTTCAGGCGCTTCGCGCTCAACAGCCCGGCATCCTTGCCGGAGAGGCCGACGGCGCGTCCGCCGGCCCTGCCGATAGCGGCGGCCACTGCCTTGTTGATGCGGCCCGCCAGCACCATCTCGACGATCTCGACCGTCTCGGCGGTCGTCACCCGGAGCCCGTCCACGAAGTCGCTGCCGATGCCGAGGCGCTCCAGCATGCCCCCGATCTGCGGGCCGCCGCCATGCACCACCACGGGGTGGATGCCGATCTGCTTCATCAGCACCACGTCGCGCGCAAAGCCGGCGAGCGCGTCGGCGTCGCCCATCGCATGGCCGCCATATTTGACGACGACGGTGGCGCCGGCGTAGCGCGCAATATGCGGCGCCGCCTCCGACAGCACGGCCGCTTTCGCGATGCCGTCGGCAAGCATGCCGGCAAGCGGACCGGCGGCGGTCTCGGTCATGGTCCGGGCTCCTCTGCAAGGGCGGCGAGTTCGGCGCGGAGCCGGGGGACGCCGTCGCCGTCGCGGGCGCTGGTGGCGATGACGGCAGGATGCGCGGCGGCCCGGCGGGCAATCCCGGCCTCGATCCCGGCAACGGCGCGCTCGCGCGCCGGAAGGGCGAGCTTGTCTATCTTGGTCAGCACCACCTGATAGACAACCGCTGCGCGGTCGAGCACTTCCATCAGTTCGGCGTCGCCGGGCTTCAGTCCGTGCCGGGCATCGACCAGCAGGCAGAGACGGCGGAGCGTCGCCCGCCCGGCGAGATAGTCGCGGGTGAGCGCCGTCCAGGCCGCCGCCTTCGTTTTCGACACCTTCGCGTAGCCGTAGCCGGGCAGATCGACGAGGCCGAGCCGGCCGGCGAGGTCGAAGAAGATCAGCGCCTGGGTGCGGCCCGGCGTGTTGGAGGTGCGCGCTAGGCTCCTGCGGCCGGTCAGCGCGTTCACGAGGCTCGACTTGCCGACATTGGAGCGTCCCGCGAACGCGACTTCCGGCAGCCCGGCCGGGGGAAGCTGGCCGGCTTCGGCCGCAGCGGCCGTGAAGCGGCACTCCCCGGCGAAGAGCCGCCGGCCGCGCTCCAGTTCCAGGGCGTCTTCCAACGAGCCGGGCTGGCACACGGGCCGCGGACCTCAGGTCTTTCCGGCCGCCGTGCGGGTTACGCCGTGGCGGCGCATGATGACCCATTGCTGCGCCATGGAGAGGAGGTTGTTCCAGGTCCAGTAGATCACCAGTCCGGCCGGGAAGGTCGCCAGCAGGAAGGTGAAGACCAGCGGCATGAACTGGAAGATCTTGGCCTGGATGGGGTCGGCGGGCGTCGGGTTGAGCCGCATCTGCGCCCACATGGAAAGGCCCATCAGGATCGGCCAGACGCCGATATGCAGGAAGGAGGGCGGCCCCCAGTCCACCAGCCCGAAGAGCGTGAAAAGGTTCGTCGGATCGACCGCCGACAGGTCCTCGATCCAGCCGTAGAACGGCGCGTGGCGCATCTCGATGGCCACGAACAGCACCTTGTAGAGCGCAAAGAAGACCGGGATCTGGATGAGGATCGGGAGACAGCCGGCGGCCGGGTTGACCTTCTCGCGCTTGTAGAGGGCCATCATTTCCTGGTTGAGCTTCTGCCGGTCGTCGCCGAGGCGCTCGCGCAGCTTCAGCATTTCCGGCTGCAGCGCCTTCATCTGGCTCATCGAGCGGTAGGACTTGTTCGCCAGCGGGAAGAAGACCAGCTTGACCCCCACCGTGAGCGCTAGGATCGCCAGGCCGAAATTGCCGAGCACGCCCTGCAGCCAGGACAAGGCGTAGAAGAACGGCTTGGTGAGGAAGTAGAACCAGCCGAAGTCGATGGCGAGGTCGAACTTGGCGAAGTCGAGGTCGTCGCGGTAGCGGTCCAGCAGATGGGCCTTCTTGGCGCCCGCGAAGACATGGTTGCGCACCGCGGCGCGCCCGCCGGGGGGCACGGTGACGGCGGTGCGCAGATAGTCCGTCTGGTATTTGTCGATGCCCTGTTCGAGCCTGTGCAGGAAGCGCGCGGTGAAGGCTTCGCCCGGTTCCGGGACGAGGGCCGTCAACCAGTATTTGTCGGTGATGCCGAGCCAGCCCTGCGTATTCTCGACCTTGATCTCGCCGTCGTCCACGAGGTCGTCGTAGTCATGCTCCTCCAGGACTTCGCCGAGAACCCCGAGCGGCCCTTCGTGCAGGATGAAGAAACCCGAGGTCTCCGGCGTGCCGGAGCGCGAGACGAGGCCGTAGGGATAGAGCGTGACCGGAAAGGCCGTGTCGTTGGCGACGGACTGCTCGACCGTCAGCAGGTAGTCGTCCGCAAGCTCGACGGTCCGGGAGAAGCGCAGGCCCGCGCCATTGTCCCAGGACAGCTTGAGCGGCCGTTCGCGGCTCAGCTGGCGGTCATTGGTGGCCCATAGCGTGGCGCCGGTCGGCACCGGCGTTGTCCCGTCGGCCGCGACCCAGCCGAGCTCGGCGTAGAAGGCCCCGCGCGTGCCGGGCGGGGACAAGAGGGTGATGAGCGCACTGTCGGGGTCGGGCGTCTGCCGGTAGTCCTTGAGCGTGATGCTGTCGATGCGCGCTCCGGTGAGCGGGATCGAGCCGGAGACGCGGCCGTCCTCTATCGGGATGCGGGGCGCCTGCCCCTCACTCGCGGGCTGCCGGGCCGCGGACTGCGTCCCCGGAACGACGCCGGAGGGGGCGGGCAGTCCTCCGGGCGTCGGGATGGCGCCCGTCTCCACGCCGGGCGCGGGCGGCGCGCCGGGCGCGCCGGCCTCCTCCGTCGGGGGCGGCGGCTCCGGCGGCGGCATCATCATCTGGAACACCAGCAGGATGCCGATCGAGATGACGATCGCGAGGAGGAGGTTGCGGTTGTCGAGCACGGGGCGGAAGCGTCCGTTCAGCGGCGGTGGGCGCCGTGTTCCGGCGGCACCGGGTCATAGCCCGAACCGCCCCATGGGTGGCAGCGGGCGAGGCGTTTCGCCGCAAGCCAGCCGCCGCGCAGCACGCCATGCGAGTCGATGGCCTCCAGCGCAAAGGTGGAGCATGTCGGCATATAGCGGCAATTCGCCGGCAGCCAAGGCGAGATCAGCCAGCGATAGGCGTAGATCGGCGCCTTGAGCAGCAGCCTCATCGCCGTTCGACCCGCTCGGCGGCGGCCCTGAGGTCGCCGGTCAGCGCCTCCCAGCCCCGGGTCAGCGCGGCGCGGCGGCCGATCACGACATAGTCCCTGCCGGGGCGGGGCTCCAACGACTCGCGCACGGCCGCGCGCAGGCGCCGGCGCACCCGGTTGCGTTCGACGGCGTTTCCGACCTTTTTCGACACGGTGTAGCCCACCTGCATGGGGCCGTCGTCGCCGCGCTCGCGCATCTGCAGCACGAGCCCGGCCGCGGCCCAGCGGCGGCCGGCCGCACGGACGCGGAGGAAGTCGGCGCGTTTCCTGAGCGTCCGGGGGGTGTCCATGCGGGTCGGCGGGGCCGGGCTCAGGCCGAGAGGACCTTGCGCCCCTTGGCGCGCCGCCGTTTCAGCACGCGGCGGCCGCCCACGGTCGCCTTGCGGGCACGAAAGCCGTGGCGCCGCTTGCGCACGAGGCGGCTCGGCTGGAAAGTGCGTTTCACGGAAAATGGACTCCATCGCGGAGGATATTACGGCCGCTGGCCGCATCCGGATGGCCGGATAATGGAGATACCCCGTCCGGCTGTCAACGCTATGATGGCGGGACGCGGACGACGCGGAGATGTGTGAATGGCCGCTACCGGACGGCGCCCGCTCGGCGGCGCGGCGAAACGCCTTTCGATCCTGGCGGTGCTGGCGGCCGGCCTCGCCGGATTCTTCGCCGCCGGGCTCCATGAGCAAGTGAGCTTCGAGGCGCTGAGGGACAACCGGGAGATGCTGGCCTCCTGGGTCGAGGCGAACCTTTTGCTCGCGCTGCTCGCCTATCTGGCGGGCTATGCCGTCGTCATCGCCTTCTCGCTGCCGGTGGGCGCGGTCGCGACCATTTCCGGCGGGTTCTTCTTCGGGCTCTGGTTCGGCACCGCGGCCACGGTCGTCGGCGCCACGCTCGGCGCGACGGCCCTGTTCGTCGCGGCGCAGACCGTGCTTGGGGACCGCCTGCGCGCCAGGGTCGGGGCGGCGCTCGAACGCATGGACAGCGGCTTCCGGGACAACGCCTTCAACTACCTGCTGGTGCTCAGGCTGGTGCCGCTTTTCCCGTTCGTCCTCGTCAACATCGCGCCGGCCTTCGCCAATGTGCGGCTTGCGACCTATGTCAGCGCCACCTTCATCGGCATCATCCCCGGCACCTTCGTCTATACGAGCGTCGGCAACGGGCTGGGCGCGGTATTCGACAGCGGCGGCGAGCCGGAGCTCGGCCTCATCCTGGAGCCGGAAATCCTGCTGCCGATCCTGGGTCTTTCCGTGCTGGCGCTGGTGCCGGTGGCCTACAGGCGTTTCCGGCGCGCCCCGCCGACCGCATGATGCGGCTGCCGCGCTCGTTTCGCTCGCTTTCGGCGCGCCTGCTCGTGCTCACCGTGTTTTTCGTCATGCTGGCGGAACTGCTGATCTACGCGCCGTCCATCGCGCGCTTCCGGGTCGTCTATCTGGCGGACCGGCTGGCGGATGCCCATATCGCCGCGCTCGCCCTGGAGGCGGCGCCGACCAGGGCCGTCGATGAGGCGCTGGAAATGCGCCTGTTGCGCCAGGTGTCGGCCTACAGCGTCGAGCTCAGGGTGGGCGACCACACGACCTACATGCTCGGCGGCAGCATGCCGCCCGAAGTGGACGCCGCCTTCGATCTGGACGAGACCATGGCGGTCTCTTCGATATGGGACGCCGCATATACGCTCGCCCAGACGGGGAACCGGGTGCTGCAGGTCAGCGGCGCCTCCTCCCGGGAGCCGGGCGCGCGGGTCGAGGTCACGATGGACGAGTGGCCGATGCGCGAGGAGATGATCGCCTATTCCGAGCGCATCCTGCTGCTCTCGCTGGTGATCTCGGCGCTCACGGCGGCGGCGGTCTTCCTCGCGCTGCACTGGCTCATGGTCCGCCCGATGAGCCGGCTGACGGAGGCGATGGTGCGCTTCGGCGCCGACCCGGAAGACCAGAGCCGCATTCACGGCCCCTCGGAGCGCAGCGACGAGATCGGCACGGCCGAACGCCAGCTTGCCGGGATGCAGCGCCGCCTCCACGCGGCGCTCAGCCACCGCGCGCATCTGGCGGCGGTGGGCGAGGGCGTGGCGAAGATCAACCACGACCTGCGCAACATGCTGGCCTCGGCCCAGCTTGTCTCCGACAGCCTCGGCGAGAGCCGCGACCCGCGCGTGCGCAAGGCCGTCCCGACCCTGGTGGGGGCGCTCGACCGGGCGGTCGGGCTCTGTACCCGGGTGGTGGATTTCGCGCGCGCCGGCGGTCCCCGGCTCACCCTGGAGGCGGTGCCGCTGGCGGAGCTCATCGACGATGCGGCGGGCGTCGCGGGCAGGGGCGTGTCGTGGACCAGCGACATCGAGCCCGGGACGGCGGTCGAAGGCGACCGGGAGCAGCTGTTCCGCGTCTTCGCCAATCTCGCCCGCAATGCGGCGGAGGCCGGCGCCCGGACGGTTTCGGCGACGGCGAGACTGCGCGACGGGCGGGTGCATGTGACGGTCGCGGATGACGGCCCCGGCCTGCCGGAACGGGCGCGCGAAAACCTGTTCCGGCCGTTCCAGGGCTCGACCCGGCCGGACGGCTCCGGCCTCGGCCTTGCGATCGCGCGCGAGGTCATGCGCGCGCATGGCGGGTCCATCCGGTTGATTTCCTCCGGCGGCGAGGGAACTGTCTTCCGGCTTGATTTCGCAATGTGCAGGGAGCGTCGATGACCACAAGAGGGGGCGGGGCCTGGAACCCCGGGCAATATCTGCGCTTCGGCGGGCACCGCCTGCGGCCGGCGCTCGAACTGTTTCAGCGGGTCGAGCACGACAATGTCCGCATCGCCGTCGATATGGGCTGCGGGACCGGCGATATCGCCCGCGCGATGGCGGCGCGCTGGCCGGGAGCGGAGGTGCGCGGGCACGACCTCTCCGAAGCGATGCTGGAAGCGGCCGCGGCGGCGGACCCGGACGCGCGCGTCTCCTGGTCGAGGGCCGACCTCCGCGACTGGCGATCCGACCGGCCCGTGGACGTGCTTTACGCCAACGCCGTTTACCAGTGGGCGGACGACCACGGGGCGCTCTTTCCGAGGCTGCTGGGCGCGCTGGCGCCGGGGGGCGTGTTCGCGGCGCAGATGCCGATGAGCTGGCCGGAGCCGAGCCATGAGGGCCTGCGCGCGGTCCTCGACGAACACGGCTTCGGCACCCCGGAATTGCGGACCCGGCTCGCGCGCAAATGGGTCGCGGAGGCCGACTGGTATTACGACCTTTTCCGCCCGCTGGTGTCCGAACTGGATATCTGGGAGACGCGCTACGTCCAGGTGCTCGAGGGCGAGGACCCGGTGCTGGAATGGGTGAAGGGCACGGGGCTCCGCCCGGTTCTGGAGGCGCTGGAAGGCGAGGAGAAGGACCGCTTCCTCGCCCTCTACGCCGCCCGTCTGCGCGAACTCTATCCGAGGCGCGAAGGCGGCGAGACCCTCTACCCCTTCCCCCGCCTGTTCATCGTGGCGAGGCTGTAGGGAACAACGTCTCGATGACGGCGGTGTAGTAGTTCCGGGCGAAGCCGGCGTCGCGGGTCTGCTCCATGAGGTCGCGGGCGACGTTGGCGGCGCGCATCTCCATCCCGGCGCCCTCGGCGAAGTCGAGCGCGTAGGAGAGGTCCTTCAGGATGTAGTCGGTCGGGAAGGCCCCCTCGGTCGGGTGCTCGCCGGTCAGCAGGCATTTCATGCCGTGATTGCGCAGCACGAAGCTGTCGGCGGAGCTGCGCGCCAGCGTCTCGAACAGCACCCTGCCGTCCACCGCCCCCGAGGCGCGGGCGGCCGAGAGCGCTTCGGCAAGCGCCACCACCGTCATCGCGACGACCATGTTGTTCAGCAGCTTGACCGCCTGGCCCGCGCCCGCGCCGCCGCAATGGGTGGTCTCGGCGGCCATGCAGTCCAGCAGCGGGCGGATGCGCTCGAAGGTCTCCCCGCTGCCGCCCACCATGATCGAGAGCGTGCCGTCGATGGCGGCCTGCGCCGTGCGGGCGACGGGCGCATCGGCAAAGGCGACGCCGCGCCCGGCGCAGGCTTCCGCAAGCTCGCGGGCGAGATCGGGCGGCGCGGTCGAGCAGTCCACCAGCGCCTGCCCCGGCCCCATCGCCGCGACCAGGCCGCCGTCGCCCAGGCAGACGCTGCGCACCTGCGGCTCGCCCGGCAGCGACAGCAGCACCGTGCCGGCGCGGCGCGCGATCTCCTCCGGCCCCGCCGCCTCCGCGCCTTCGGCCGCCAGGCGCGCCGCCGGCTCCGGCCTCGTATCGTGGCAGAGCACCCGCCGGCCGGACTTCCTGAGAATGTTGCGGCACATCGGCTCGCCCATTACGCCGAGCCCGATGAATCCGACCGTGTTGTCGTCCGCCATGACCTGTATCCCGCAGCTTCGCAGTGCCTTTTGCAGCCGAAATCGTAGCATTCGGCGGGCTTCCCTGCGGCAATGTTTTCGCGGCGGCGAGGCGCGGGCTTTCCATGCGGGCAGGGTCTGTGCAAGACTGCGCCGCCGGTGCTAACCGAAACGGGAGAACCTCTATGTTGCAGGGGATGAAAATTGTGGCCGCGGCCGCTGTCGCAGGCGCGCTTGCGCTTGGGTCCGGCATTGCCGCCGCTGCGGATTACGGCAAGAAGGAATTCACGGTGGTCGGGACCTGGGGCTTCCTCGACCACTGGAAGGAGCGTGAGTCCAAGTTCTGGCAGGAAGTCATTCCGGAGGCATCCGGCGGCATGCTGACGGCCAATGCCAAGCCGCTGACGGAGCTCGGCCTCTCCGGCTTCGAGGTCATGCGGCTGCTCAAGCTCGGCACCTATGACGCGGTCCACGGCGTGACGACCTATGTTGCGCAGGACAGCCCGGCCATCGAGGGCACCGACCTCGCCGGCGTCATCCAGGACTTCAACGACTACCGGACCGTCCTGGAAGCCTACACGCCCATTCTCGAGCGTGAATTTGCCGAGAAATACGACGCCAAGCTCCTGATGATGTATGCGTGGCCGAGCCAGCAGCTCTGGTGCAATCTCGGCGACAAGAGCATCACCCAGTTCTCGCTCAACGACCTCGAGGGCAAGAAGATCCGCGTCTATTCGACCACGCTCGGCGATTTCGTCGAGGGCGTCGGCGGCAGCGCGGTCACGATCGCCTTCGCCGAGGTGGTGCCGGCCCTTCAGAAGGGCGTCGCCGACTGCGGCCTGACCGGCACGCTGCCGGCCTACAACGCCAAGTGGTGGCAGGTGGTGACCCACAATATCCGCATCCGGCTGGGCTATGCCTCTTCGTTCCTCGCCATGAACATGGACAGCTGGAACAGTCTGACCCCCGATGCGCAGAACCTCATCATGGAGAAGCTGAAGGTCCTTGAAGAGGAGATGTGGGCGGCGACCGCGGTAAACGACCAGCGCGGCATGGACTGCAACGCCTCCGGCCCGTGCGACCTGGGCGATCCGGGCGGCATGACGCCGATCGAGGTTTCGGACGCCGACCGCGACAAGCTCAAGCAGATCGTGTCCGATTTCGTGGTCAAGCGCTGGGCGCAACGCTGCGGCACGCAGCAATGCGTCGATGAGTGGAACGCGACCATCGGCAAGATTGCAGGGATCGAAGCGAGCCTGTAGTCCGGCCGGGGCGCGGCCCCGCACACGGCGATCGGGGCGCCGCCGCGCCAAGGCGGCGCCCCGTTTTTCCGGCTGACACGCCCGCGCGACCGACTGGCGTCCGCCGGGATGCCGGAGGACGGAAGCGGAATGTTGGAACGCATACACCAAACGCTCGAGTGGATATCCCGCCGGGCGGTCTGGATCGGCGGCGCCGCCCTGCTGATAGCGGCGATCATGGTCACGCTCGACGTGCTCAGCCGCAAATTCCTCAATGTGACCATGAGCGGCGCGGACGAAATCTCCGGCTATGTGTTCGCCGCGGGCACGACCTGGGCCTACAGCTATTGCCTGCTTCACCGGGCGAATATCCGCATCGACGCGCTCTACAACTTCATGCCGCGGTGGCTCTGCGCCGTTCTGGACACGGTCGCGGTCGTCCTGCTGCTCATCTATAACGGCATGCTCGCATACAGGGGCTACGGGGCGTTCGCCGAGTCCTGGGCCAAGGACTCGGTGTCGATCACGACCCTCGCCACGCCTCAGTGGATTCCCCAGCTGCTCTGGGCCTCGGGCCTGATCTTCTTCGAACTGGTCCTGGTTTTCGTCTTCCTCTACACCATGGTCGGCCTCCTGCGCGGCGATCTCGACCTCGTCAAGCGCATCGCCGGCGTGCCGAGCGTCGCCGAGGAGATCGAGGCCGAGACCCACGGCATGAACCTCCAGACCCAGACCGGCGCGCAGGAGGACTGACGCCATGGTTGTGGGGATCCTCGTCGCCCTGATGCTGCTGGTGGTCGCCGCGGTTCCCGTGGCGGCCATTCTCGGCATTCTCTCCTTCGGCCTCGACTCGATGTATTTCGGCGGCCGGCTCACGCCCGCCATCGGCGAGTTCGTCTGGGACAAGAGCAAGGAGTTCATCCTGGTCGCGGTGCCGATGTTCATCCTGCTCGGCGAGATCATGCTGAGGGCGGGCATCGCGGCGCGCATGTACAACGCCGTCGCGCAATGGCTGGTCTGGCTGCCGGGCGGGCTGATGCACGCCAATATCGGCTCCTGCGCCATCTTCGCCGCGTCTTCGGGCTCGTCCGTCGCGACCGCCGCCACCGTCGGCACCGTCGCCTATCCGCAGATCGAGCGCCGCGCCTACAATGAGCGCCTGTTCCTGGGCTCGCTGGCGGCGGGCGGCACGCTGGGCATCCTGATTCCGCCGTCGATCAACCTCATTCTCTACGGCCTGCTGACCGACAGTTCGGTGCCGGAGCTCTATCTTGCGGGCATCATTCCGGGGGTCATCCTCTCGACCCTGTTCATGGCCGCCATCGTCGTCGCCTGCCTCTGGCGGCGCGAGTGGGGCGGCGCGCGCATCGAGACCAACTGGCGCGACCGCATCCGCACCCTGCCGGACCTGGTGCCGCCGATCATGCTGTTCGTGGTGGTGGTCGGCTCGATCTATGCGGGACTCGCGACGCCGACCGAGGCCGCGTCGGTCGGCGTGTGCTTCGCCCTGATCCTCTCCGCATCCACCGGCACGCTCAAACTCTCCATGCTGCGCGAGGCCTTCGAGGGCACCATGCGCACCACGGCGATGATCATGCTCATCATCCTGGCGGCGGTGTTCCTCAACTTCGTGCTGGGCTTCATCGGCGTGACCCAGGCGATGATCAACTTCATGGCGGAACTCGGCCTGACGCCGCTCGAGTTCATGATCCTGCTGGTCATCTTCTACCTCATCCTCGGCATGTTCATGGAAACGCTTTCCATGATGCTGACCACCGTGCCGGTGATCTTCCCCATCGTCGTGCAGATGGGGTTCGACCCGGTCTGGTTCGGCGTGATGATTACCGTGCTGATGGAAACGGCGCTCATCACGCCGCCCATCGGCGTCAACCTGTATGTGGTTCACGGCATCCGCGCGCGCGGCGGCAAGTTCAACGATGTGGCATACGGCTCGCTGCCTTTCGTGGTGTCCATGCTGGTCATGGTCGCGCTGCTGATCGCCTATGAGGACCTGGCGCTCTACCTGCCGACCCTGGTCTATCGCTGATACCCCGGCCCACAACCGTCACCCCGGACTTGATCCGGGGTCCATCTCCGGTTCTCGCGGCTGCCTCGGCGGGTTGGGCCTGTCCTCCACCGGTTGCGGCAGACGCAGACGGTCAGGGATGGATCCCGGATCAAGTCCGGGGTGACGGAAAGGGGCGTTCGGGCATGATGGCTGAACCGGACGGCAGTGCGTGCTAGGCGTGCCTCCCGCCCTGTCGCGCCGCATCTGGCGCATGGCGGGGCCGATCGTCGTCTCCAACGTCTCGGTGCCGCTGATCGGCGCGGTGGACACCGCCGTGATGGGCCATCTCGATGCGGCCTGGTACATCGGCGCGGTTGCCATCGGCGCGATGATCTTCAACTTCCTGTTCCACCTGCTCAACTGCCTGAGGATGGGCACGACGGGGCCGACCGCCCGGGCCCGCGGACGCGAGGACTGGGGCGAGGTGCGCGCGATGCTCTGGCGCGCGCTGACGCTTGCCGGCGGCGCGGCGGCCCTCATCGTCCTCCTGCAGGGGCCCATCGCCGCGCTTGCCTTCGGGCTTGTCGAGGCGAGCGCCAACGTCGAGGAGCACGCGCGGACCTATTTCTTCATTCGCGTGTGGACCGCGCCCGCCAACCTCGCGATCTTCGCGATCATCGGCTGGTTCTACGGGCTGGAGGATTCGCGCACGCCGCTCGTCCTCCAGGTCACCGTCAACGTCACCAACATGGTCCTCGATGTCGTGTTCGTCATGGGCTTCGGTTGGGGCGTCGAGGGCGTCGCCTTCGCCACGCTCATCGGGGAGTATCTGGGCCTCGCCGTCGCCGTGGTCGCCGTGCGCCGGCGGCTGAAGCGCCTGCCTGCGGGGCGCGGGCCGGTGTTCGACCGAGCGCGGCTGCTGCGCCTCGTCGCGATCAACCGAGACATCACCATCAGGTCGCTCTGCGTCGTCTCCGCCAATGCGGTCTTCCTCGCCAAGAGCGCGGCGGCCGGCGACACGACCCTGGCGGCGAACCAGATCCTCGTGCATTTCGTCATCTTCGCCTCCTTCGCCCTTGACGGCGTCGCTCATGCGGGGGAGGCGCTGGTCGGCGATGCGGTCGGGCGGCGCCACGGCGCCGGGCTGCGGGAGGTCATACGGGCCGTTCTCGCCTGGTCGGTCGGCGCGGCCGCGCTTCTCTCCATTGCCTATCTGGCCGCCGGCGGCCTTCTCGTGGCCGTCATGACCTCGTTGCCGGAAGTGCGCGAGGCCGCCGCCGGCTGGATGCTGTGGGGCGCGCTGGCGCCGCTGGTTGCGGTCTGGGCCTATGCGTATGACGGAATCTATCTGGGTTTCTCGGCGACCCGGTGGATGCTGCTAACCATGGCGGTCGCCTTCGCGGCCTATGTCGCGGCGCTGTTCCTGCTGCCGGGCCCGCTCGGCAATCACGGGCTCTGGATTGCGCTCTGGCTGTTCTACGGCCTGCGCGGCGCGGGCCTCGCGCTCGCCTATCCACGCCTCAGGCGAACCTTCGCACTGTGATCCCGGCTGCCCCCCGCCGTCATTTGCGCCGGGCGGTCGCGCGTTTGCGGCGGAGGTCGGCGAGGCGGCCGCTGAGGCGGCGCTCGCGCCTCAGGCCGTGGCGCTTCAGGAAGCGCTGCACGGTGGAGGTCCCGAACACGAGGCCCTCAGCGGCCAGCCGGTCGCGCAGCGCCCGGACGGTGAGCGCCGGCTGCCGCTCCAGAATGCGGAAAATCCGCTCCCGCTCCGCCTCGATGCGCCCGGACTTGAGATCGCCGCCCTTTGCATCGGCCCGCAGATGGCCGCGCTCGCGCCAGCGCTTCACCCAGCTGGCGACGCTGATTTCGCTCACGCCGAACCGCCGGCCCGCGGCCGCCAGGCTCATCCCCTCCTCCAGCACCGCCGTCACCGCCAGGCGGCGCAGGTCCTCGCCATACGCCCGCCGCCGCGGATGCGCTTCAGACATGTTCACCGTCACCTCCTCCCCGCCGCGCGTGCCGGATTGCATCGAGTCGGTCGGCACAGGTGCGGCCGGCGCGCGCATCTCCCCTGTCCGGCCCTGTGTCCGGTTTGCCCCTGGAAGTCCCGAATGGCGCCATGATGCGGCCCGTGCCGCACGCGCCTCGCCTCGTCAGGTCATCTGTCCGATCGTTCCTGATTTATACCGAATAAAGGGACATATAGGGATTTTTATCCGCTTGTAAACCCCGTCCGGGGAAAACCAGGGCTTATGCCGGCGGCCGGTGGTTGAGCGGCCCGTGACCGCGCCCGAGGCCCGGGGCGGAGCGGATCGCCTCATGCACGAAATCGCCGGCCCGGCGCACGGCCGGGACGAGGTCGAGGCCCTGCGCAAGGCCGGTCGCTGCCGCGGAAGCCAGCGTGCAGCCCGTGCCGTGCGTGTGCCTCGTGTCGAGCCGCTCATGCTCGAACGCGGTCTCGCCGGAGGGCGTCAGCAGCCGGTCGCGCACCACGGGACCCGCGCCATGCCCATCCTTCAGCAGCACCGCATCCACCCCGAGTCCGGCCCAGGAAGGCCAGCCGGGCGCGCGGCCGTCCAGCAGCGCATCGGCTTCCGGCAGGTTCGGCGTCAGCAGCGCCGCCAGGGGCAGCATGCGCCGGCGGAGCGCCTCGACCGCGTCGTCGCGGAGCAGGCTGTGTCCGCCTTTCGCCACCATGACCGGATCGACGACGACCGGCACGCCCGGCGCCTCCCGCTCCAAGGTTTCGGCCACCGCCTCGATGACCTCCGCATCGTGCAGCATGCCGGTCTTGACCGCGTCGGCGCCGATGTCGCGCAGCACCACGCGCATCTGGTCGGCGATGAAGCCGGGCGGCACCGGATGCACGCCGTGGACGCCTTCGGTGTTCTGCGCCGTGAGCGCCGTCACCGCCGTCATGGCGAAACCGCCGAGCGCCGTGCAGGTCTTGATGTCCGCCTGGATTCCCGCCCCGCCGCCGGAATCCGAGCCCGCAACGATCAGCAGGCGGCCGCGCATGTTCATGGATACAGCCCCGGCGATGTGCGGCTGCGCCGGGAGCAGGAGGACGGAGCGCGGCGGGGCATGGCCGCGCAGTCTAGCCCGCATTTCTCACCAGTGTCATGGTCTGCGCGGCGCTGTCGGGCCGGGATGGAACCGGGCGCGTCGGAAACCGGAAGCGCAAGAATCGGGCTGCGCCGGCGGGTGGGTGAATGCAGCCTGCGGCCCCCCGCCTCCGGGAAAGGCAATGCCGGATGACCACCCTTCGCCCGCCCGTGCTCGACATGACGGCCTGGAGCCTGCTGGCCGCGCTGTCGCTCGTCTGGGGCGGGTCCTTTTTCTTCGCGGAAGTGGCGCTCTACGCGCTGCCGCCCTTCACTATCGTGCTGGCGCGGCTGGCGGTGGGCGCAGCCGGCCTCTGGCTGCTGGTTGCGCTGAGCCGCGCGGCGCTGCCGACCCGGCCCGGAGACTGGCGCGACCTCGCCGTCATGGGCCTGCTCAACAACGCCTTGCCGTTCTCGCTCATCGTCTGGGGCCAGCAATGGATCACCGGAGGACTGGCGAGCGTGCTCAACGCCACCACGCCGGTCTTCGGCGTGATCGCCGCCCATTTTCTGACCCGTGACGAGAAGCTGACCGTCAATCGGCTTGCGGGCGTGGCGGTAGGGGTTGCGGGCGTCGCTGTGCTCGTCGGCCCGGCCGCGCCGGACGGCTCCGGCGGCTATCTTGCAGGTTCCGCGGCGGTGCTGGCGGCGGCTGTTTCTTATGCGGCCGCGGGCCTCTGGGGGCGGCGGCTGCGGCATCTGCCGCCGGCCACGGCGGCTGCGGGGCAGGTCGGCTGCTCGACCCTGATCGTCCTGCCGCTCGCGCTGGCATTGGAGCAACCCTGGCGCCTCCCCGCCCCGCCGCCCGAAGTCTGGGGGGCGTTGGCCGGCATCGGGCTGCTCAGCACCAGCCTCGCCTATTTGCTGTTTTTCGCCATCGTGCGGCGCGCCGGCGGCAGCAATGTCATGCTGGTGACATTGATGATTCCGCCGAGCGCGGTGCTGCTGGGCGTGCTCTTTCTGGGCGAGGAAGTCGGCCCCGGCCAATCGATCGGGATGGCGCTCATCGCCGCTGCACTGCTCGCCATAGACGGCCGCCTCCTGCGCGCCGTCCGCCGGAAATGACACAGTGTCGGACCGGAAGGCGGCAGGCCGCGGAGCAGGCGCTCCGGCCCACAGGCCGCTTTTCCCCTGGAGCACGGTCCGTTCGCTCTGGAACGGGTTCGAGTGGGCAACCCTGTTTGTCACCCCGGACGGAGCGGAGCGGAGATCCGGGGTCCAGCCTGTCGGAGTCTTTGCCATGCTTTGCCGGCGGTGCTGGGCCCCGGCTCGGGGGCCGGGGCGACAATTCCGGACTTGGCCCCGACGTCCTTTCAATCCGAATGGACTGCGCTCTAGGCAGAATCGACATTCATCGCATCCATACGATAGCAGAAGCGATGTGTATGAAGGCGAGGAAGTATATTGCTTTTCGGTCGTATCGGGTTGCGATGCGCTGGAAGTGTTTGATCTTGTTGAAGTAGCGTTCGATGCGGTTTCGGTGTTTGTAGATTTCGGCGTCATAGCCGATGAGGCGCTTTCGCGTTGGATTGCAGGGGATGACGGCCTCGGCCTCGATGTCGGCGATGCGGTTGCGGATGGCATTGGCGTCGTAAGCAGCGTCGGCGAGCACATGGCGGGGCCGAAACCCCTCCATCAACGCCAGGGCCTTTGGCGCGTCGCCGGCCTGTCCGGGCGAGAGGATCACGCGGAGCGGTCGTCCGAGAGTGTCGCAGGCGATGTGTATTTTGGTCGTCAGTCCGCCTCTGGAACGCCCCAGAGCCTGATCCCGGCCCCCCCTTTTCCGGTCGCCGCCTGTTGATGCGCGCGCACGATGGTGCTGTCGAGCATGAGGTATTCATTGTCGCGATCCGCCGTCAGGGCATCGAACACCCTCTCCCACACGCCCGCTTTGGCCCAGCGTGTGAAACGCTTGTGCACCGACTTCCACTTCCCGTAGCGCGCCGGCAGGTCGCGCCAGTGCGCGCCCGAACGAAGCACCCACAGAACCGCGTTGACAAATAACCGGTTGTCCGCCCCCGAACGCCCCGGATCGCCCGGCTTGCCCAGAAGCAGGCCTTCGATGCGGACCCACTGCGCGTCCGTCAACTCATAGCGCTGCACCATCGCCAACCTCCAACCGAAAATCGGTTGGAGCGCCATGAATCACACAATCTCCTCCAAGGGAATCCTGAATGTCGATTGAACCTAAACCGCCGCCCTTATGTCGGCGGCAAGGCTCTCCACGACCTCGCCGACGAGATGCTCGTCCTCGGCCTCGGCCATGATGCGGATCAGCGGCTCGGTGCCGGACTTGCGGATCAGCAGCCGCCCGACGCCGTCCAGCCGGGCTTCGGCGTCCGCCACCGCCTTCTGCACGGCGGGCGCCGCCAGCGGGTCGCGCGCGCCGTAGCGCACATTCTCGAGGCGCTGCGGCAGCGGCTCGAAGAGGGCAAGCGCTTCCGATGCCGGCTTGCCGCCCGCCACAAGCTCCGCCAGCACCTGCAGCGCCGCCAGCAGGCCGTCGCCGGTCGCGGAAAAGTCGCGCAGCACGACATGCCCGGACTGTTCGCCGCCGAGATTGAGGCCGTTGGCGCGCATATGCTCGACCACATAGCGGTCGCCGACGCGAGTGCGCTCCAGGCCGAGCCCGATGCCGTCGAGATAGCGTTCGAGGCCGAGATTGGACATGACCGTCGCTGCGACCGCGCCGCCGCGCAGCTGGCCGCGCCGCTGCCAGGCGGTTGCGATGAGCGCCATCACACGGTCGCCGTCCACCGGCCTGCCGGTTTCGTCGGCCAGCACCAGGCGGTCGGCGTCGCCGTCGAGAGAGAGGCCGATATCGGCGCCGTGCTCCCGCACCGCCCGGCAGATCGTCTCCGGATGCGCGGCGCCGCAGGCCTCGTTGATGTTCATGCCGTCCGGCGAAACGGCGACCGGAATGACCTCCGCGCCAAGCTCCCACAGCACGGCGGGGGCCACCCGGTAGGCGGCCCCGTTGGCGCAATCGACCGCGATTCTGAGCCCGTCGAGCCGCATGCCCTGGGGAAAGCTGCTCTTCACGGCCTCGATATAGCGGCCCTGCGCGTCCTCCATGCGCCGGGCGCGGCCGAGCGCTTCCGGGGCGGCGCGGCGGCTCTCGACCTCGGCCATGGCCGCTTCGACCGCCTGTTCCTGGGCATCGGAGAGCTTGTAGCCGTCGGGGCCGAAAATCTTGATGCCGTTGTCGTGGAAGGGGTTGTGCGAGGCGGACAGCATGACGCCGAGATCGGCCCGGAGCGAGCGCGTCAGCACGGAAACCGCCGGTGTCGGCAGCGGGCCGACCGTCACCGCGTCCCAGCCGAGCGCGATGAAGCCGCAGACCAGCGCCGGCTCCAGCAGATAGCCGGAAAGGCGCGTGTCCTTGGCGATCACGGCGGTCCGGTGCCCGTCGCCGCCGAAGCGGGCCGCCGCCGCCATCGCCACGCGCATGATCGTCTCCGGCGTCATCGGCTCGACATTCGCGCGCCCGCGAACGCCGTCCGTGCCGAACAGCCGGCGCATTCCGGTCCCGTCCATGGCTTCAAACATGGCGAAGCGCCCGCCAGACCGCAAGCGCGCGGCAGGTCTCCCCGACATCGTGGACCCGGAGCAGGCGCACGCCCCGGTCCAGCGCGAACAGGCCGGCCGCCAGCGATTCGGGGAAGCGGCGCTTCGGGTCCGGCTCGCCCGAGATGCGCCCGAGCGACGCCTTGCGCGACACGCCGACGGCGACCGTGCAGCCGAGCGCGCCGAAGCGCTCTAGGCCGCGCAGCAGGGCCAGATTGTGCTCAAGGGTCTTGCCGAAGCCGTAACCGGGATCGACGGCGAGGCGCTCGGGACCGATGCCCGCCGCCCGGCAGGCTTCGACCCGGCCGGCGAGGAAGGCGAACACCTCCTCCACCACGTCCTCATAGCGCGGGTCGTCCTGCATGGTCTCCGGCCTGCCCTGCATGTGGACCAGCACGGCGCTCGCGCCCGTCTCGGCCACGAGGCTGAGCGAGGCCGGGTCGGCGGTAAGCGCCGAGACGTCGTTGGCGACGGAGGCGCCGGCGGCGAGCGCGGCGCGCAGCACGCCTGGATGGCGTGTATCGACGGAGACCGGAATGCCGTCCGCCGCCAGCGCCGCCACCACCGGCAGGACGCGGCGGCATTCCTCCGCCTCATCGACCTCGACGGCGCCGGGGCGGGTCGATTCGCCGCCGACATCGACAATATCGGCACCGGCCGCCGCAAGCGCCCGGCCCTGCCCGACAGCGGCCTGCGGGTCGGACCAGTCGCCGCCGTCGGAGAAGCTGTCGGGGGTCACGTTCACCACGCCCATGACCAGCGGCCTCCGGGTGGAGAGGCCGGCGAAACGGGAGGGCTGCCTGGACAAAGGGCCGGGACCGGCGCCGGCTGGAGCGCCTAGCCCTCGGGCTGCGGCTCGGGACCGAGGCCCCCGGGCATCGGGCTCGCGCCGCGCCCGCGCTGGCCGCTCGACGGCACCGACGCGCCGCGCATCGGGCCCTCGGGCCCGGACGCCGCCGGGTCGTCGCGCCGGATCGGCTCGCCCCGCAGGGCGGCCTCGACCTCCGCGCGGCTGAGCGTCTCGAACTCGAGCAGCGCCTTGGCGACCACATGGAGGTCGTCGATCCGCTCGGTCAGGATGCGCCGGGCGGTCGTTTCACCCTCTTCGACGAGGCGGCGCGTCTCGGCATCGATGATGCGCGCGGTTTCGTCGGAGACATTCTTGCGCTGGGCCACCGAATGGCCGAGGAAGACCTCCTCCTCGTTGTCGGCGTAGCGCAGCGGGCCGAGGTCCTCGCCGAAGCCCCATTCCGTGACCATGCGCCGCGCGATGCGCGTCGCCTGCTGGATGTCGGAAGCGGCGCCGGTCGTCACCTTTTCCACGCCGAAGATGAGCTCCTCCGCCACGCGCCCGCCGAACAGGCCGGCCAGCAGCGCCTGGAGCTCGACCTTGGACTGGCTGTATTTGTCCCGCTCCGGCATGAAGTGGGCCACGCCGAGCGCCCGGCCGCGCGGCACGATGGACACCTTGTGCAGCGGGTCGTGGTGCTCGAGGCTCAGCATCACCAGCGCATGGCCGCCCTCGTGATAGGCGGTCAGCATCTTCTCGTCCTCGCTCATCACCATGGAGCGGCGCTCCGTGCCCATCATCACCTTGTCCTTGGCCTCTTCGAGGTCGGACATGGTGACGAAGCGTTTGTCCCGCCGGGCCGCGAGCAGGGCGGCCTCGTTGACGAGATTGGCGAGGTCCGCGCCCGAGAAGCCGGAGGTGCCGCGCGCGATTGTCTTGGGCTCCGCGTCGGGGGCCAGCGGCACCTTCTTGAGATGCACCTTGAGGATCTTCTCGCGGCCGAGAATGTCCGGGTTCGGCACGACGACCTGGCGGTCGAAGCGGCCCGGCCTGAGCAGCGCGGGGTCCAGCACGTCCGGGCGGTTGGTGGCGGCGATCAGGATGACGCCTTCATTGGTCTCGAAGCCGTCCATCTCGACCAGCAGCTGGTTGAGCGTCTGTTCGCGCTCGTCATTGCCGCCGCCGAGGCCCGCGCCGCGATGGCGTCCGACGGCGTCGATCTCGTCGATGAAAATGATGCAGGGCGCATTCTTCTTGCCCTGCTCGAACATGTCACGCACCCGGCTCGCGCCGACGCCGACGAACATCTCGACGAAGTCGGAGCCGGAAATCGTGAAGAAGGGCACATTCGCCTCGCCCGCGATGGCGCGCGCCAGCAGCGTCTTGCCGGTGCCGGGCGGACCCACCAGAAGCACACCCTTCGGGATGCGGCCGCCGAGGCGCTGGAACTTCTGCGGGTCGCGCAGATATTCGACCACCTCTTCCAGCTCTTCCTTGGCCTCGTCGATGCCGGCGACGTCCTCGAAGGTCACGCGGCCGGACTTCTCGGTGAGCATCCGCGCCTTCGACTTGCCGAAGCCCATGGCCCGCCCGCCGCCGGACTGCATCTGGCGCATGAAGAAGATCCACACGCCGATCAGCAGCAGCATCGGGAACCAGGAGATCAGGATGGAGACGAGCGAGAGCCCGTCGTCGGGCGGCACCGCATTGATCCGCACGCCGCCCTTGCGCAGCCGTTCGACGAGACCGGGGTCATCGGGCGTGTAGGTGGTGAAGCGCTTGCCGTCCTTGGTCTGGCCGACGATGGTGCGGCCCTGGATCGTCACCTCCTCGACATGGCCGGCCTCGACCTGGGCGACGAAGTCCGAGAAGGGAAGGCCGTTCTGCCCGCTGCGGTTGCCCGACCCCTGGAAGACGTTGAACAGCAGGATCAGCAGAACGCCGAGAACAAGCCATATCGCGATATTCTTGCCCATCGTCTCCAGCAAATGCCTCCGGCCGGCGAGGAACGGTGAGGGGGACTCCCGATCCTAGTTAAGTTCCGCGCCGCTGGAAACAAGGGCAAATCCCGGGCCCGCCAGCGGAACGCGCGGCCGGAATGTCGCATAAGGATATGCCGCTTCGTCAAGATGGCATGCCGCGCCGTCCGGTTCGAGCAGGCGGCCGTCCGCGGAAAAGAAGGCGGGCAGGGCGCGGTCGAGCGCGGCGGGCCAGGGGCGGGAATTCGCTGCCGCCGCCCGCGGCCGGCGCCCCACCGCGACCGGAGACGGGCCCGGATTGACGACCTCGAAGCGTCCGTCCCAGAGGTCGCGTCCGCCGGGGCCGAGCCGCAGCACCTCCCCGATCCGCCCGGCCTCCCGCCCGCACCACCAGCCGGCGCGGGTCCGCATCAGGGCGCAGCCGCCCAGAACGCGCGCCGCAGGCGCGTCCCTGAGGCGCGCGGCGAGCCCGGCGATCCTGGCGCTGCGGGGCGGGTGGACCTTGCCGCCCAGGGTCGCAAGCAGGCGGCCGAGCGCGGCCTCGCCGTCCGGCGAGGCAAGTATCCGGGCCAGATCGACGCGCGCGACGCCGCTGTCATGGAGTTCGACCGTCCTGGCGAGCAGATCGGCCGCGCCGTCCTCCAACTCCCGGCGACGGGATGCCCGCATGGCTGCCTCCCGGCCCAGCCGGGCCAGTTGCGCAGGCGTCATGGCGGCGCGCAGGCGGCCCCTCGCCGAGGCGGGCGCGAGATTGGTCGGGTCGTCGATCCATGCAACGCCGAGGCGGACCAGATAGGCTTCAAGCTCGCGCCGCGGCCGGTCCAGCAGCGGACGGAGCAGGCGCATATCGGCAAGCTCGGAGACGGGCGCCATGGCGGCAAGGCCCGCCTCGCCGCTGCCGCGTTCGGCGCGCATCGCCGCGGTCTCACCCTGGTCCTCCAGATGGTGGCCGAGCAGCAGGTGCAGGGCCCCGGCGTCCCGGCAGGCTTCGGCGAGCAGTTCGTAGCGCGCCCTGCGCGCTGCCGCCTGCGTGTTTCCGGGGGCGAGCGGCCCGGTGCGGGTGAGGATGCGGTGGGGAATGCCGAAAGGCGCGAGCCGGGCGCCCGCAATCGCTGCCTCATCGGCGGCTTCGGCCCTGAGCCGGTGATCGACGGTAAAAGCCAGAAGCTCTCCGCCGCGCGCGGCGGTCCATGCCCTGGCCATCAGGGCCAGCGCCGTGCTGTCGCGCCCGCCGGAGACCGCGGCGGCGATGCGCGGCGCGCCCTCGAACGGGCCCAGCCGCGCCATGGCGCAGTCGAATGCCGGGTCGGAAGGCGGCGGGTCGGGCGTCAGCACTTCAGCCGCCGGCGCTCGGCGTCGGCGGCGGCGATAACGGCGGACGGCGCCTGCTTGTGCTTGCGCGAGAGCCGCGACAACGCAATGCAGGCTTCCTCTTCCTTGCCGAGCGCGGCGAACGCCCGCCCGAGCTTCAACAGGTTGTCGGGAGCCTTTGGACCTTCCGGGTCCTTCTCGTAAGCGAGCAGGAATTGCTGCGCGGCAGCGTCGTGCTTGCCCTGTCCGGCAAAACTGGTCGCAAGCCAGTGCCTGGCATTGTTGGCCAGTTCATGCCCGGCGAAATCCTCCAGGAAAGTCGCAAACGCCGCCTCCGCTTCCGGCAGGCGCGCCTGCAGCAGCATGTTCCGGCCCTGCTTGTACAACTCCAGGGCGTCGCCCTGGGGCAGCGTGGCCGGCTGTTGCGCTTCGGTCTCGCCTGACCCTGCAACCGGCGGGACGGCGGCGCCGGCATCCGCCGCCGGCTGCTCTGCGGCTGCTTTCTCCAGCGCCTCGATGCGCGACTCCAGGCCTTCGACCTGGCGCCGCAGCTGTTCGACGGTGTTGTTGAGGTCGCGCAGGTCGCGCTCATAAGCCGAGAGCCGGTTCAGGATCGGGAGCAGCGCCTGGTCCGCCGTCTGCGCCGCTGCCGTCGAGGGCAGGGCGCAGAGCAGCAGGAATGCCAGAACGCGCATGGCCGGATCAGTCGAGGATCATCACCGAACGGCGGTTCTGGGCCCAGGCTTCCTCGTTCGATTCGACCGCGACGGGCCTTTCCTTGCCGTAGCTGACGATCCGCACCCGGTTGGCGTCGATGCCGGAGGCGAGCAGGTAGCTGCGCACCTCGGCGGCGCGCCGTTCGCCAAGCGCCAGGTTGTATTCGCGCGTGCCGCGCTCGTCTGCGTGGCCTTCGACGACCACCGAGAGGCCGCCATGCGCGGTGAGCCAGTTCGCCCAGGCCGCGACCTGGTCCTGTGCCCCCGTGTCGAGGTCGTGCCGGTCGTAGGCGAAATTCACCCGGTCGCCGATCACCTGTTGCAACTCTTCTGCCGAGCCCGGCGGCGGCGCCAGCGCCCGCGAGTCGACCCCTTGGTCCTGCTTGGCCGCCTGGGCGCCCGCCGTAGCTCCCGGCTGGCCGTCCGCCTTGCCTTCATCCAGGTTCGAGCCCGTCTCGCAGGCGGCGAGGAACACCAGGGCCAGCACCGGCACCAGCAGTTTCATCGACATGCGGATTCTCCTTTGGTCTCGCGGCATGTCAGCCGGCCGCGAATCGGCGCCATTGTGCTGCATTCGATACGCGGCACAAGGGCATTCACGGGGAAATCGGCGACCAGGCCGGGTCGGATGCGTCCGTTTCCGTCGCGATCCGGCGCGGTGCGCCTCCAATGATGTTGACCTGCCACAAACCGGGCGAATAACCCACGCGGCGATCTCTTGCGCTGTCCTGCTTGAAATAGGCCAGCACGCGCCCGTTCGGCGACCATGTCGGCCCTTCGGCATGGTAGGCCGAATCGAGGATTCTCGCCTCGGTGCCGTCGGGGCGCATGGTGCCTATATGGAACTGCCCGCCCAGGATCCTGGTAAAGGCGATGAGGTCGCCGCGCGGAGACCAGACCGGCGTCGCGAACCGCCCCTTGCCGGTGCTGATCCGGCGCGGGTCGGAGCCGTCCGCGTTCATCACATAGAGCTGCTGGGTGCCGCTCCGCTTGGATTCGAAGACGATCCGGGAGCCGTCCGGGCTGAAGGAAGCCGCCGCGTCGATGCCGGCCGTGTGCGTCAGGCGAGTGAGCCTGCGTGTGCCGAGGTCCATCGAGAAGATGTCGGAATTGCCTTCTTCCTGGGTCATCGTAATGAGCACGCTGTCGCCGTCCGGGGAGAAGCGCGGCGCGTATTGCATGCCGGGAAACCGGCCGAGCGCTTCGCGCTGGTCGGAGTCGATATTGAGGATATGGACGCTTGGCGGCTGGTTCGGACGGTCGTAGGAAAGGTAGATGATTTCCTGCTTGGTCGGCGAGAAGCGGGGTGTCAGCACCAGGTTGGCCCCGTCCGTGAGATAGCGCGCGCGCGCGCCGTCCTGGTCCATCAGCACCAGCCGCTTGCGGCGCTTGTCCCCGGGTCCCGTCTCCGAGACGAAGACGATGCGGCTGTCGAAATAGCCTTCCTCGCCCGTGACCTCCTTGTAGATGGTGTCGGCGATCTTGTGGGCGAGGCGGCGCCAGTTCTCGGGCAGGGTGGTGTATGTCACGCCCACGACCTGCTGCTGCGTGAGCACATCCCAGAGCCGGAACAGGGCATGCAGGCGGCCGTCCGGCTGCATCGAGGTCTTGCCGACGACCAGCAGATGAGAGCCGATAACGCGCCAATTGTTGAAGTTCGGGCGAAGGTCGGCATCTTCCGGGCGAGAGAGGAAAGCTTCCTCGGAGAGGGCGCGGAAAAGGCCGGACCGCTCCAGGTCGGCGCTGATGACACCGGCCATGTCATCCCCGAAACGGTCGGCTTCCCTGTCCTCGCCGGTGAACGGCACGATTGCGACAGGCACCGGATCGGGAACGCCCTCGGTGATGTCGATGGTCACCTGCGCCGCGGCCGGCAAGGCGGCTGCAAGCAGCATCGGGAGCAGGAGAAGGCGGAGAAACGGGAGCAGCATGGTCGCAGGCCTCCTCGTCTATTGCATTCGGTGCGGGTCGAACCGCAAGTTCAACGACTTCCAGAGCGCCATCTTGCCCGCAGGCACATCGAGCTGCTCGCAGAACGGATGGCCAAGCGCGCGTCGCGCCCGCTCCTGCGCGGCGCGGTAGCTGCGGCTGCTCTGGCCGTCCACAGCCTTGACCGAGGTGACGCGGCGGTCCGGGCCGAGCTCGACCTGGAGCACGACGACATGGCGTTCGGAGGGCGCGAGGCCTGGGATCGTCTGCCAGCAGCGGGAAAGCTGCCGGAACAGACGGTGCTTCTCCGAGATGGTGAACACCGCCTCCTCGGCCTCCTCGCCGGGCGCCGGAGTCTTGTCTGCGAGCGCGCTTCTGAGCTTGTCCAGGTCGTTCCGGCTTGCGGCCTTGCGCAATGCCGCCAGCTCGTCGGGCGGATCCTTGGGCGCGGCCTGCGGCAGCGGCGGAGGCTCGGGCGCGGGTTCCGGAGGTTTGGGCGGCGCCTTTGCCCGCGCTTGCTGCTGCGGCGGGCGTTGCGGCAGGGGCGGCGGCTTCGGGTCGGAGGCCGGCGGCTCGGGCTCGGGTTCCGGCGGGCTCGGCGGCAGCGGTGCGGCCACCGGCTCGGGCTCGGGCGGCAGTGGTTCCGGCTTCGACGGTTCGGGAGCGAGTGCGGCCAACTCCACCGGCTCTTCCCGTTTCGGCGGCTCCGCCGGCGGCGTCTCAACGGGGGGTGTCTCAACAGGCGGAGGTTCCGCGGCGACCGGCTCAGGCTCCGGCGGCGCTTCCTGCGGCAAGGGCTCCGCCGGCGGCAGGGGCGCTTTCGCTTCCGTGCGCTCGCTCACCACGGTGACCGTGACGGGAACAGCCATCTCGAACGGGTCAGGCGGCTCGTGCAGCGCCGGCAGGCCCACCGCGGCCAGGATAAGCAGGCCGAGATGGGCGAGGACCGAGAGAAGCAGGCTCGAATGGCTCACGGCGATGATCCCGCGCGCGGCACTTCCGCCATCAGCGACACCTTGTCGAAGCCCGCCGCCGCCAGCGCGCCCATGACCTCCATCACCCGCCCGTAGTCGATGGCGCGGTCGCCGCGGACATAGACGAAGGCGTCCTGCCGGGCGCCCATGACCGCGCGGAGCTTAGCCGCAAGCCCGTCCAGACCCACTTCGGTCTCCTGGATATAGACCTTGCCCTCGGCATCGACGCTGACCACCAGCGGTTCGTCGCGGTCGGTGAGCTGCGCCGCCTCGGTCTCCGGCAGGTCCACCGGCACGCCGACGGTGAGCAGCGGGGCGGTTATCATGAACACCACCAGCAGCACCAGCATGACATCGACCAGCGGCGTCACGTTGATCTCGCTCATCGGGCGGTATCTGCGCCCGCTCCGGCCCGGTCCTCCAAGCCAGGCCGCCATGTCACCCGGCCTCCGAAAGCTCGCGCGAGGTGACGGTGACGACGTCGGCCACCAGCCCGTCGAGCCGCGCCCCGTAGCGGGCGATGTCGTTGGAGAACTTGTTGTAGGCGACGACCGCCGGGATTGCGGCGACCAGTCCGAGCGCGGTCGCGAACAGCGCCTCGGCGATGCCCGGCGCCACGACGGCGAGGTTGGTCTGCTTGGACGCCGCTATGGCGGCGAAGCTGTTCATGATGCCCCAGACCGTGCCGAACAGACCAATGAAGGGCGAGACCGAGCCCACCGAGGCGAGGAACATCATGTGCCGTTCGATACGATCCATCCAGCGGCCGGCCTCGACCGTCATTACCCGTTCGACCCGCGCCTGCAGCGCATCGCGGGCGGCTGCGTCCCTGAGCGTCCCGCTCCCGAACGAACCCTGGAGTTCCAGCATCGCCTCGCCGAACACGCAGCTCATCGGGTCGCGGTCCTGGTGGTTGGTCTGCGTGTGCAGGTCTTCGAGGGAAGCGACCGACCAGAACAGTTCCTCGAACCGGCCGGCGTCGCGGTTGAGGCGGCGCATCCGACGCCATTTGTCGAAAATGATCGCCCAGGACATGACGGAGGCGACCAGCAGCACGAGCATCACCGCCTTGACGACAAGATCAGCCTGCAGAAACAGGGCGAACGGAGACAGGGTGTCAGTCGCCGCAAGCGAACCCGTGACCAGACCTTGCACCAGTGAATCGTCCATAGACCGCCTAACCTTCCCCCATGTCGCCCCGCAATTGGGCAAAAACATGGCGCAATTGCGCCGGAAGCCGCCTGGGGCGGCCGTTTTCGCCGAGTCTGGCGATACGGATGCGAATCGTCACCAGCAACTCGCCAGCCCGCCATATACTCTGCGCCAGCGACAATGTCGCGCCGCCGACGCCGGTCGGCCGCGTGCGCACTTCCAGCGCATCGTCGAGCCCGGCGGGCCGGTGGTAGCGGATCGTGCAATCGACCACGGCGAAGGCGATGCACCGATTGCTGTAGCCCAGCTCCCGAAGCAGTTCGGTTCGCGCACGCTCGGCGAAGCGCAGATAGGCGGCGTGATAGACGATGCCGCCCGCGTCGGTGTCCTCGTAGTAGGTCCGGACCGGGAAGACATGGTCCTCCCGGCCGGGCCGCCCGTCCCCGGGGTCACGCTCCATCGAACAGGTCCGCCGCGCTCCGCGGCGGCGTGAGGCCGAGGCATTCCCAGCCCTGGCGCGACAGCATGCGTCCGCGCGGCGTGCGCAGCACCAGCGCCTCGCGGATGAGATAGGGCTCCACGACCTCCTCGAGCACGTCGCGCTGCTCGGCGAGCGTGGCGGCCAGGGCTTCGGCTCCGGCCGGGCCGCCGCCATAGGCTTCGGCCAGGCAACGCATATAGCGCCGGTCCATCGCGTCCAGGCCAAGCCGGTCCACCTCCAGCTGCACCAGCGCGGCGTCTGCCGCCACGTCGTCGATCTCGCCGCGGCCGGCGACGGCTGCGAAGTCGTGGACCCGGCGGAGAAGACGCCCGGCAATCCGGGGCGTGCCACGCGCCCGGCGCGCGATCTCCAGCGCGCCGGCCCCGCTTGCCGGAATCCCGAGGAGCCCGGCGGCGCGCCTCACGATGCGCGCCAGCTCCTCCGGCTCGTAGAATTCGAGCCGCAGCGGAATGCCGAAGCGTTCGCGCAGCGGCGTCGTCAGCAGGCCGGCGCGGGTCGTCGCGCCAACCAGGGTGAAGGGCGGCAGGTCGATGCGCACCGAGCGCGCGGCCGGCCCCTCGCCGATCATCAGGTCGAGCTGGCAGTCCTCCAGCGCCGGGTAGAGGATTTCCTCGACCGCCGGGTTCAGGCGGTGGATTTCGTCGATGAACAGCACGTCGCGCGGCTGGAGGTTGGTGAGCAGCGCCGCGAGGTCGCCGGCGCGGAGGATGACCGGGCCTGAAGTTGCGCGAAAACCGACGCCCAGTTCACGGGCGACGATCTGCGCGAGCGTCGTCTTGCCGAGGCCCGGGGGCCCGACGAACAGTACATGATCCAGCGCCTCGCCGCGCGCCCTGGCCGCGTCGATGAAGACCTTCAGGTTCCGCCTGAGGCGTTCCTGGCCGACGAATTCGTCCAGCGTTTCCGGACGCAGCGCGGCGTCGCGGTCTCCCGGCCGGCGTTCCGGCATGACGCTGCGGTCCTCCGTCACCCGGCAAGCTCCCGAAGGCTCGCCCGGATCAGGTCGTCGAAGCCGGCTTCCTCGCCGAGGCTGCGCCTGGCCGCCGCCGCGGCGGCGAGCGCCTCGGAGCGCCCGTAGCCGAGATTGACCAGTGCCGAGAGCAGCTCGTCCCCACCGCCGGCTCCCGTGGCGCCGGGTATGGAGGAGAGCGCTGCCGCCGGCATCTCGGCCTTGCCCTTCAGCTCGTTGACAATGCGCGCTGCAAGCCTCGGGCCGACGCCCTCGGCGCGGGTGAGCGCCTTGCGGTCCTCGGCCAGCAGGGCGGTCGCAAGCTCGTCGGGAGACAGCGCGGACAACAAGGCGAGCGCCACGCGCCCGCCGACGCCCTGTACGCCGGTCAGGTGCCGGAACCAGTCCCGCTCGGCGGTGTCGGCGAAACCGTAAAGCGCGATCGAATCCTCGCGGACCCGCGTCTCTACCAGAAGGGTGGCCTCGCGGCCGTTCTCCAGCCGCCCGGCGGTGCGGCTGGACGCCTGGACCAGATAGCCGACGCCGGCGACATCCACGATCAGCGCCTCGCCGTCGCCGAGGCCGACCCTGCCGGTCAGCCGCCCGATCATCCGGCCGCCGCCGCGAAAGGCATCCGGTGCGCGTGCGCGACCGCGACCGCCAGCGCGTCGGCGGCGTCGGGGCCGGCCGGATTGCAGCCGGGCAGCAGGATTCCGATCATGTATTGCACCTGCGCCTTGTCCGCCCCGCCGGCGCCGACCAGCGCCTTCTTCACGCTCCTCGGAGCATATTCGGCAACCGGCAACCCGGCATTTGCGGCTGCGACCAGCGCCGCGCCGCGCGCCATGCCGAGCTTCAGCGCCGCGGCCGGGCTGCGGTGGACGAATACCTCCTCGACCGCCGCCATGTCCGGCGCGTATTGCCGGATCACCTGCGTCACGCCCGCGAAGAGTTCGGCCAGCCGGTCGGCCGTCCCGGCCTTCGGGTCCGGCTTGAGTTCGCCGTTGGCCACGTGGACGAGCCGGCTGCCATGAACGTCAACGATCCCCCACCCCGTGACCCGCAAGCCGGGGTCGAACCCGATGACGCGGCCGCCCCGGGTCATCCGGCGAGCCGGGCGAGCACCTCGTCCGACACGTCGTAATTGGCCGAGACGTTCTGCACGTCGTCATGGTCGTCGAGCGCCTCGAGCAGCTTGAAGAGCACGGCGGCCGGTTCCTCCCCGACGGGCACGAGGGTCTGCGGCTTCCAGATGAGCCGGGCCGCCTGCGCCTCGCCGATGGACCGTTCCAGCGCCTCGCGCACCGCATGCAGGTCTTCCGGCGCGGTCAGCACGTCGTGGCCTTCGTCGTCGGAGTCCATGTCATCGGCGCCGGCTTCCAGCGCCGCCTCGAAAATCTCGTCGCTGCCGGCGGCATCCCGGGCGAAGCGGACCAGCCCCGCCCGGTCGAACAGGAAGCTCACCGAGCCGGTCTCGCCGAGCGAGCCGCCATTCTTGGAGAAGGCGGCGCGGACATCGGCCGCCGTGCGGTTGCGGTTGTCGGTCAGCGCCTCGACGATCACCGCAACGCCGGCCGGCCCGTATCCCTCGTAGCGCACTTCCTCATAGACGGTCCCGTCGCCGTCGCCGGCGCCCCGCTTCATCGCGCGCTCGATTCGGTCGCGGGGCATGTTGGCGCCGCGGGCGGCCTGGATGGCGGCGCGCAGGCGGGGGTTCGAGTCGGGGTCGGGGGAGCCCAGCTTCGCCGCCACCTCGATCTCGCGCCCGATCTTGGTAAAGAGGCGCGCGCGTTTCGCGTCCTGCGCGCCCTTGCGGTACATGATGTTCTTGAATTGCGAATGTCCGGCCATCGGCCTGTGCGCCCTCTTGCCGCCGCGGAATCGGGACCCGTGGCTATATAACGCAGGCGGGCAGGGTCTGCGAGAGCCGGCCCCCGACCCGCACCGGCTCGGCGCTCAGCGCAAGCCCCGTCCGGTCGTCGGTTTCGACGAAGAGGCCGCACACGGTGGCCGGGCCCGCCGCGGGCTCCGGCCGCCCGCCCGACATCTTGCGCACGAAGCGGCGCATCGGCTCCTCCTTGGCCATGCCGATGACCGAGTCGTAGTCGCCGCACATGCCGGCGTCGGTCTGGTAGGCGGTGCCCTTGGGCAGCACCGTGGCGTCGGCGGTCGGGACATGGGTGTGGGTGCCGACCACGACCGACACCTCGCCGTCGAAGAAATGCGCGAAGGCCATCTTCTCCGCGCTCGCCTCGCCGTGGAAGTCGATCAGGACCGCGTCGGCCGCCCCGCCCAGCGGATAGCGCTTGAGCGCGCGCAGCACCGTAGCGAAGGGGTCGTCCAGCGGGTCCATGAAGAGCCGCGCCATGGCGTTGACGACGACCGCCCTGCGCCCGTCGTCCAGCACGACCTCGGCCAACCCCCGCCCCGGCGTGCCGGGCGGGTAGTTGATCGGGCGCAGCAGCCTCGGCTCGCCCTCCATGTAGGGGATGACCTCCTTGCGGTCCCAGACATGGTTGCCGGAGGTCACGACGTCGGCCCCCGCCTTGAACAGGCCTTCCACCATGTCCGGCATCATGCCGATGCCGTGGGCCATGTTCTCGCCATTGACCACGGCGAGGTCCACGGCGAGCCGCCGGCGCAGCTCCGGCAGCTCCTTCGCCACCGCATCGCGGCCCGAGCGGGCCATCACATCGCCGAGAAACAGGATTCGCACGTCACGGCCTCCGCTGGAAAAACCTGAGTCCGGCCTCCGTCAGGACGCCGGCGAGCGGCCGGTCGTCCGGTCCGACGGGCACGGCCGCCACCTCCTGTGCCGCATGGGCCGCACCGATGGCAAGGGCGCCCGTCGCCGCAATCGTCCGGTCGTAATAGCCGCCGCCGTAGCCGAGCCGGTTGCCGCGGGCGTCGAAGGCGAGCAGCGGCACCAGCAGCACGTCCGGCTCCGCCGCCGGCCCCGTCGGCTCCAGGATGCCGAACGGGCCGGGCGCCAGCCTGTCCCCCGGCCGCCAGAGCCGGAATTCGAGCACCGTGCCGCGCGGTCCCGTCACCGGCAGCGCCACCGGCCGGCGGAGCGCCCGCAGCAGCGGGCGGGGGTCGATTTCCCCCCTGACAGGCCAGTAGCCTGCGATGCACCGCCCTTCGAGCGCCGCGTCGGGGCAAAGCGCGGCCGGCGGCAAGCCCGCCCGCCGCCGCAGCATTTCGCGCCGCATGGCCGCCTTGGCGGACGAAAGCGAAGCCGCCCTGGCCGTCGGTCTCAAGCCAATCCTCCGGGACCCTCGCCATCGAGGTGGGCGTCGTGTGCCGAAGCCGGGACTCCGGCAGGGACAACTCCCTGGAGTTTCGGTAACGGCCCCGGGATTTCGTTAGCCAAACGCACCGGGCAGCTTCGCGGCGACTCTATTCGGGCGCGAATCTGGACGCAACCGACTCGACCTTGTCGGCGAGATATTCGAGCGCCATGGCCAGTTCTTCCAGGTCCGGCGCCTCTTCCTGCTTCCGGGCCGCCTGCTCCCGGATGAGGTCGTCGGCCAGCATCACGCTCGCCATGACGACGAGGTTGAGGTCGTTCACCCGGCCCATCTGGTTTGCAAGCTCGCCGACCCCGGCGTCCAGCAGCGCGCCCGCCGCCCGGATGCGCTCCTCCTGGCCGTCGTCGCAGGAGAGGCTGTATTGCTTGCCGTTAATCGTGATCGCGACCTGGGCCAAGGCGCTACTCCCCGCTCTCGACCGCCGCATCGAGGCGGGCTATGGCGGCGTCGAGGCGCGCCGCAACCTGGCCGTGCAGGGCCCGGAGCGCGGCGATCTCGGTTTCGGCTTCGGGATTTCCGCCCGGGGCCGAATCGAGCCGCTCCAGAGCAGCGTCGATGCGCGAGAGCGCCGCTTCGATGCGCGAAATGACGGCTTCGTTTCCGGTCATGCGGTTTCCGGCCCCGTTACGGTCCTTATTTGACAGCCCGCATTCATCAGCGTCAACAAACCGCTGTCCGGCCGTGTTGACGGCGGCGGTCCGGGACGGGCATTTTGCCGGCCCCGACGCCTCCAATTCCGGACCGCCCTGTTCCCATGTCCGCCCGATCCGACCTCGCCTCCATGGCGAATGCCTTGCGCGCGCTTGCCATGGACGCCGTCGAGCAAGCGAATTCCGGCCATCCGGGCATGCCGATGGGCATGGCGGATGTGGCGACCGTGCTGTTCACCCGCTATCTGCGCTACGACGCCGGCGCTCCCGACTGGCCGGACCGGGACCGGTTCGTGCTGTCCGCCGGGCACGGCTCGATGCTGCTCTACGGCCTGCTGCACCTGGCCGGCTATCCCGGCATGGAGATGGGCGAGATCGAGCGCTTCCGCCAGCTCGGCAGCGCCACGCCCGGCCATCCGGAATACGGCCACAGCCCCGGCGTCGAGACCACGACGGGGCCGCTCGGGCAGGGCATCGCCACGGCGGTCGGCATGGGCATCGCCGAGCGCGCGATGAACGCCGCCTTCGGCGACGGCCTCGTGGACCATCGCTGCTGGGTGATCGCCAGCGACGGCGACATGATGGAGGGCGTGTCGCACGAGGCCGCGGCGCTGGCGGGCCACCTGCGGCTCGGGCGGCTGATCGTCCTCTATGACGACAACGGCATTTCCATCGACGGGCCGACCGCGCTCGCCATGTCCGACGACCCGGCGCGGCGCTTCGAGGCCTGCGGCTGGCACACGACCGCCTGCGACGGACACGACGCGGACGACATCGCCCGCGCCATCGACGCCGCGCTCGCCGACCCGCGCCCGTCCCTCATCTCCTGCCGCACGACCATTGCGCTCGGCGCGCCGACCAAGGCCGGGACAGCCGCCTCGCACGGCGCGCCGCTCGGCGCGGAGGAGGTGGCGGCGGCTCGCGAGGCGCTCGGCTGGTCCCATGCCCCCTTTGTCATCCCGAACGACATCGCCGCCGCCTGGCGCGAAGCGGGCGCGCGGGGCAGGGCGGCGCGGGAAGCCTGGCAGAAACGGCTGGAGGCGAGCGCGGACCGGGCGGAGTTCGAGCGCCGCGCCAGCGGCGCGCTGCCCGCCGGCTTCGAGGCCGCGATGACAGAATACAAGGCGGGCCTGCTGGCGGACCCGCCCAGGCTGGCCACAAGGCAGGCGTCGCAGCGCGCGCTCGGCGCGGTGAACGCGGCGCTGCCGGAGACCATCGGCGGCTCGGCCGACCTCACCGGCTCCAACGGCACGCTGACGCCCGGCTTGGAGCCCTGGAACGCGGACAATTACGGCGGCCGTTACCTGCATTACGGCGTGCGCGAGCACGGCATGGCGGCGGCGATGAACGGCATGGCGCTGCATGGCGGCGTCATCCCCTACGGCGCGACCTTCCTGACCTTCACCGACTATTGCCGGCCCTCCATCCGACTCGCGGCGCTGATGGGCATCCGGTCGATCTTCGTCATGACGCATGATTCCATCGGGCTCGGCGAAGACGGGCCGACGCACCAGCCGATCGAGCATCTGGCGAGCCTGCGCGCCATGCCGGGCCTCGTCACCATGCGCCCGGCGGATGCGGTGGAAACCGCCGAATGCTGGGAGGTCGCGCTGTCGCTCAAGGGGCCGTCCGTGCTCGCGCTGACGCGGCAGGGCGTGCCCGCCGTCCGCACGGAGCCGGCGGCCGAGAACCTCTCGGCGCGCGGGGCCTATGTGCTCGCTGATTGCGAGGACGCGCCGGCAGCGGTGCTGATCGCCACCGGCTCCGAGGTCGGCATCGCGATGGAGGCGAAGGCGGCGCTGGACGGCTCGGGCGCGCCGGCGCGCGTGGTCTCGATGCCGTCGATGGAGCTGTTCGAGCGCCAGGCCGCCGCCTACCGCGCCCATGTGCTGCCGGAGGGCTCGGTGCGCGTCGCTGTGGAAGCCGCCTCGTCCTTCGGCTGGGACCGCCATGTGGGCCCGGGCGGGGCGGTGGTCGGCATCGACGGCTTCGGCGCCTCGGCCCCGGCCCCGGCGCTATACGAGCATTTCGGCATCACGGCCGCGCGGGTGGTCGAGGAAGTGCGCGCCCGGCTCGGCTGAGCGGCGGGCGCGGAACAGGCAAGGGAGGCAAGCGCCATGACAGCCAGGGTCGCAATCAACGGGTTCGGGCGCATCGGCCGGCTGGCGCTGCGCGCGGCGCTGGAATCGGGGCGCAACGACCTGGAATTCGTCGCGGTCAACGATCTGGGCTCGGTCGAGGCGAATGCGCATCTGCTGAAATACGATTCGACCCACGGCACCCTGCCGTTCGAGGTCAAGGCGTCGGGCAGCAGCATCGAGGTCGCCGGGCGGTCCATCGAGGTGATGGCCGAGCGCAACCCGGCGGACCTGCCCTGGGGCAAGCTCGGCATCGACATCGTGCTCGAATGCACCGGCATCTTCGCCAGCAAGGCCAAGGCGGCCGCGCATCTGGAGGCGGGCGCGCGCAAGGTGCTGGTCTCGGCCCCGGCGGACAATGCGGACCTCACGGTCGTCTATGGCGTCAACCATGAGGGGCTGGAGGCCGGCCACACCGTCGTCTCCAACGCCTCCTGTACCACCAACTGCCTCGCCCCGGTGGCGCAAGTGCTGCACCGCGCGGTCGGCATCGAGCGCGGCTTCATGACCACGATCCACGCCTTCACCGGCGACCAGGCGATCCTCGACACGCTGCATGGCGACCTCCGCCGCGCGCGCGCCGCCGGGCAGTCGATGATCCCGACCTCGACGGGCGCCGCGCGCGCCGTCGGGCTGGTGCTGCCGGAGCTTGCCGGCAAGCTGGACGGGACCTCGGTGCGCGTGCCGACCGCGAACGTATCCCTCATCGACTTCAAGTTCTCCGCCGGCCGCGCCACGACCGAGGACGAGGTGAACGGGGCCATCGCGGAGGCGGCCGGGGGCCGGCTGAAGGGCATCCTCGGCGTCAACGAGGCCCCGCTGGTCTCCGCCGATTTCAACCACGACCCGCACAGCGCGGTGTTCGACTCGACCCAGACCAAGGTCATAGACGGCAGCTTCGTGCGCGTCATGGCCTGGTACGACAATGAATGGGGCTTCTCCAACCGCATGTCCGACACGGCCGCGGCGCTCGCGGCGGCGTGAGAGGAAGCTGGACTCCCGGCCGCCGCTCGTGCGAGACTTGCCACCATGACGGACGGGCCGACGCCGCATGAGTTATCCGAGCGGATCGCCCGCGTTGAGGAGCGCATGAAGACCATGCAGGCCGAATACGAAACAGGCTTGGCCAGGCTTGAAACGAAAATCGCCGAAGCGAAAGTTACGATCATCGTCGCTGTGCTCGGCATTGTCGGTCTGGCCGTCGCAATCCTGAAATTCGCCTGACGTCTCCCCTCGTCGGCCCGGCCTCCGAGCCGGGGCCTCCATGCAGCGTTGCCCCGGTGGCGCGTCCCCCGGATCGAGGCCCGGGGCGACGCAAAGGGAGCGTACCCTCTGCATCCTGGGCAGTTGCGAAGAACCGGAAAAGACGATGATGGTATGTTTGTAGCAAGCACGGATCGGCTTCTTCGCCGTACCCTTAGGGGAACTATTGCCATGCGCAAGGCAACCGCAACAACCGTCCTCTTCGCCTGCGTTCTGGCGTTCGTGCCGGTCAGCTACGCACCGGCGAAAGCCAGTGACAGCACTTGCGTGGCAGCTTGGCGCGACTACAACGCCGCTCGCGAAGCCGCCATCGCCGCCGCCAATGTTGCCTACGATGCCGCCGCCCAAGGCACCGACAATTTCCACCTCCAGATGCTAAGGGCCAATGCCGCGCACGCCCAGAAACTAGCCGCCGGCTACGCAGCAGCCAGAGAGCGCATTCCTGCCAGCTGCAATTGCTTGGTCGCCCTCGTCGCCGCCGACGAAGCTCTTGTGTGGGCGGGCCTGGCCGATGTCAAGGCCACCCTTGCGGACGACCGGGCTGGGGTGGAGCGGGCTAATGACGCCATATCTCGCGCCTACGACGATCAAAAAAGGGCCTATAAATGTCTCCGTGCCAAGCGCCAACGGCAGGCGCAAGCCGAGCGCGAACAACAGCGAACCGCTCAGGAAGCGACGCGGCCCGCCCTGGACCCGGTCCGAAATATGGCAGCCGATCTCGAAAAGCTGGAACGCGGCCTGTCACTTTCCCGCGGCCAGCGCGCCAACATCCAGCGCGCCTTGAATGCGCTGGGTCACAACGCCGGCGTCGCCGACGGCATTTTCGGACCGCGCACAAGAAAGGCCATCAAGGCGCTACAGAAAGCCTTGGGCGTCGAGCCGACCGGATACCTTAACATCGAGCTTTTCAGGCACTTGTCCGACATGGAACAGGCAACGCAAACCGCCGGCACACTAGCGCCGGCCAATACATGCGTGTCGGATAAAACCCTTGGAAAGACCGACTCGATAGGGGGCAGGCTCCGGGAAGATTACAAGGACTATTCAATCGAAGTTCAATTCACCAACGGATGCGCTCACAAAGCGACAGTTATATGGCGGCATCTAATCGGTTTGAAATACGACCACGACCGAGGAAAACCGATAAAGTGCAGCAGCGGAAGCGCAACGAGTTTGGAGCCGGGAGAGTCTGAAACCGTACGCATGGGTCCCTTGCCGCGCGGCATAACGCAAACGTGGTCTCAGTGTACGCAGTATTACGACGGCGATACACAGAAGCGCACCGGCTACCGGACCTGCTACGCCGCCGGCCAGCCACGCTGTCCGCCGATCCCGTAACGCGGCAATCACCTACGGCTTGCGGCCCCGGCCTCTGCCGGATTCGGGTTGGTAATCGGGAGAAGTATTTTCCGCTGAAATCACGCAGCCCGCGGCCGCTCCCCCTGTATCTGCGTGCGGTGCAGCCTCCGGCGCGTTGAGGCGTCGAAGGGGTCGCGGCGGTGCATGGTGCAGCGGTTGTCCCAGAGCACCAGGTCGCCGACCTGCCAGCGGTGGCGGTAGGTGAAGCGCTCCTGCTGGACATGGCTCCACAGCTCGTCCAGCAGCGCCTCCGACTCCGAGACCTTCATGCCCTCGACATAGGAGTTGAGCCGCCGGCCCAGATAGAGCACCGGCCGTCCGCTCTCCGGATGCACCGGCACGGCGGGATGGCTGGCGCCGGGCGCCTCGCTTACATCCACGACCTCGTCGAAGCCCGCGCGCAGATAGCCGCCGGAATTGACGCTTGAGTCGTGGCGGACGCTGGCGGCCTCCAGCCGGCGCCGCAGGTCCGCCGGAAGCGCCTCCAGCGCGGCATACATGTTGAGGAAGCAGGTGTCGCCGCCTTCCGGCGGGATTTCCAGCGCGTAGAGGGCGCTGGCCTTGGGCGGGCGCTCCTCATAGCTCATGTCGGTGTGCCAGGAGGCCTCGCCCGCGCCGAGCGAGCCGATGGGTTTGCCGTCCCTGACGATGTTGGAGATCACGTAGAGCTCCGGCACGCCCTCCACCATGGTCTGGCCGTTCTCCATGATCGGCGCATGGTCGAGCTTGCCGAAGCGCGACGAAAAGGCGACGAAATCCGCGTCCGTCAGCGTCTGCCCGCGAAACACCACCACGCCGTGCTCGATCCAGGCGGCGTGGATGGCCGAGAAGGTTTCATCGTCGAGCGGCCCGGAAAGGTCCACGCCCTCGATAACGGCCCCGAGCGCGGCCCCTGTCGGCACCGTCCTGACGATCTGTTCGACACCTTCCGGCATGGCCCGGGCCTCCTCGTTCGCCAACCGCCTGCAATGTCGGGCAAGCGGCGCTCAGGGTCAATGCGCTCGTTGTCCCGGATCGCAGGGGCGACGGCGCGCCTGTTTTCCACTCTCCGGGGCGGGCAGTCAAGCTTTTGTTCATGATTTCAGAAATATTTCTTAAATCAACTTGACTTCCCGGCGCCCGTCCCGATATTGGGGTGTGAGGAAGCGGCATCCGCGCGGGGCCGCTTCACGTCCCGGTTCGCGCCGGCGCGAAAAAAGTCCAACGGAACGGACGGGAAAGGTGCGCCCTGATTTCGGGGTTGCGCGCGCGGGCAATCAGGCGCGCGAACCGCGCCGGTGCAAACACGCGCCCAAGCCCGCGCGCAGGCGCGCACGCGATACGCGCGGAAACAGGGTCCCGCCTGCCGGCCGGACCGGCGGCGGGGGGAACGGAACGGAACGCGATGGAGGAACGCCATGCGAAATACGGACGGGCACGCGAAATCGCCTCTTCCGCACGAGGGAGAGATATCGGCGGCCAGGCAACCGCCGGGCGGACAGGATGGCCTCCGATCCCGGCCCTCTCCCGTCACCCCGGCCTCCGAGCCGGGGTCCATCCATGATTTCCGATACTGCCGCAGTCGGCAGAGGGCGGGCCGAACCGTCGAAGCCGCCGCGAGAACCGAGGCTGGACCCCGGCTCGGGGGCCGGGGTGACGAAGGAGTCTGTCCTGAGCTTGCCGAAAGGAGGCGCGGCGGACCATGACGAAACATGACATTTCCGGCAGGGCGCATGACAAAACATGACAATTCATGACACTCGCGGCATGTCCCGGCGGCCGGCTGTGACAGGGGCCGCATTGCCCGTCCGGTCCCGCGCGGCTATGTGGGCGGGCATCATGCTGCGCCGCCTCTATGACGGAACCATGCGCCTTGCCGGCCATCCGCACGCCGTGTGGATGCTGGCGGCCGTCGCCTTCGCGGAAAGCCTGTTTTTCCCCATACCGGTGGAAGTGCTGCTGCTGCCGATGGTGCTGGCGGCGCCGGAGCGCGCTTGGCGCTACGCGGCCATCGCCACGGCCGGCTCCGTCGCGGGCGGGCTGGCCGGCTACGCGACGGGCGCCTTCCTGTTCGAGACCGTGGGCGAACCGCTGCTCCGCTTCTACGGCCATGGCGAGGCGTTCGCCGAGGCGCAGGCGCTCTACAACGAGCATGGCGGGCTGATCGTCTTCACCGCCGCCTTCTCGCCCATCCCCTACAAGGTCTTCACCATCGCAAGCGGCGTCGCCGGCACCGACCTCGCCACCTTCGCGCTGGCCTCGGCATTGGGCCGGGGCCTGCGCTTCTTCATCGTCGCCGCGCTGCTCTGGCGCTTCGGCGCGCCCGTCCGCGCGTTCGTCGAGCGCCGGCTCGGTCCGTTGACCCTCGCCTTCACCGTGCTGCTCGTGGCAGGCTTCCTGGTGTTGAGGGTGCTGTGATGCGGTTCCTGCTCCATCCGGCGGCCATTGCGGCCGGCAGCCTGGCGGCGCTCGCCGCGGCCTTCGCCTTCCAGCATCTGGGCGGGCTGGAGCCGTGCCCGCTCTGCATCTGGCAGCGCTGGCCGCATGTCGTGACTGTTCTGCTCGCCCTGCTCGCTCTCGGCGTCCGGGGGCCGGCGGCGGCGCTGGCGGTGGGGCTTGCGGGCGCGGCTGCGCTTGCGGGCGCAGGCCTTGCGGGCTTTCATGCCGGCGTCGAGCAGCACTGGTGGGCGGGCCTCGCCGCCTGCGAGGGCGGCCCGCCGGCGAAGACGGTGGCGGAATTGCGCGAACGCCTGCTGAACGCCGCGCCCGCGCGCTGCGACGAGGTCGCGTGGTCGTTCCTCGGCCTCTCCATGGCGGCCTGGAACGGGCTGCTCTCGCTGGCGCTGGCGGGGATGGCGGCCGGCGCGGCGCGGCGCATGATCCGGGCCGGCAGGAGCGAAGCGGCATGAAGCGCCTTCCCGGAGACCCGACGCGGAAGGAGCGCATTGAGGCGATGATCCGCGTCAACCATGCGGGCGAATACGGTGCGCGGCGCATCTATGAGGGCCAGCTTGCCGTGCTCGGGCGCGGGCCGGCGGGGCCGGCGCTCCGGCGCATGGCGCGGCAGGAGGCGCGGCATCTGGCCTATTTCGAGGCCGAGCTCGCCGCCCGGCGGGTGCGCCCGACCGCCCTGCAGCCGCTGTGGCATCTTGCCGGCTTCGCGCTGGGCGCCGCCACGGCCGCGCTCGGCGAGCGGGCGGCCATGGCCTGCACCGTCGCGGTCGAGGAGGCCATAGACGAGCATTATGCGGGCCAGCTTGAAGAGCTGAAGGGCGGGGAGCCGGACCTGGCCGCGGCCATCGGGGAGTTCCGGGCCGAAGAGCTGGAGCACCGCGACACGGCCCTCGACGCCGGGGCGGAACAGGCGCCCGCCTACGGCCTGCTCTACCGTGCCGTAAACACCGCCTCGAAACTCGCCATCGCGCTCTCGACGCGCATATGAACCGGCATTTACAGCCCCGGGGCGCGCTGATAGGTTCCGCGCCGTCCGGGGGAGAGGGGCGGCGGGACGAATGAAGGTTATTGCAGGCAACAGCAATCGACCGCTCGCCCAGGCGATCGCCGACTATCTGGAAGTGCCGCTGACCGCGGCCAGCATCCGGAGTTTCTCCGACAAGGAAGTCTTCGTGGAGATCGAGGAGAACGTCCGCGGCGAGGACGTGTTCCTGGTCCAGTCCACCTCCTTCCCGGCCAATGACACGCTGATGGAATTGCTGGTGGCCATCGATGCGCTGAAACGGGCCTCGGCGCGCCGGATCACCGCCGTCATCCCCTATTTCGGCTATGCCCGGCAGGACCGCAAGACAGGCTCGCGCACGCCGATCTCGGCCAAGCTGGTCGCCAATCTCATCACCACGGCGGGCGCCCACCGGGTGCTGACGATGGACCTTCATGCCGGCCAGATCCAGGGCTTCTTCGACATTCCGACCGACAACCTGTTCGCCGCGCCCGTGTTCGCCGCCGACCTGAAGCAGACATTCAACGATGAGGCGCTGGTTGTCGTTTCGCCCGATGTCGGCGGCGTCGTGCGCGCCCGCGCGCTCGCGCGGCGCCTTGACAGCGAGCTTGCAATCATCGACAAGCGCCGCCCGCGCGCCGGCGTTTCCGAGGTGATGAACATTATCGGCGAGGTCGGCGGGCGGCGCTGCGTCATATTCGATGACATCGTGGACAGCGCCGGCACCCTGTGCAACGCCGCGGTAGCGTTGATGGAGGAGGGGGCGAGCGGCGTCTCGGCCTATGTCTCGCACGGCGTGCTGTCGGGCGGGGCGGTGGACCGGGTCACGGCGTCGCCGATAGACATGCTGGTGACGACGGACAGCATCGAGGCGACGCAGGCGATGCGGGATGCGGAGAATATCCGGCAGATTGCCATCGGGCCGCTGCTGGGCGAGGCGGTGTTGCGGATTACCCAGAGCCGGTCGGTTTCGAGCCTGTTCAACTAGGCCGGCCGGCAGAAGGAAGAAGAACGGAAGATCATGAGCGAAAACGCCATTCTCGCCGCGTTGCCGCGGCAGGGCGCCGGCACGGGGCCGGCGCGGGCGCTGCGCCGCGAAGGCCGGGTGCCGGCCATCGTCTATGGCGGCAGCAAGGAGCCGGAGAAGGTATCCGTGGAGGATCGCCGGCTGCGCTGGCTGATGGGCCGCGGCGGCTTCACGGCAACGCTGCTCGACCTGGAGATCGAGGGCTCCGGCCGGGAGCGCGTCATTCCGAAGGAGGTCCAGCGCCATCCGGTGACCGACCGCCCCCTGCATGTCGATTTCATGCGCGTGTCGGCGGCCTCGGAACTGAATGTGAGGGTGCCGGTATCGCTGCTGGGCCAGGACGACTGCGTCGGCTTGCGCGCGGGCGGCACGCTCGCCGTCGCGCAATACGATGTCGAGGTCGTCTGCCGCGCGGACAGCATTCCGGAGGCGCTCGAGGTGGATATCGCGGAACTGGAGATCGGCAGCGGCGTCCGGCTCTCGGAAATCGTGCTGCCGGAAGGCGTGCGTCCCGCGGGAGATGACGACCCGCTGATCGTCTCGATTTCGGCGCCTGCCGGCGGCCTGGACGACGAGGACGAGGTCGAGGAAGGCGAGGAAGAAGGCCAGGAGGGCGAAGAGGAAGGCGGCGAGGAGCCCGCCGCCGACTGATCGCCCGGGCATGGGAGGCCGGCTGCCGTGCATCTCTTTGTCGGGCTCGGCAATCCCGGCCCGAAATACGCCCGCCACCGGCACAATATCGGGTTCATGGCGCTGGACGCGATCGCGAACCGGCACGGCTTCCCGCCGTTCCGGAAGCGGTTTCGCGGCCTGGTGAGCGAGGGCCGGCTCGGCGGCGAGCGCGTGGCGCTGCTCAAGCCGCAGACCTTCATGAACCAGTCCGGCCGCGCCGTCTCGGCGGCCATGCAGTTCTACAAGCCGGGTCTCGCCCAGGTGGTGGTGTTCCACGACGAACTCGACCTGGCGGCCGGCAAGCTGCGCGTGAAGCGGGGCGGCGGGTCGGCCGGCCATAACGGGCTCGGCAGCATCGACCGCATTGTCGGCCCGGGCTATCGCCGCGTGCGCCTCGGCATCGGGCATCCGGGCGATTCGAGGCGCGTCACCGGCCATGTGCTGCACGCCTTCGGCTCCGAGGATTCCGGCTGGCTCATGCTCATGCTGGACGCCGTGGCGCGCTCGGCCGATCTGCTGGCGGCGGATGACGACGCGAATTTCATGAACCGGGTGGCGATCCTGACCCGTCCGCCGCCTTCCGCTGCGCCGGCCCCGGAGGCCTGACGGGACCATGGGTTTCAGATGCGGCATTGTGGGGCTGCCGAATGTCGGCAAGTCCACGCTCTTCAACGCGCTGACGGCGACTGCGCAGGCCCAGGCGGAGAACTATCCGTTCTGCACGGTCGAGCCGAATGTCGGGCGCGTCGCGGTGCCGGACGGCCGGCTGGAGAAGATCGCCGGCCTTGCGGGCGCGCCCCGCGTAGCACCGACCTTCCTCGAGTTCGTCGACATCGCCGGGCTGGTGCGCGGCGCTTCGCGCGGCGAGGGGCTCGGCAACCGCTTCCTCGCCAATATCCGCGAGGTGGACGCCATCGCCCATGTGCTGCGCTGCTTCGAGGACGGCGGCGTGACGCATGTGGAGAGCGGAATCGATCCGGTGCGCGATGCCGAGACGGTCGGGACCGAGCTCATGCTGGCGGACCTCGAAAGCCTGGAGCGGCGCTTCGACCAGGCGAAGAAGCGCGCGGCGGCCGGCGACCCGGAACAGAAGGTGCTGGCGCGCACGATGGCGCCCGTGCTGGCGGCGCTGGAGGCGGGCCGGCCGGCGCGGAGCGTCTCCTTCGACCGCGACGACGACCGGGCGGCCTTCGAGAGCCTGCAGCTGCTCACCGCCAAGCCCGTGCTCTATGTGTGCAATGTCGGCGAGGCGGACGCGGCCCCGGGCAATGAATGGTCCCGGCTGGCGGCCGAGCGTGCGACGCGCGAGGGCGCTGAATGCGTCACCGTGTCCGCCGCCGTGGAGGCGGAGATTGCCATGCTGGCAGACGCCCGGGAGCGCGCGGAGTTCCTGGAGACGCTCGGTCTGGAGGAGTCGGGCCTCGACCGGGTCATCCGGGCGGGTTACCGGCTGCTCGGCCTCATCACCTTCATCACCGCCGGCCCGAAGGAAGCCCGCGCCTGGACGGTGACCGCCGGCGCCACCGCGCTCGAGGCGGCGGGCCGCGTCCACACCGATTTCGAGCGCGGCTTCATCCGCGCCGAGACCATCGCCTACGAGGACTATGTCGGCTTCGGCGGCGAGCGCGGCGCGAAGGATGCCGGGCGGATGCGCGTCGAGGGCCGCGACTACGTGGTGCAGGACGGCGACGTGCTGCTCTTCCGCTTCAACCTGTAGCGGCCGGCCTGGTCCCTCGTCGCTAAGCGGCGGCGCGTTCTCCCCGCATCGCCTCCGCAGCCGGAATGACCTCCTCCACGATCCGGCGGGTCTGCGCCATGATCTCCTCGTCGTCGCGGCCCATCGGGCGCAGGATGAACTTGGAGATGCCGGCGTCCACGAAGGCGGCGATGCGGGCGAGGATGTCGTCCCGGCCGCCGATAGCCCATTGCCGGCGCGGGTCGCGCCCGGTGCGCTTCAACTGCGCGTCTGCAGCCTTGGCCACAAGCGGCTCGTCCCAGGAGCCGAAGCGCGCATTCAGCCCCGTGCCGAAATGCTCCGGGTCGAACGGCCGGCCTTCCGCCTCGGCCGCCTCGCGGATTGCGACGACGACCGGCGCCACTTCCTCGGGCGCCTCGCCGCCGGCCTGCCAGCCCGTGCCCCACTTGGCGGTCCGGCGGATCGCCGCCCGGCTCGACCCGCCGATCCAGAGCGGCAGCGGGTCCTGCACCGGGCGCGGCGAGATCGACGCGTCCTTCATGGCGTAGAACTCGCCCTGGAAGCTGACCTTCTCCTCGGACCAGAGCCGGGAGAGGATTTCCAGCCCCTCATTGGTGCGGCGCGCGCCCTTGTCGAAGGCCTCGCCGCGCACCTGCCATTCCGGCCCGCGCGGGCTGCCGACGCCGAAGGCCGGCAGCAGCCGGCCCTCGCTCAGCACGTCGATGGTGGCGCATTGCTTGGCGAGCAGCAGCGGGTCGCGCAGGCCGACGGAGGCGACATTCATGCCGAACTTGATCCGCCTCGTGCGCCCGGCGATGGCGGCCATGGCGCTCATGCACTCCAGGATCGGCTGGCGCGAGACCAGCCGGTCCGTCTGCCAGAGCGAATCGACGCCGCCCTCCTCGCAGAGATCGACCCAGCGCCAGAAGGCGCGCGCGTCCGAGAACGGGAAATCCGCCAGCCCCAGCCCGACACCAATGCCCATTGCCCGCCGCTCCTGCTATATCCGGGGGCGACTATACCCGAGACATCCGACAGCCGGGAGCGGCACCCATGGAATTCGGTCTGAGCATCCCCAATCGCGGCCCTATGGCCACCCCGGAGGCCATAAAGGCGCTGGCCGCAAAGGCCGAGGAGAGCGGCTTCGTCCGCCTCGCGATACCCGATCACGTCGTCATCCCGAAAAGCTACGCCTCGCGCTATCCCTACGATGTCTCCGGCAAGCTGACCGGCGACTGGGGCGACTGCATGGACCAGCTCATCCTGATGACCCATGTCGCGGCGGTGACGAAGAAGGCACGCATCCTCTCCTCCGTCATGGTCGCGCCGCACCGCCCGGCGGTGTTCACGGCCAAGGCGGTCGCGACCATGGACGTGCTCTCCGGCGGGCGCATCGACCTCGGCGTCGGCGCGGGCTGGCTGCGCGAGGAGTTCGAGGCCATCGGCGCCCCGGACTTCGACGCGCGCGGGCGCGTCACCGGCGAATATCTGGAGGCCTTCAAGACGCTCTGGACCGAAGAGAACCCGGCCATGGCGGGCGAGTTCGCCGCGTTCGACGGCATCATCTTCGAGCCGAAGCCGGTGCAGCGCCCGCACCCGCCGATCTGGACCGGCGGCGAGAGCGGGCCGGCGCTCAGGCGCGCCGCGCGCCATGCCGATGTCTGGTTCCCCATCGGGGCCAATCCGCGCCATCCGCTGGACACGCCCGCGCGCTTCGCCGCCGGCGCGGCCCGGATGCGCGCCGAGGCGGAGAAGGCCGGGCGCGACCCGGCGGAGATCGGCCTCGCCTTCTCGGCCAACTGGTACCGGGAAGACCTCGAGCGGCAAAACGACGAGGGCGCGCGCTTCATCATGACAGGCACGGACGAGCAGGTGGCCGGGGACGCGGCCGCGCTTCGCGAGACCGGCGTCACGCGGCTCATGTTCAACTTCCTGCGCCCGAGCCTGGAAGAGACCTTCGACGCCATCGACCGCTTCCGCGAAAACGTCATGGCGCGGGTCCTGCCATGACCGTGCCGTTCGAACCGGCCGCGCTCGGCGATGTGCGCTTCAACGAGGCGGGCCTCGTCCCCGCCGTCGCCCAGGCGTACGACACGGGCGAGGTGCTGATGATGGCCTGGATGAACCGCGAGACGCTCGCCGAGACCCTCCGCACCGGACGCGCCTGCTACTGGTCGCGCTCGCGCCAGGCCTTCTGGCGCAAGGGCGATACATCCGGGCATATCCAGCAGGTGCGCGAATGCCGCCTCGACTGCGACGGCGACACGGTCCTGCTGCTGGTCGAGCAGACCGGCGCCGCCTGCCACACCGGCGCCAGAAGCTGCTTCTTCCGGCGGATGGAACGGGAAGCCTGATGCACTGTTTTGGAAAGTGGCATTCGACAGCATCGGCGCCGTTCGTTCGCCTCCGCCATGCCCCCGGGTCGTCATGCCCGGACTTGTTCCGGGCATCTCCCTCAACCGTTTCGTCGAGGATCGCGGGCTGTGTGGATGGCCGGAACGAGTCCGGCCATGACATGGCGGGAAGGCTGTATGGGAGCGCCCTGATTTCAGGAACGGGACACTAACGGCCATGATTCGCTCTCTCCGCTGCCTCGCCGCCGGCCTGGCCCTGCTCGCCGCCGGCTGCGCGACCGCGCCGCCGGACAACCAGGGCAATCTCTGCTCCGTGTTCGAGCAGTATCCGGACTGGTACGACTATGCCCGCGCCAGCGAGAGGGAGTGGGGCACGCCCGTTCCGGTCCAGATGGCGTTCGTGCACCGGGAATCGAGCTATCGCAGCCATGCGCGGCCGCCGAGAAAGTGGCTTTGGTTCATCCCCTGGGGGCGCCAGACATCGGCCAAGGGCTATGCGCAGGCGCTGGACGGCACCTGGGCGGAATATGAGAACGAGCGCGGCGGGTGGTTCCGCAGCCGCTCCGACATGGAGGACGCGCTCGACTTCATCGGCTGGTACAACCGCAAGAGCCACCGCCAGCTCGGCCTTGCCTACACCGACGCCTACAGTCTCTACCTCGCCTATCACGAGGGCCGCGGCGGCTACCGGAGCGGCAAGTGGAAGAACAAGCAGGGCGTCAAGGCCGCCGCCCGCAAGGTCGCGCGCACCGCCAGCCGCTACACCTCCCAGCTCGACAAGTGCGAATCCCGCTTCCGCTGCGACTCCTGGTACCAGATCTGGCCCTTCTGCAGCTGACCGCGTCCGCGCCGCGAAGCCGGCCCCCTGCGATGCGTCATGTTCTGTCATGAGATGTCATGATCCGCATGCGCAGGGGACATGCCCTGCAACCCGTCCGGGCATAACGCTCCATTCGTGATACCAACGGTCGTTGACCGGAAGCTATGGCGCCGCCGCCTTTCCTCGTGCTTGCGCTCTTTTTTGTCACCCCGGCCTCCGAGCCGGGGTCCAGCTACAGCGTTCCCGGCGGGCGCAGCCGGGGAGAACAGGCGCGACCGCCCCGGGCCGCCGCACGGCCGCACTGGGCCCCGGC
>JAJEIH010000162.1 GCA_022827685.1 Alphaproteobacteria bacterium
CTGCCTCTCGACGGCGTAATCGGATCCCGCCGAGCGGTTACTTTCCCCATAGCCGGCATCACCGCCGTGCCGCGCGGCTCAACTCAATGATCTTATCGGTCATGCTCCGCACGACCGATAAGAGCCTATTCATTCTGCGACATTAGGGGTTGGCCGGCATGTGGCGTAAGTGCCCGGAGCAGCGGGCGAAAGAATGTTGGTATAACCATCTGTAATGCGTCAGATGGAAAGGATTCGTGTATCCGATTCCAGGGCTGTTTGTTGCGTTTCTGCAACAGTTCCGGGGTTTTTCCTCTACGGCTGAAAGGAGGGTTGTGCTGCGGAGAGCCTTGTCTATGCTTTCATCCGGCTCCGACTACGGGGCCTACTGAGACTGTGTTGCAACACACGGAAGGGAAACGGGGATTATGAGAAAAGCCCTTTTGGCAACTTCCGCGCTTGCTTTTGCAGGCGCGATAGCTGCCGCTCCGGCTTCCGCCGCCGACATGATGTCGGTCGGCGTGGGCGGCTACATGCAGCAGTGGTTCGGCTACGCCAACCGCAGCGACCCGGACGCCGACGGCGGCTTCGCCGTCCATTCCGACAGCGAAATCTTCTTCAAGGGCTCGCTCGAATCCGACATGGGCCTGAAATACAGCGTGCATGTCGAGCTGGAAGGCGACGGCGGCGAGACGGCGATGGACGAGTCCTATGTGCGCGTCAGCGGCGAGTTCGGCCAGATCGAGTTCGGCTTCCGCGACCATGCGATGGTGCGGATGCACTCCGGCATCAAGGATGTCGGCATCGGCCTGACCTCGGGCGACACGCAGGCCTGGATTCCGGGCACCTATCTGGAGACCGCGGGCCATGCCGGCACGGCGGGTGGCGGCAACGACCCGAAGATCAACTACATCTCGCCGCGGGCCGCCGGCCTGCAGGTGGGCCTGTCCTACGCGCCGGATGACGGCTCCTCCCGCACCACCACGCCCAGCGGCAATGACGACTCCACCTGGGGCGCGGGCCTGAACTTCAAGCAGGCGGTCGGCGACCTGAACTTCACCTTCTCGCTCGGCCACCGCAGCGTCGGCCGCAGCGGGGCGGCGTCGGTCACCGATGCGGACGACAACCAGGTGACCAGCATCTTCACCGGCACCGACGACCGCATCACGCGGAGCCACTACGACGCCGTCATGGACATCCTGGACGTGTGGCAGAACCAGGGCACAAAGGCCGGCGACCTCGTGAACGCTCTGCTCCCGGCAGTCGATCTCAACGACGACGGGGACACGACCGACGACCATGAAGCGGAGGTAGCCGCAGTAACCACCGGCGCAAGCAACGAGGCTTTCGCACCCACCGTGCGCACCGCCTTGGCGCGGATGGCGGCGGCCAACGCAACCAGAATGCCCGTCATGAAGGGGATGTCCGACGAGACCTACACCAATGTCGGGCTCGGCGTCAGCTTCGGGGCGTTCAGCTTCAATGTCGCCTACGCGCAGCATGACGCGGTCGAGAGCTACTCGGTCATGACCGACGACGCGGTGCGGATCGTGACCGGCCATACCTGGAACCACGACGGGGACGACGGCACTACCGCCGCCATCCAAGAGACGGAGGCGGATAACGATCCGTCTAACGACCTGGTGCGCCAGGTGGTGATGCAAGACCCGTCGAACGACGCCACCATCTGGGGTGCGAGCGTCAGCTATTCGGACGGCCCGATGTCGGTCAGCCTCGGCCACATGAAGCATGAGGAAGACTCCGGCGGCGAACGCGACGCTACCATGCTCTCGGCCAGCTACTCGCTGGCGCCGGGCGTTGCGTGGAAGAGCTCGGTCTTCGCGGTCGAGGACACCACGAGCAACGACAAGGTGACCGGCGACATGAACGAGGGCACCGGCTTCGTGACCGGCATCGCGCTCAGCTTCTGATCCGTTCCTTCACCTGAACTGACGGGCGGGCCGCCCCCGGGCGGCCCGCTTTTTTTGCGCGCCCGCCCCGCAAGCTCAATCTTTCTCCTCTCCCGCTTGCGGGGGAGGCCGGGTGGGGGCCGGCGGCCGCGCGGCCCGGCAAAGGCCCGTCGCACGGAGAGAGCCCTCCCCCGCCCCTCCCGCAAGCGGGAGGGGAGAGTGAACAGGGAACGCCCGCCGCCCCAATCTTTCCCCTCCCCCGCTTGGCGGGCAGGCCGGGAGGGGGCCTGCGGCCGCGCGGCAGAGGACAGAGGCGCCGCCGCCGCGCCACAACCCTGCCCATGCCGGCCGACCCGACCCTGCGCGCCCGCGCCCGCCGCCTCCGCAGCGAACAGACCGACGCGGAACGGGCGCTCTGGCAGAGGCTGCGCGGCAAGCGGCTCGGCGGCCTCAAGTTCCGTCGCCAGCATGTCGTCGGGCCCTGGATCCTGGACTTCTACTGCCCCGAACGCCGGCTCGCCGTGGAACTGGACGGCGGCCAGCACAACGAGGCGGAGAACAGGCGCCGGGACGAGGCGCGCACGGCCTTCCTGGAGCAGCGGGGCGTAGCGGTCCTGCGCTATTCGAACCTGGAGGCGCTCCGGGAGACCGGGGCCGTGCTGGAGGACATCGCCCGCCGCGCCGCCGAAAGACAGCCGGCCCCTTCCCCGAAGAAGAAGCGCCCGTGAAGCCCGGGAGGCGCCCGTCGCGCGGAGAGAACCCCCTCCTATCCTAACCACCACATCCGGCAGGTCTTCAGACCTCAGGAGCCGGAGAATTGTGCTCGGTTAGCCCTCGACAGTCAAGGGTTTAAAGAAAGCGGGCAGCGGAAGTCACGTTCCGCTGCCCGATCTTAGCCCGAAAATCGGACTGTAGCCTCAGTCCCCACCAGAGAATCAGGACCTTCCGAAGCTTCAACGAACTCGGAAGGTAACCCTCCCGGTCTGCCCAGTCAAGCCGGTGAAGCGAAAAAAGTGGGGATCGAGGCATGGACGACGCCGAGCGTCGAAAGTCATGCAAGATCAAGACATTAGCGACCGCCCCGGAGGCGGCGAATCCCCACGCGGCCCCAATCCCTCGGGCTGCCGCAGCAAACGCCCCGAACACGCCGTCGCCCGCGAGGCCGCCGAAGCCTGGACCGGCCTCGAGGGCGGCCTGAACCACAAGGCCCTCCTGGACATGCTGGAGATCAGCGCCGTCGCCGAGAGCTTGTCGCTCCGCAAGCAGCACATCTCCTACATGCGCTGCATCTTGCGAAAGGCGCGGCCCGACGATTTCGCGCCGGGCGACTGGCCTCCCGTGGTCTGGATGACCAAGAGCAAGATCGCCGGCGATCTGGGACTGAAGCCCCGCGCCGTCTCCAACCTGGAAGACGACCTGGCGCGCGCCGGCTTCATCTACTGGACCGATTGCGCGAGCCGCCGGCGCAACGGCTGGCGCGACCCGGAGACCGGGCGCATCGCCTGCGCCTACGGGGTGAACCTCGCCCCCTTCGCGGCCAGGGCCGACGACATCGAAGCGACATTCGAGGCCGTCCGGAAGGAGCGGAAGGAATGCCAGGCACTCGTTTACGAGATCGCAGCGATCCGCACCCGCACCCTGATCCGGCTGAAGGCCGCGCTTCGTTCCGGCGCCGTCGAGGGCAGTTCCATTCACGAGCTGCTTGACCAGGCCGCCTCGTTGCCGACTGGCCGCGCCATGGCCTGCTGGCGTCTCGACCCCCTCCAGGAGCTCGCCATCAAAGCACGATCGATCGAGGCGCGCTCCATCGCCGTCGCCCGTCCCGACCAGGACCGCGAAAGGCCCCCTCCGAACGACGGGAATTCGTCTGAAATTTGCAGCCTGGGCTGCACTCCGGAGTCAGGGTCCATTACAATTACAAACCAATACAGAGATATTAATCTTGCAGCGGCGGACCGAACCGCCGAGCCCGCTCCCGACCCACACACCGCCGCCGCCCGCCCTGGGCCGGAAAGGGAGGACTGTAGTCGCGGAGAGGTGGAGGAGGCCCCGCCGGCGAAGTTCCCGCCGGCCTGGCTGATTCTCGAATCCCTCCCCGCCTCATTCGCCCAGCACCTGCCGGACCGGACGATGCCGAACGAGGAGGATTTCCGCCTGGCCGCCAACTTCGCCCGCAGCCGTCTCGGGGTCTCCCCCAGCGCCTGGCGCGAAGCCTGCGAGGTCATGGGGCCCGACGCCGCCTCGTTCGCGGTAGCCGTTGTCGCTTCCCGCGCCGATGCCGGCGAGGTCCGGAGCGCCGGCGGCTATCTCCGCGGCATGGTCGCAGCTGCCCGCAAGGGAGAGCTGGACCTCGGAAGATCGCTCTGGGGTCTTGTCGGCCGCGCGGACGAGGTCGCCAGTCAGCCGGACGAAGCCTCTCAGCTTCCTGTTCGGGCCGAAATCGCGGCCACGGCGCCTGACGACGCTTTCGCCGAAGCCGGGCCTGAGGACGAGGAAGCGTCATTCAGCGGGGAGGCGCCTTCCAACACCCCGGCGCCCGCCCTGGAGGACATAGAGCCGATCGTTCCGTGGAGCATCCGCCGCTGCCTCACGAGCAGCCCGGACAGCCCGCGCCGATGGCTTCACCTCATGCATGCGACGCTGACGGTTTGCACCGGCCGGCTTTCAGTTTCCGGCTCCGCCTGGCGCGGCGCGATGGACACGCTCGGACTGCACCGCACCACGGCGATCGGCATCGTCCTCGCGGCGATAACCGAACGCCAACCCGACCCCGACTCCACAGACCCGCAAACCGTCTTTCTTCACATGGTCCGCGAGGAGGCGGTCCGACCGGGCTCCGTGATCGAGCATGTCCGGCTGCTGCAGCATGGAGGACCGTGACATGACCGACGCCAATCGCGCGGGGTCCGAGGCTGCTGACCGGCGCTCGTTCGCCGCTCACGCAGCAGATCGCCGGCGTAGCCGCATTGCGGGGAGAGGTTCAGAACCGCCTGGAGATACCGGCCTGCTTCGGGATGGCGTTGGCGGTGTATCGGCTCTTGATCGTGACAGGCACGGAGACTTTTCTGCCGGCGCCATCGGCGCCCGCCCATATCTCATGGCTGCCCTTGCCCCCCTGGCGCACCCTTTTCCATCCGGCTTGTCGGAGCAGGCGCCGGACGGCCTGCCCGTAGTCGTTCACGCAGCCAAGGCCAGGGCAGTGGTGCAGGAACGCAGAACGGGGTGCCGCACCGGCGCGAAGGAGACGCAGTATTCGTCTTCGGGCAGGTCAGGGTGGTTCTGCCTGATCAACTCCGGGGCGCAGTCGATCAGGGCATCCATGATGCCGCCGAAGGTTTCGGCTTCGAGGACAAGGCCGGGAATGTCGTCGCTTGTTGCGACGAGGACGCCTGTTTCCTCGCAGACGACCAACTCGACACTGAATGAGTATGCCATCCGTTCCCTTCCCTTCCGCAAGGCCCGGAATCTGGCGCACGGCGCGCCGGAAGGCAAGGACAGGAACGCGCGCCGCAGTTCGTCCGCAACGCCACGCGCGCAGCTTCGCCGGGGTTCCCGGACCTTGAACCACCCGCGACGGCATCGAGCCATGCGCCGAGGAGCAACATCATGACAGAACCCGACATCTACGCCGTCATCAGCCAGAAAGGCGGCTCCGGCAAGACGACGATCTCCACGAACCTCGCGGTCGAGGCCTTCCTGGCCGGAAAGAGGGCGATGATCGTGGACACGGACCCCCAGGGCTCCTCCGGGACCTGGAGCGATATTCGCGACAAGCCGTTCCCCGAGGTCATCACGACACAGCCGAGCCGGCTGCCCAGGGAGATCGGCCGCGCTGCCGAGAGCGGCTTCGAGGTCATAATCCTCGACACCCCCGGGCACACCGACATGTCGATGCTGACCGCGGCCCAGCACGCCCGGCTGGTCATCATCCCGTGCCGGCCCCAGGTGTTCGACCTCGCGTCGATCCGGATGAGCCTCGACGTCTGCCGCATGGCGCAGACGCCCGCGGTCATCGTCTTCTCGGCAGCTCCGACACGCGGGCACAGGCCCATCGGCTCTGCCAGGAACCTGCTGGCCCAGGAGGATGTTCCGATCCTGCCGGCGATGCTCCGTCAGCGGACCGCCTTCGCCCACGCATCCTCCTACGGCCTGGGAGTGAGCGAGTTCGCACCGCGCAGCCCCGCAGCAGTCGAGGCACAAGCGCTCGCCGCTGCCGTCTTCGCCTGGCCCGAACCCGCGCTCACTGCCGTTTCGGCCGCATCCTGATTCCAGCGGAGACCTTTCATGAGCAGCGTTACCAAGCTCGACAAGAAACTGGCGCGGGCCATGGCCACCGCCCCCAAGGGCCTGGCAGAGGCCGAAATCCCGAACGCCGTTCAGCACCGCCGATCCCTGCCCACGCCACTCGACATGATCGAAGTCGAAGACCGGCTTCGATCGATTGACCCGACGGCCGTCGAACACATGGCTGAATCCATGAGGAATCTGGGTCAGGTGTATCCCATCCAGATCAGGACCATTGAGCCGGGACGGTTCCGTCTGATCGCGGGCGCGCACCGCGTCGCCGCAGCCGAGAGGCTCGGTTGGACGCATATCGAATCATTCCTCGTCGACGACCTGGAGGAGGAAGAGGTTGCCCTCCTCGAAATCGACGAGAACCTGTTTCGGGCCGAGCTCAAGCCATTGGACCGATGCCGATTTCTGGCCAGGCGCAAGGAGATCTACGAGCGCCTGCATCCCGAGACCAGACACGGCGCTCACCTAATGTCGCCGTCGCGGCGACATTCACGAAACGGCGCATCTCCTTCGACTGACCGCGCCCTGTCCTTTGTCGAGGACACCACGGCTTCGACACCATGGTCTTCCCGCACGATCCAGCGTTCCACACGCATCGGCGAGCGGCTCTCGCCTGACCTCCAGGCCGCCCTGGCGGAGACGCCCATAGCCCGTCGGACCATGGATCTGGAACGCATCGCCGACATGAAGCCGGACAAGCAGCAGGACCTGCTGCAGCGGCTGCAAACCGCGCCACAACCTCCCCAGTCCCTGTCGGCTCTCATGGCTGATCCCAACCGGCCGTCCTCCCCCCGAAAGACAGACCTGGACCGGCTGACCGCGCTCTGGTCGAAGACGGCCGCGAGCCATCGGCGCCAATTCCTCGAATACCTCTGGAACGAAGCGTCCGAAGCCGAGCGCGACGAATTCCGCGAATGGCTCGCCGAGCCGGGTACCCAGCCATGACCGCCCCTGCCGAGGTCGACGCGGGCCTTCACCAGCCCGGCCTGACTGCGCTGGACCGCCTCCGCCTGTCGCTGCAGCGCGAGCGCGTCGCCAGGATCGGAGCGCGGATCGACACCGCGCTTCTGGACGCACTCGCGGGCACACCCATTGCCCGCCGGGAAACGGACCTGCAGCGCATCGCCGACATGGACGCTGATGAACAGCAGGAACTGTTGAGATGCCTGCAAGCTGCGAAGCAGCCACCTGCCACCCTGTCCTCTCTTCTGTCGGATCGGGACGCGCTCGCGCCAGCTCCAAGCAATGTCGAAGCCTTCAAGCGCATCTGGCGCAAGTCCTCCCGGTCCGAGCGCCGGGAATTCCGCGAATGGCTCACCAACCAGGGAGACTGCTCATGACCACCCTTTCCGAAATTGACGCACGCATCCGCCAGCCCGGCTTGACCGTGCTGGACCAGGTCGAGCTGCTGATGCAGCGCAGGCGCGCCTACTACGCCCAGTTCCCCACGATAACCCCTCTCGAGCTGATCGAGGCCCTGGACAGCCGTCCTGATCTGCAGCCTCTCGACGGCGACCTGCTCCTGCTGCTGATGCGAAACGCATGCCGCGGCACCCTGACGTCCGCCGAGCTGGAAGACACCCTCGACGAGCTCGAACAGGCAGAGAAAGACTGATGGACGCGCCGGCCGCCACCCCCCTCGTCATGCGGGAGGAGCCCCGCCAGACCGTCTTGCTGGAGTTGGACCGCATCGATCTCGGCCAGCGCCTCCGGACGATAAACGGCGGCACCGTCCAGCATCTGGCCGAGAGCATGAAGATTCACGGCCTCCAGTATCCGATCCAGGTGCGCATGGACGGCGACCGCTACGCGCTGGTCTCCGGCGCCCATCGGCTTCAGGCCGCGCGCCACCTGGCCTGGCCGCATATCGAGGCCTTCGTCCTGGACCTGCTCGACGAGGACACACTGGCGCTGCTGGAGATCGACGAGAACCTGATGCGCGCCGAGCTCAACCCGCTCGACCGCGGCGTGTTCCTGGCGCGGCGCAAGGACATCTACGAGCGGCTCTATCCGGAAGCCCGACGCGGGGGCGACCGCAGAAGTTCCGCCTACCAGGGCCAGAACGACGACGGCTCGCACCGCGGCTTCGTCGCGGAGACCGCGTCCTTCACGCCGTTCTCTCCCTGGACGATCCGCCGGGCGCTGCGCATCGGGGAGAAGATCATTCCCGAGCTGCGCGAAGAGATCGCCATGACGGCCATCGCGTACCGCGAAGGCGACCTCTTCACCATTTCCGGCATGGACGACGACGAGCAGCAGGTCCTGCTGGAGGACCTGCAGAGCGCCGAGTACGAAGTCCGGAAGCTCTCCGACATCCATCCGCGCCGGGAACCGGAAGAGGAGGAACCTCCGGAGGAGCCGCCGGAGGAACCGCCCGAACCGGCGTCGGAGACCGGGCCCGAGAAGACCGTTCTCGAACGCGTACAGACCATCTGGTTCTCGGCCACCGAAGAAGAACGGCAGGACATCGTCGCCTGGCTCGAACTCGTGAAGGAACAGGCCGGCGCCGGACAGGCCGCCGGGTCCTGACTGTCCTGCCCGGACCGACGATGCATTTACCTCTTGCAGACGGTGCCGCGGCACGCTATTGTCCGGTTCCGGTCGAGGCGGCCTCCGGGCCAGCCCCGGGCGCCGAAAAAATCAAAGTAGGTACAACCCTCACTTTCATTTTCAGGCCCCGCACCGATCAAAGTTGGTACAACCCTCACTTTGATTTTTCCGGCGCGGACGGCGCAGGGTTTCAGGCTGTCCTGACGCACTTGTTCCGTTTTTGTGCTCGTGCGAATCACCCCCGCTCGCCGTCCGCGGAAAGCTCTTCGAGCGCGAGCCTTCCATATTTCGGCCAGAGTTCCCGCTCTCGGCCGGCAGGGGAAGCGGAGCGATTTGCCACCGGACCCGGGGTCCGCGAACAGGCACCCATGAAGACGGAGGCCGGCAGGCAGTCCTGTCGGTCACCGCTCGAATGTCCCCCGAACAGGTAAACCGGATGTCCAGCAGCTTACCCCTCCCGGAATCCCCCGACTTCCCCTCGCGCTTCCGGCGCCTGACCGCCCTTCAGCAGGCTCAGGCGCTTGCCCGCGGCAAACGCCGTCACGAACGCAGATACGGAACACCGCCCCGCGGCGGAGACCGCCAGTCCGCGGCGTTTCGTGCGCGTCGCGAGCAAGAGGGCCACCGGCCCGATTACTCCCGTCCCGACCGGTGCGGCTTCACCAACTTCGCCGCCTGGCGTCTCGGATGCACCCCGCGATCCATCCAGATCGCCGTGCGCATCGCGGAACGCATCCCGCCGGCGCTGCAGGCAACGCTTGCCGAAACCCCCATCGGGGATCGGAAGAAGGATCTGGTCCGGATAACCGCCATGAGCCCGCGACAACACACCCGCCTTCTGCAGGTGCTCAAGGACAGACCGGAGGCCGCCACTCTGGACGCGGTTCTCCGTTCGCCTCCAGGCGCCGAAGCGGCATGACGGCAGCGACACGCCTTCACACGCCAGGAGAACCCATGCCGACCCTCGCCGAGTTCATCTGCCGAGAGTCCCGCACCCCTATGCTCCCGGGGAGGCTGGCGCTGTGACCCTGCGCTTCGGCAAGCTCCACACGGAGCCGGACGGGTTCCTGCCCACCTGGGACCGGCGCAGCGTGCCCGTCTTCTGGGTGGTGCGGACCGGCAGGGGAGGCCATGTCCGCAACCTCCTCGGCGAGCTCGTCAAGCTGGGCCGGGGCAGAACCCAATGGCAGGCGACGACCCCGTTGCGATCCCACCTCCCGCGGCAGGCGCCGAAATATTTCAGCGCGGACCTGCGCCGCGCCAAATCGCAGGTCAGGAGACTTCTGGACCATGGCTGACGCCCCGCCCGGGAAGCACAGTTTCAACCGAGGGATGCGCCGGAAGGAAGCGAGCCCGGGCAGCTGCGCCGGCCGGAGCGACCCGGTTCGTCCGGCTTCAGGGCCAGAGCGCGCCCAGCGGGAAGGTCACCGCCTCGAAGGGCGGGAAGGACACCGGATCGTCGTTACTTGCCGAGCCGGCCGGCGTCCAGGCGCCGTCCAGCAGGGGGAACGCCTCCAGCGTCCTGGCCCCCGGATCGACGAGCCAGAGGTGGTCGATACCTTCCCGCGCATAGACCGGGCGCTTCTCTTCGAGGTCGAACTTCCGCGTCGAGGGGGAAAGGACCTCGCATACCCAGTCCGGCGCCAGCGTGATGTAGGCCTCGTCAGGCGGTTCGGGCATTCGCTCCCAGCGCCAGCCAGCAATGTCGGGAACCACAATGTCCTCGCCGAAATGAAGCTCGGGTTCATTAACGATCCACCAGCCGCCCGGCCCGTTCCGACCCTTGAAGAAGGCGCCGCCGATCTCGCCGGAGAGAGCGGTCTTCGCCAGAGCCGCCAGCATGGGCGGCCTTCGCTGCAAATGAAGCGCGCCGTCCACGATCTCGGCCACCATATGCGCCGGCGCGTCCAGCACGTCCTGGTAGCTGGCCCTGCGGGCCGGACCGCGCCGTCGCAGCGCCCCCTGGGCATTCATGCTATCAGTTCCGGTGGTGGGTACCGATCCGATGCTACGCGTGGATTGCCTGCCTGTCACCTTCGCCACGATATCGCCGCAGCTTCCCGGCCCGGGCATTCATTTCCTCGGGCTGGCTCGGTGCTCCTCCGGAAACACCGCCTCCATGACATCGCCCAGGATAACGGCCGTTCCTTCCAGTTCCGCCTGGGGATATCGGCTCTCCCCTTCGGTGGGGCGCGACAGCTCGGCGACCGGGCGGCCACGCTTCAGAATCACCACTCGTTCACCGGTCTCATGAACGCGGTCGAGGATGGCGAGGCACCGCGCCCTGAAGTCGGATATGTCGATCCTTCCCATGCCAGCAGCGTTCGAGACCGGCTCGACCGCGTCAATGTCCTCTTTGCCTGCGGCCATCCCGTTCCGGACAATTCCGTGGGCTTGCACCGCTGCAGGGTCAAGAGAATTTCGTACCGGAAACGCGCCGCTGCCACAGCATCGGGCCTGACAGAGTCAAGGAAAGGCCGGCCGGAGGCGGACAGGCCGGATCCGGGAATGCACTTCCCGTACGGCCCGCCGCCCCCTATATTCCCCGGCAGTCTGGAGGTTCCATCATGGACGCCGTCAAGGACACCCTCAAATCCTGGTTGGCTCCCGCCGTCATCGTGGCCGTCTTCGCCCTCGGGATGGCGCCTGTATACGTCATGCTCAACCAGGTGCAGGCCGCCCTCGTCAGGCTCGACGAAAAGATCGACGTCAAGGTCGATTCCGTCCGGACCGAACTCAAGGGCGACATCGGCTCCCTTCGCACCGAACTCAAGAACGACATCCGGGCGCTCAGCGAGCGTCTCGACAAAACCCGCGACGAACTCAGGGACGAGATCAGGGCGGTTCGAACCGAGCTCAAGGGCGAGATCAGGGCGGTTCGGACCGAGCTCAAGGGCGAGATCAACAACGTCCGGACAGAGCTCAAGGAGGACATCCGCGTGCTCGGCGTCCGTCTCGACACGACACGCGACGGCCTCGACCGGCGCATGGACGCAACGACTGCGCGCGTGGATGCACTCGCCATCCGCGTCGACGCCGTTGAACGCGGCGACCCGCCGGCCAACGAACCGACCGACGGCAAGGCTCCCGACGGGAACGCCACGGGCCGCTGACCCCTTCCAAGGCCGGTCCCGGACCGCTGCATTCTCCGCGTCCGCCGACACCGGCACCCCCCGCATAACGGCCCTGCGCGGCCGCCGTTTCCGCCGCCCGGGACGCAACCCGCGTCCCGTATCGGGCGCACTGTAACGGCGCCGGGCCCGGGCCGCTCAACCCACGGAGTATCCATCATGGACGCCGCGACACTGCCGGATACCGACGAGCTCCTCCCGCCCGTCGCCCACACCATCTGGGACATGAAATACCGCTTCAAGGAGCGGGACGGCACGCCGGTCGACCGGACGATGGACGACACCCGTCTGCGCGTCGCCCGGGCGCTGGCCGCGAACGACACGGAAGTGAAGATGTTCACCGACGCCATGCGCGGCTGGAAGTTCCTCCCGGCCGGCCGGATTCTCGCCGGCGCCGGCACCGACCGCCAGGTCACCCTCATCAACTGCTTCGTGCTGGGCCGGATCGACGACAGCCTCTCCGGCATCCTGGACGGGCTGAAGGACGCGGCCACGACCATGCAGGCCGGGGGCGGCATCGGCCACGACTTTTCGACGCTGCGCCCGAAAGGCGCTCCCGTTCACCGCGTCGGCGCAGACGCTTCGGGTCCGCTGTCCTTCATGAACATGTGGGACTCGATGTGCCGGACGATCATGAGCGCCGGCAGCCGCAGGGGTGCGATGATGGGGACGATGCGCGTCGACCATCCCGACATCGAGGACTTCATCGACGCCAAGCGCGAGGCGGACCGCCTGCGCATGTTCAACCTCTCCGTTCTCGCCACCGACGCGTTCATGGAAGCGGTGAAGAACGACGGCAGCCACGAGCTCGTCTTCGACGGCCAGGTGTACCGGACCGTCCCGGCCCGCGCGCTGTGGGACCGCATCATGAAGGCGACCTATGACTGCGCCGAGCCCGGCGTGATCTTCATCGACCGGATCAACGCCGCGAACAATCTCCGGCACTGCGAGACGATCTACGCAACCAACCCCTGCGGCGAGCAGCCCCTGCCGCCCTGGGGCTCCTGTCTTCTGGGCTCGATCAACCTGGCCGCCTTCGTCAAGGCGCCCTTCGAGGCCGGCGCCCACATCAACGAAGGCGAACTCGCCTGGACGGTCGGCACGGCCGTGCGGATGCTGGACCGCGTCGTCGACGCTTCCTTCTATCCGCTGGAGCAGCAACGCGAGGAAGCCCTCTCCAAGCGCCGCCTCGGCCTCGGCATCACGGGCCTGGCCGACGCGCTCGCGTTCATGGGCATCCGCTACGGCTCGGAGCTCGCCGCCGAGCGTACCCGGGACCTCGTCTCCATGCTGCAGACGGCCGCCTACCGGGCCAGCGCCGTGCTCGCCGGCGAAACCGAGCCCTATCCGCTCTGGGACCTCGACCGTTTCCTTGAAAGCAGGACTGCGCAGCAGCTCGACGAGCCGACGCTGGACTTCATCCGGAGCAACGGCCTTCGGAACTCGCACTTGACCTCGATCGCGCCCACCGGGACGATCTCGCTGATCGCGGGCAACATCTCGGGCGGGATCGAGCCCGTCTTCGCGCACAGCTATACGCGCCGGGTCCTGCAGCCGGATGACAGCCACACCGAAGAGCAGGTCATGTCGGCCTCGATGGCGCTCTGGCGCCGGCTGAAGGGTGACGAGCCGCCTCCGGACTTCTTCGTCGACGCCGGCACCATCACACCCGAGGACCATGTCCGGATGCAGGCCGCGGCGCAGGCCCATATCGACAGCGCGGTCTCCAAGACCGTGAACCTGCCGAAGGACATCTCCTTCGACGACTTCAAGGACGTCTACCGGCTCGCCTGGGAGTCCGGCTGCAAGGGCTGCACCACCTACCGGCCCAACGACATCACCGGCGCGATCCTGGTCGCCGACGGCGACAACGACAACCAGCCCGTCTCGACGATCATGGACCGGCCTTCCGTACTTCACGGCCAGACCCGCAAGGTCAGCTGGCCCGGAAGCGATCACGCCTTCTACCTGGTCCTGAACCACTCGGAGGATGCGGACGGCACGAAGCGCCCCTTCGAGATCTTCATCAACACGAAGGACGCCCGCCACCATGCCTGGATCACGGCCGTCACGCGGATGATCTCGGCAGTCTGGCGCCGGCAGGGCGATGTCGGCTTCGTCGCCGAGGAGCTGATGGCCATAGCGGACCCGAACGACGGCCAGTGGGTCCGGGGCCGCGGCTGGGTCTCCTCCCTCATCGCGCTGATCGGCATGGAGATCCGGGACTGGATGGTCGAGCTCGGCCATATCGATCCGGACGAGCCCCTGCCGCCGATCAAGGCCGGACCGGCGCCCGGCGCCGAACGCCCGGCCGGCCCGGTCTGCCCCAAGTGCAACCAGCCCGGGATGATCCACCAGGAAGGCTGCGATGTCTGCCCGTCCTGCGGCCATTCCAAGTGCGGCTGACCCGCGCCACCCCGAAGACATCCCTCGCCGACAATGAGGAGCGCCTGAAATGAGAAGCCTGCCGTACGCCTCGATAGAGCGTCTCGTCGAAATCCGCGACCGCAAACCCGCCGCCTCTCCCGTCGGGCTGGCATCCGTCATCCGGTCCGGTCTCGCCCGCACCCAGTTGACGCCCTCCGGCCTCTTCGCCTCGCGCACGGGTTTCGTTCCTTCAGAGTCGGAGCTCACCTTGCTCAAAGCCCTGGCGCAGGACTTCGTCTTTCCCACCCACGGCTGGCGGACCGACCGGTTCGGGACTCTCCTCGACGCACCCGGCTCCGTTCTCAGCCGGTTCGAGCGGTGCGGTCTGGCAAAGCAACAGGACGATCGCTCCTCCTTCCGGGCCACCGACGCCGGCCGCGAGCTGGCGGCCGAGATGACAGCGCACTTCGACAACCGCTGGGGATCGCACGTTCCCCCGTCCTGCAGACGGAGAGAGCACTACGACCAGCCGCAGGAGGCCCGGCTCGTGCCCGACCAGGAAGCCGCCGCCTACGATGAGGGCTGGGAAACCGGCTACACCCACCACGTCGAGGCACAGAGCTTCCCCGACGACTGGACCGACAGCCAGCGGCAGGCATACGCCGACGGCTACGCCGAAGGATGCGAGACGCGCCGCCAGGACGACGAGGACCGCACCGGGCCACCGCAATGATCCCGGACTACAAGTTCAGACTTGAGGCCGCGCTCTACCGCAACCTGCTGGACGAAATCCGCCGCCTTTGCCAACAGCACCGGCTACGCCGGAGCGCCGGAAATCGCCGCCGCGCTGCGGCTCCGACTTACCGGCGCGCGAGGCGCCCGCGCGCGCCGGGCTCCTCCCCCCTCTCCCATGCATCACCATGACCAACCGACCGTCCGCGACGACGGCCCTCTGTTCCGGAGCTGACAACCCATGCCATCCCTCCCCCTACGCCTTGCACCTATCCTCGCCGCTGCCGGACTGCTTGCCTTCGCTCTGCCGGCGCAAGCCGAAACGCTTACCGGCAAGGCCCGCATCGTCGACGGCGACACCTTCGTCATCGCCGGAGAGCGGATCCGGCTCAACGGTATCGACGCCCCGGAGACCCGCCAGACCTGCACCCGGGACGGCCGCCCCTGGGCATGCGGCAAGGCCGCGACACAGGCCATGCGCGAACTCGTCGACCAAAACCCGGTCCGCTGCGAAATCAGCGGCAGGGACAAGTACGGCCGCGCGATCGCCGCCTGCTTCGCGGCCGGCCGGGACCTGCAGCAGCAGCTCGTCCGGCAGGGCCTGGCGCTGGCCTACCGGAAATACTCGACCCGCTACGTCCCGGACGAGGAGGCGGCCCGGGCCGACGGAGTCGGCCTCTGGTCCGGAGAGTTCACCGCGCCCTGGCGCTGGCGCAAGCAAAACCGAAACCGGCAGGCGAAGATACACCGCCGCCAGGGAGCGAACCCTTCTTCCCGCGCCGGCTCCCCCTGCCGCATCAAGGGCAATATCGGCAACTCCGGCCGCATCTACCATGTTCCCGGCGGCTACTACTACGACCGGACCCGGATCAACACCTCCAGGGGCGAACGCTGGTTCTGCAGCGAGGCCGAGGCCCGCGCTGCCGGCTGGCGACGCGCCCGCCGCTGATCCCCGGCGCCGGCCGCTTTCCCGCATGACCCGCAATCCGCTAGTCTCGGATATGCGGCCGGGCCATACCATCGCCCGCGCCGGTAGCCATGACTACGGACCGATCGATGTTCGATACCGCCCCCGACCTTTCGCGCGTCGCTCTCTACGCCCGCTATTCCTCCAGTCAACAGAACCCGAAATCGATCGATGACCAGCTCCGGGAATGTCGACGCCGGATCGCTGATCTGGGAGGCACCGTCATTGCTGAATATTCCGACCCGAAGCTTACCGGATCCACCCCCGCCAAACTCCGGCCCGGCCTCCAGTCCATGCTCAATGACTGCCAGCGCCACGCCGTCACCGCGGTCTGCGCCGAATCCATGGACCGTCTCAGCCGGGGCCAGCACGACATGACATACATCTATGAGCGCCTCGACTATCTCAAGATTCCGATCCTCACCATCCAGGAGAAGCTCGTCGACCCCTTCCTCGTCGGCTTCAAGGGCACCATGAACGCGGTATTCCTGAAGGACCTGTCCGCCAAGACCCGGCGCGGATTGATCGGGGTCATAGAGTCGGGACGCCAGATCGGTCCGCCAGCCTACGGCTACCGCTCGATCAACCGTATCGAAGGCTCAAAGGTAATTCGCGGCCTGCGCGAGATCGATCCGGAGACGTCGGAGGTCGTCCGCAGAATCTACAGCCTCTACATCGAGGGAGCCTCCGCGCGGGCCATCGCCAGACTCCTGGATGAAGAGAACATTCCACCGCCCCGCAGCGCCAAAGCCTGGGGCCACATCACACTGACCGGCAGCCATGTCTGCACCGGGATCCTGTCGAACCCCATTTACAAGGGGCAGCGCATACACGGCGTGACGGAATCCGCGATCAATCCGGCTACCGCCAGACGGACCACCCGCCCAACCCCGCGCCATCGCTGGACCGTCGTGCCCGCTCCCCATCTGCGGATCGTGGACGACGAAACCTGGGAAGCCGCCCAGCAACGGCTCCATGCCCGGTCCCGTCCCCGCTCGCGTACGGGCGGGGTCCCGGCGCTGGCCAGGGGCGCCATGCCCCTTACGCCATTGCTTCGATGCGCCAGGTGCAAGGGCCCCGTTCGCACGATCGCTCGCGATCGCTGGGCCGGCAAGCCGGGCACGTCCAGCGGCGCATGCACATGCAACGCGAGAACCTTCGTCCTGCGCGACGTCGACCTCCTGTGCGCCCGCCAGCTTGTCTCCTGGGTCCGCCGCGGCAGGCAATGGGATCGCATCGTTCAGGAAGCGCAAAACAGCATCGTAGAAACCCGCGCACATCTCGAAGCCGAAATTACCGACCGCACGCTGCGCCAGGGCCGTCTCATAACGGCCGTGGAAACCGGGACCGACAACCCGGAAATGCGGCAGCGAATCATGGAAATGTCCCAGGAAATCGCCAACCTGAAAGCCGAACTCGCCCACACCGCAGACCGCTCCCCACTGCAGTGCGAAAGCAGCGATATCCGCCCTGTCCTCATTGAACGCACCCGCCGGATCCAGTCCGACATCGAAACCGGCGCCCCCGAAATCCGAATACCGGCAACTATCGAACTTGCCGGGTTCCTCAACCATGTCGACATGTCCCCCGGCCCGGGACCGGGCAAGGCCCATCTTCGAATTCAGCCGAACGTCATCTCACTCATTCGCGCAGCGACCTGCGAACTGGCCGCGACCTGAACCGCCCTTCTCAGCGCCGTCCGGCAACGATGTCGCGAAAAACCTTGCCCGCCCTGAAGCCAACGCGCTTGTGGGGCGGCACCACAACGGTATCTCCCGTTGCCGGATTCCGTGCGCGGCTCTCCGCGATCTCCCTCACACGGAACGTCCCGAACCCCCGCAAGGTCAGCTCTCCATGCTCGGCAAGCGTCCTCATCTGCGCATCCAGAACGACCGACACGAACCCCGCCGCCGCCTGCCGGTCGACACTGAGCATCTGTGCCACTTTCGCCGCCACTTCCGTCTTTCCAGCCGTCATCTTCCTCTCCCTTTCCAGAACCCCTCGCCGTCAATAACGCCGCCGCGTTTGAGTGTCCACCCGAACGCTTCAAACCCTTTTCTGCCTCAATCTTTCCCGTCAATCAAACTGCGCAAAATCCGGCAATAACCCGCATGATTTCCTCATGCGACTCTCGACCAATTCCTCCTTTCGGGATATACTCGAACCCCTTGTAAACGGCCCTTCCGGAGCACTTGCATGGCTCGTTGCCGACACCCATCCACCACCCTCATCTTCGAGGGCTCCCAGACCAGCGGAACCCGCATCCAGATCTACCAGTGCCGTCACTGCCGGGCCGTCCAGTCCCACGTCGCCGAAGACGGCCGCACCGAAGTCCACGACTGGAAACAACCGCCCTTCCCGTCGCTGCCGGTCCGGCGCCAGCTGCTTTGCCTTCTCGCTCTTTCGAAGCCCTTTCCTCCGGCCCGTTCTCCGGCGCCCGTTCAACAGGCTTCATTCCATCGCGCCCTGGCCTGAACGGCACCGGCCAGGGCCTGCTCCGGCCTCATCGGCCTGCCTTGCAAGCCAGTCAAGGAAAGCCTCCGTCGGTGGTCCGCCCCCTGCGCAATTCCCGGGCCCACGGCATCCGGACACTCTCCGAGGCCCGGAGCCGGGAAAAGCGCGGGCAGGGCGGCGCCCCATCCCGGCCCAAGCACACCCGAGTTCCGGAGACATGCAAGATGCCCGACGCCTTCGACGCCCCCACCATCGAACTCCTCGCGAACCGGCTCCAAACCCTCGCCACGCAAGCCCATGACGCCGGCGATCCCCTCTACGCGGATCTGCTGGACGCCAACGCGAGGCAACTCATCGCCGAGAGCCCGTTTCACCAGACCTTTCCCGACGACATCTCCTCCGCCGCCCGGATCGTGACCGGCATCGTGACCCTCGCGCCGCGTCCCGTCGCCGGCATCCACCACATTCACGAACTCGCCTACCTCCTCCACCGCTGCGGCGCCGGCCTCGACATCCGCTTCCACTACGACCACGGGCCGCGCTCCGACCAGCTCGCCATCGGGATCGAGGACGCCCGCGCCGACCGGCTCATACGCGCAGGTCAACGCAGGACCCGGCACGGCAGCAGCTACAGCCTGTTTACCGGCCTCTACCCGAAACCCGACAAGCTCGGAGACCTGAGCGCCGCCAAGGCCTCGGCCATACTGCAGCAAGCGCAAGACACCCCGCAGTTCGCGTTCGAGCTCGCAACTTCCATCCTCTTCCTGCGCGACGACGGGCACTATTACGGCAAGGGTGAAACCAGCCCCGTCGAGGAGATCGCCCGCCGCCGGGCCCTGACCGCCACCGCGGACCGCATCGCCCAGGCACTGTCCCTGCTCCGGGAGCTCGGCCTCCACGAGCCCTCTCCTCTCCTCCCGGCCACCCTCAAACTCGCCGGCGCCTGACATCCCGGCGCGTATGCAAGTGGAGAAAAGCCCCTGTCGGTGGGGCCCTTCATGTACCGTCTCCGGGTTTCCCGGTCTTGCCGCCGCCTGCACCCGGTCTCGACTCCGGCGCCGGGACCCGGGTCCCGCCTCTCGACCCGGGCACACTATCGCCCCTTTGTCGCGAGAAGGAGAAAAGCCCTTTTTCGGTAAGCGTTCAGGCGGCCGGTCATACCCGGCCGGCGCGCTTGCTTCTTCTTGCAAACAACAAGGCAGTGCCCCATGGCGACACCCGCTTCCGCCGCGGTCATCCAGACCGTTCCCCTTTCCCATCTCTTCCTGGCCCCGGAGAACGTCCGCGCGACGCCTCCGGGCAAGAACGCCCAGGCCGAGCTGAAGGCCTCGGTCTTCAACCATGGCCTTCTCGAGAACCTGGTCGTCCGCGAAGCCGATCCGGACAAGACCGGCAATCCCCGCTTCGCCGTTCTTGGCGGCGGCCGGCGCCTGACCGTGCTCCAGGAGCTGGCCTCCGAAGACGAGATCCCGGCCGACCATCCCATCCCCTGCATCGTCACGGCGGCCGACACCCCGGCCGAGGAGATTTCGCTCGCCGAGAACGTCGTCCGGCTGGCGATGCACCCGGCAGACCAGGTCTCGGCCTTCTCGCGGCTTCTCGACGCCGGCGCTACCGTCGCCGAGGTCGCCACCCGCTTCGGGGTTTCGCAGAGGCTGGTCAAGCAGCGCATGCGCCTCGGCAACGCCGCTCCCGAGATCATCCAGGCGTTCCGCGACAACCGCATCGACATGGACACGCTCCAGGCGTTCAGCCTGACCACGGACCATGCCCGCCAGATGGCGGTCTGGGAGCAGCTCTCCGGCCTGTCCTACCACCCCAACTCCTACCAGGTCTCGCGCATGCTGACCTCCGAGCGCGTGCCCTCCGGCGCCGCCATCGCCCAGTTCGTCGGCATCAACGCCTACAAGGCCGCAGGCGGCACGTTCCTGCGCGACCTCTTCTCCACCCGCGCCACCACCTGGCTCGACAATCCCGACCTCCTGAACGAGCTGGCCATGGCCAAGCTCACCGATGAGGCGGAGAAGATCTCCGGCGACTGGAAATGGGCGGTTCCCATGATCGAGGTCGAGTGGGGAATCACCGCCCAGCTGGGCCGCGTCTATCCCGTCCCGGGCGAGCCTACCGAAGACGAG
>JAJEIH010000165.1 GCA_022827685.1 Alphaproteobacteria bacterium
GCGCGCCCGCGCCGGCACAGGCGCGCGCGCATTACGCGCGAATCAGGGTCCCGCCGCGCCGGCAGCCGGGCGGCGGGGAGAACGGAACGAAGAGGGCTCGAAAGGAGAGACTTATGCCGAAGACGCAAAGCCGAAGAAACGGAACGGAATACCGGGGGCACCGGCCCGGAGCGACAACTCCATGCCCGAAACGATCACAGGATATGCGCCGCACACATGCGGATCATGACATCTCATGACACATGGCGGGGGAACCATGACAGAACATGACATCCCATGACATGCCGCTGGAGGGGGCCCTTGGGCTCGGACAGTTTCCAGCAGCGCGGTTGCCGACGCAACGGGCTGTCGGGATCGCCAATGTGACAGCCCCCCGGGATTGAAGACAACGGATTGACCGCCAAATTGTCGCAACCTACACTGACCGCCGCATGCGCCGATGGAGCGCGCCGCCGGAGCTTCAACGGGAGATAGAACCATGAAAAGACTGTTGACGATCGCTGCAGCCCTGGGCGTCGCGATGTCGGTCGGCACCGCCGCCGACGCCGCCGACCGGACGGTGAAGATCGCCGGTTTCGGCGCGATGTCGGGCGTCGTCCGCTCGTTCGGCATCAACACGGATGCCGTGCTGCGCGCCGCCGCCAAGGCGATCAACGACGCCGGCGGGGTGAAGCTCGCCGACGGCTCCATGGCGCCGATAGAGGTCACGTTCGACGATGACCGCTGCAATGCCGAGGAAGGCATCTCGGTCGTGCGCCGGCTCGCCTCGGGCGACGCCGTGGTCGGCGTCGGGCCGACCTGCTCGAATGTGGCCGAGCCGCTGTTCGGCATTCTCCAGGCCAAGGCCGGCGACGAGGGCGACAGCGGGCTCCAGTTCCCGATCTTCACCGACACCGCGATCAAGGGCGGCCTCGCGAAGATCTCGGAATGGGCGTTCCGCAACGTGCCGAACGAGAGCCAGATGTACAAGAGCCTGTTCGAGTGGCTCGCCTCGCAGCATCCGGACGCCAAGTCCGTCTATGGCGGCGTCGAGGAGGACTTCGCCCATTCGCGCTTCACCTGGTACAAGGTGATGAAGACGCGCTCGGCCGACGCCGGCTACGAGGTCAAGGGCGAGTCGAAGTGGCTGTTGAACGACACCAACTTCACCACCCAGGTGCGCGAGATGAAGCGCGCCGGCGCCGACATCATCGCCATCTCGGCCCATCCCTTCACCACCTGCGGCGTGCTGAAGGAAATGGCCCGCCAGCGCGTGAAATACAAAGTGCTGGTCGGCCTGACTTCCTCCTCGTCGCTGGAGACCCTGAACGGCTGCGCCAAGCAGGCCGAGGGCATCATCATCCCGACCTCCTTCGCGCCGGTGAACCCGGAAGCGGTCGCGGCAGCCGACGCCGCCGCGGCGCTGGGCGGCTCCGCCGACCTGCATTCGGCCGCCGCCTGGGAGATCATGATGATCCTCAAGGACGTCATCGAGGCCGCCGGCATCCAGGCGACCGCGGACTCCGTGGCCGCCGACCGCGAGGCGATCCGGAACGGCCTGGCGTCGCTCAAGACGACGAAGGGCCTGCTGGGCGAAATCCAGCGGACCGACGAGGGCGAGGCGGTCAAGCCCTATGTCTATGTCCATGCCGCTGACGGCACCTGGGCCGTGCTGCACGACCCGAACGCCTGACCAACGGGCTGCGGGCCGCCTCTCCCGGCGGCCCGCAACGCCCTGACGCCGAAAGGCGGCTGCCATGTCGGATTTCTGGTGGGATGTGATCGACCCCGTCCAGTCGGTGCTGGACGGCATGATGTTCGGGTCGATCTATGCGCTGATCGGGATCGGTTTCACCCTGATCTTCGGGGTCATGCACAGGATCAACCTGGCCTACGCCGCCGCTTCCATCGGCGGGGCGTATGCCAGCTTGGCCGCGTTCCAGCTCCTGTCCGCGCCGGCCATCGTCGTGTTCCTCTGCGCCGCAGCGGCCTCGGGCGTCATCGGCTACCTCGTCTATATCTGCTGTTTCCGCTTCATCCCGACCGCAATGCCGCTCGCCACGCTGATGGCGTCGGTGGGCATGCTGATCCTGATCGACGAAGTGGTCGTCCATGCGACGGCGGGCATGCCGGAGCCCTATCCGGCCATGTTCGACGACGTGATGATCGACCTCGAACCGTTCTGGGTGCGCGGCGACCTGCTCATGATCTTCGTGCTCAGCGTCATCGCGATGCTGATCCTGCTTTACGTCCTCTACCGCACACGGTTGGGAATCGCGACGCGCGCGGTGGCCCAGCAGCCCTCCGCCGCGCAGCTTTGCGGCATCGGCCAGGAGCGCACCAATGCGGCCACCTTCGTCATCACCGGCGCGCTCGGCGGGCTGGCGGGCGCGATGGTCGGGGCGTCGGTCGGCATCCTGTCGCCGCTGCTCGCCCTGCCGCTCACGGTGAAGGGCCTCATCGTCACCGTCATCGGCGGCCTGGGCTCGATCCCCGGCGCGATCGTCGCCGGCATACTGGTGGGCGGGTTCGAGAACGTCTTCCAGTATTTCCGCGGCGTCACGGAGCGCGACATCTATGTCATGCTGCTCCTGTTCGTCTTCCTGACCTTCCGGCCGCAGGGACTGTTCGGCCGCATCTCCACAAGGGACTGACGCCCCGTGGATTTCTATTACGGCATGGCGCAGCTGATCGGCGTTCACACGCTGCTCGGCCTCTCGGCCTATGTCGTGCTGCTGACGGGCCAGGTCTCGATGGCCCAGGCCGGGTTCTTCGCCATCGGCGCCTATCTCGCCGGCATGCTGACCGTGCTGTCCGGCTGGCACATCGTCCCGGCCATGCTGCTCGCCGCCGTCGCCTCGGCCTTCGTGGCCACCGTCGTCGGCTTCCCGGCGCTGCGCGTGAAGGGGCTGATGCTGGTCGTCGCCACGCTCGCTTTCGGCGAAGCGGTGCGCATCTTCTGGTTCAACTTCGACTACCAGATCGCCAAGGGCAATATCCAGGTCGGCCCGCTCGGCGGCGAGGGCTTCAAGCAGATCCGGTATTTCCCGGAGAACGGCTGGTCCACCGCCGATGTGGCGCTCTTCATCTGGGCCTGGGTCATCGCCGCGATGGTCGCGCTCTGGTGGCTGGACAGGAGCCGCGTCGGCTCCGTGCTGCGCGCGGTCGGCGAGGACGAGCTTGCGGCCCAGTCCGTCGGCATCAACCTCACCGCCGTCAAGGTGTCCGCCATGACTATAGGCGGGTTCATCGCGGGGCTGGGCGGGGCGATCTACGCCCATTACACGACCCATATCGAACACCTCAATTTCGGCGTCGTGCTCGCCACCTTCGCCATCGCCTATCCCATCCTCGGCGGGCTTTCCTCCGTGATCGGGGTGCTCATCGCGGTGATCTTCATCCAGGGATTCCTGGTGGAGGTGCTGCGCTTCATGGGCGACTGGCGCAACCTCCTGTTCGGAGCGCTTATCGTGCTGGCGATGAATGTCCGGCCCGACGGGCTGTTCGATGCCCGCGCGATGCGCACGCTCCGCCGGCTGTTCGGCACGCGCGATGCTTGAACTCCACAGCCTCTCCAAGCACTTCGGCGGCGTGCGGGCGGTGGACGACCTCAGCCTGACCGTGGGCCAGGGGGAGATTTTCGGCCTGATCGGCCCGAACGGCTCCGGCAAGAGCACGACCGTGAACCTGATCTGCGGCGTATTCCCGACGACATCGGGCGCCGTCGTCTTCGAGGGGCAGGACATCACCGACGCCCCGTCGCACCGGGTCGTGGCCGCCGGCATCGGCCGCACGTTCCAGAACATCCGCCTCTTCGGCGACCTGACGGTCTGGCAGAACCTCTGGGTGGCGCAGAACTCGGTCGAGGAACGGCAGACCGGCTGGCTCACGCGCTGGCTCGGCGGGCAGCGGCGCGGCCGGGACTATGCCGGAGAGCTGTTGAAATTCGCCGGCCTCGCCGACCGCGCGAACGAACTGGCCCGCAATCTCGCCTTCGGCGAGCAAAGGCGGCTGGAGATGGCCCGGGCGCTCGCGGCCCGGCCAAAACTGCTGCTGCTCGACGAACCGGCTGCCGGCATGAACGCCGAAGAGGTGAGCCAGCTCGCCACCCGCATCCGGGCGCTCCGCGACCACGGCATGACGATCCTGCTGGTCGAGCATGTCATGGAACTCGTCATGGGTGTGACGGACCGGATCGCCGTCCTCAATTTCGGGCAGAAGATCGCCGAGGGCGCGCCGGCCGAAATCCGGAGCGACCCGGCGGTGCGCACGGCCTATCTGGGAACGGCCGATGCTTGAGGTCCAGGGGCTCGTCACCAATTACGGGATGATCGAGGCGCTGAAGGGCGTGGACGTCTCCGCGGCCGAGGGCCGCATCACCTGCGTTCTCGGCCCGAACGGCGCCGGCAAGACGACGCTGCTGATGACGATTGCGGGCCTGCTCCGCCCGAGGCGCGGCAGCGTGACTTTCGAAGGCCGCGACATCACCGGCGCCTCCTCCTCGGCGGTCGTCCGGCGGGGCCTCGCGCTCGTGCCGGAGAACCGGCTCGTCTTCCCCGACATGACCGTGCGCGAAAACCTGGTCGCAGGCGCTTATACCCGCCTTGCCCGCGGCCGGGGCGAGGCGATGGCCGATCTGGACCGGATGCTGGAGCGCTTCCCGGTGCTGAATGCGAGAGTCAACGCCAATGCCGGCACGCTCTCGGGAGGCGAGCAGCAGATGCTGGCCGTCGCGCGCGCGCTCATGACGAAGCCGCGCTGCCTGCTGATGGACGAACCCTCGCTCGGCCTGGCGCCCCTGATCGTCGCGGAAGTCTTCGACATCATCCGGGAGTTGAACGAGGACGGCGTCACGATCCTGCTGGTCGAACAGAACGCCCACATGGCGCTTACGGTCGCGCACCATTTCTTCCTGCTCGACCAGGGCCAGGTAGCCTTCGACGGCGACCCCGGCGCCATGGCCGAGGACGAGGTCATACAGCGGGCCTATCTCGGATCCGCCGGCGGCTGAGGCGCCATGGCCGATTTCCTCCAGAACTGTCTGGACGGAATTGCCACAGGATCCGCCTACGCCCTGCTCGCGCTCGGCTTCACGCTGATCTTCGGGGTCCTGCGGCGCCTGAATCTCTCCTACGGCCCGTCGATCATGGCAGGCGTGTTCGCCGGCACCGCGCTCTACACGGCATTCAACGCGGGGCTCGCCGAAATCGCGATCGCGACCGTGATCGGCGCCGTCGTCGTCGGGGCCTATATCGAGCGGCTTTGCTTCTGGGCCATCCGCAAGGACATGGCGGTGGCCTCCATGGTCTCCAGCTTCGTCATCTGGATGCAGATCGAGGAAGGCGTGACGCTCCTCTTTCCCGACCGGACCTATGCCTTTCCCGGCATACTCGCGGATGCGGTGGTCGAGTTCGGGCCCTTCTTCCTTCGCGCCTCCAGCCTGGCGATGCTCGCCATCGCGGCCCTCGCCGTCCTTGGCCTGCTCGGGCTCATCTACCGGACGCATTTCGGCCTTGCCGTGCGCGCCGTTTCCGAGAACCCCGAAGCGGCGCGGGTCGCGGGCGTCAATACCGGCCTGGTGACGCTGCTCGCCTTCGCCTGCGCATCGGCGCTCGGCGGGCTGGCCGGATTCCTGATCGCCGCGGGCGACGAGCAGATCACGCCGCTCTTCGGGCTCTGGGCAACCTTCAAGGGCCTCATCGCGATGATGCTGGGCGGCATGGGCTCGATTCCGGGCGCGGTGCTGGGCGGGCTCCTTCTCGGCGTCGTCGAGGCCAATGCGCTCTGGTATCTCGGCGTCGAGACGCGCGACCTCATCGCCTACATGCTGCTCTTCGCCGTGCTGACATTCCGGCCGGGCGGGCTCATGGGCCAGGCGGCGCTCATGGCGCGGCGCGCGGCGGAAAGCCGGGTCTAGGGCCATGCTCGACGACCACCTGATCGGCGTGCTGTCCAACATGGGCATGATCTCCTTCATCGCGCTCTCGGCCTATCTGGTGCTTGTCGTCGGCGAGATTTCCTTCGGACAGCAGGCCTTCTTCGCGGTCTCGGCCTACGCCTCGGGCATCGCCTCGGCCATGTGGGGCTGGCCGTTCCTGGCAGCGGTGCTGTGGGGCGCGGCCGTCGCGGGCCTTGCGGGCCTGCTGCTCGCCATCCCGACCCTGCGCATAAGGGGGCTCTATTTCGCCATTGCGACGCTTGCGTTTGCGGAAATGGTGCGCCTTGCGCTCGAAATCTTCACCTACCAGGTGGAGCAGGACGGGGAGCTCGTCGGCCCCAACGGCTCCGAGGGCTTCCGCGACATCCGCTATATCTACGAGGCCGACATTTCCGCCGGCGAGTTCCTGCTGGTCATACTGGCGCTGCTGGCGGCGACGCTCGCGATAATCCTCTGGATCGAGAGAACGCGCCTCGGCGCCATATTGCGGATGGTGGGCGAGGACCCGGTGCTTGCCCGCCTCCAGGGCGTCAATGTGAACCTCGCCAAGATCGCGACGGTCGCCGCCGCCGGGCTCGTGGCCGGCATTGGCGGCGCGCTCTACGCCCATCTCAACACCTATGTCGAGCCGAAGATCTTCAATGTCATGCTCGGGGTGCATGGCCTCGCCTACGGCCTGATCGGCGGCCTCGGTACGGCATTCGGCCCGTTGCTTGGCGTCGCGCTCGATATCGGCGTCCTCGAATCGACGCGCGCCTTCTCCGGCTACCGCATGATCGTGTTCGGCGGGCTGGTCGCGGTCCTGCTGATCGTGCGCCCGCGCGGATTGCTGGACGAGGCCGCCGTGTACCGCATCCGCCGTTTCCTTCTGAGGAAACATGCTGGCGATTGACGGGCTGACGGTCCGCTTCGGCGGCCTGACGGCGCTGGAGGACGTGTCGCTCCACGCCGCCGACGGAGAGGTGCTGGGCCTGATCGGTCCGAACGGTTCCGGCAAGACCACGCTCATCAACGCGCTGACGGGCGTCTATCCGGCGACGGGCCGGGTCCGCTTCCGGGGCCAGGACCTGCTGGACCTGCCGCCGGAGCGGATCGTGCGGCTCGGCCTTGTGCGCACCTTCCAGAACCTGCGCGTCTTCAGGCGCATGACGGTGCTCGAAAACGTGCTCGCCGCGCAGAACGGCATGACCGGTATCGGGTTCGCCGACCTCATCGGCGGCCGGCGCCGCGATGCGGCGCGGCGCGAGCGGGCGCATGAACTGGTCGAACGGGTCGGGCTCGGCGGTGACGCCGACCGGCTGGCGGGCACGCTGCCGCTTGCGAGCCAGCGCCGCCTGGAGCTGGCGCGGGCGCTGGTTCGGGACCCGGCGCTGCTGCTGCTCGACGAGCCTTCCGGCGGCATGACCCCGGCCGAGACGCGGGAGATGACCGGTCTCATCGCAAGGCTCGCCTGCCCCGGCCGGACCGTCATGGTGGTCGAGCACAAGATGGCGCTCATCACCGGCCTCTGCACGCGGCTCGCCGTGCTGAATTTCGGCAGGCTGATCGCCGAAGGCGCGCCCGCCGAGGTCCTGCGCCGGCCGGCAGTGGTCGAGGCCTATCTCGGCACCGAGGCCCCGGTCGATGCTTGAGGTCCGCGACCTGTCGGTGAGCTACGGGCCGGTGCAGGCGCTGGCCGGCATTTCTCTCGAAGTGCGCGAAGGCGAAATCGTGGCCCTGATCGGCGCCAACGGCGCGGGCAAGAGTTCGCTCATCCACGCCGTCGCCGGCCTGGCGCCGGCCGCTGGCGGAAAGGTCTCCTTCCGGGGAGAGGAAGTGCTCGGACTGCCCAGCCATCGCATATTCCGGCGCGGCATCGCGCTCTGCCCCGAGGGGCGCATGGTGCTGGGCGGCCTGACGGTCGAGGAAAACCTGAAGCTCGCCGCTCCGGGACGCCGTTCGTTCGCCGACCTCTACGAGCTGTTTCCGAGGCTCGGCGCGCGCGCATCGAGCCGGGGCGCCTCGCTTTCGGGCGGCGAAGCGCAGATGCTCGCCATCGCCCGCGCGCTGGCTCGGGAACCCGAATTGCTGCTGCTGGACGAACCCTCGCTCGGACTGGCGCCGAACGCCGTGCAGGCCATATTCGCGCTGCTGCCGCAGCTCCGGGACCGGGGATTGACGATCCTGCTGGTTGAGCAAAATCTCGTCCAGGCGCTGAGGGCCGCCGACCGCGCCTATCTCCTGGAGAGCGGACGCATCGCGCGGCAGGGCCCGGCGGAGGCGCTGCTGGGGGACGAGCGCATCGTCGAACGCTATCTCGGTCTGGAACAGGAGGCGTGACATGATCCGCACAATGGCGATTGCAGCCCTGGGGCTCGTATCTCTTGTTTCCCCCGCTCTGGCCGGCGAGCGCGCCGCCGCCGGTGTGGCCTGCGAGCCGACCGCCGAGGCGCTGGTCTATTCCTGCACCATCGTCGTGACAGGCCGCAAATCGACCGAGCCCGTCCTTGCGGAGGCGCTTTCCGTCAAGGCCGACATGCCCAGCATGCCGATGGCGCACAATCTTCGTCCGGCAAGCGCCATGCCCGTCGAAGACAAGCCCGGCCACTACATGACGACGCTGGAACTTGAAATGCACGGCGAATGGGCGTTGGCCATCGAGGTGGACGGACAGACCGCGGAAACGGCCGCGCGCGTTCGCGACAAGGTCATCGTCAAGCAGGCGTTCGGCCGGGGACGCGACGCCGCGCCAAAGCAGTAGGCGGCCGGTATGCCGCCGGCGGGGCCGCCGTGCCCGATACCGCGCGATGTGCTATCTGTCGGCGGACATTCGCCGGCTGAGAGGAGAACAGGAAAGCCATGCTGACAAGACGCAATCCGGACTCCGTCCACGCCCCGCGCGGTTATTCGCATTCGGTGGAAGCGCCCGCCGGCGCGACCTGGGTGTATATTTCCGGGCAGGTGGGCGTCAGGCCCGACGGCTCCGTCGTGGAGGATGCGCATGGCCAGATCGACCAGGTCTGGGTCAATCTGGGCGCCCAGCTGGAGGCGGCCGGCCTCACGCGGGAGAACATCGTCAAGATCAACGTGTTCCTCACCCGCCGGGAGGACATCCACTACTACCGCGAGAGCCGGGGCGCGTTTCTCGGCGACAGCCCGCCGGCCTCCACGCTGCTGTTTGTGGCGGGCCTGGCCGACCCGGCGATGGTGGTGGAGATCGAGGCCATGTGCGTCAAATGAGTTTCGCCGCGCTCAGGGAGCGTTTCGGCACGCGGTTCAGCACCTCGGAGGCGGTGCGCGGCCATCACGGCAAGGACGCGACCTTCCATGCGCCGCATCCGCCCGACGCCGTCGTCTTCCCGGAGACGGTCGAGGAGGTGCAGGCCATCGTCCGCGCCTGCCACGAGTCCGGCACGCCGATCGTCCCCTTCGGCGCCGGCACCTCGCTGGAGGGCCATATCGGCGCGCTCGACGGCGGCGTCACCATCGACCTGACCGGCCTCGACCGCATCCGCGAAATCCATGATGAAGACATGACCTGCTTCGTCGAGCCCGGCGTCACGCGCAAGCGGCTCAACGAGGAACTGCGCGCCACGGGGCTGTTCTTCCCGATCGACCCCGGCGCGGACGCCTCGCTCGGAGGCATGGTGGCGACCGGAGCCTCCGGCACCAATGCCGTGCGCTACGGCACCATGCGCGAGAACGTGCTCAGCCTCGAGGTCGTGCTGCCGGACGGGCGCCTGATCCGGACCGGCACGCGGGCGCGAAAGTCTTCCGCAGGCTATGACCTCACCCGCCTTTATATCGGCTCCGAAGGCACGCTCGGCATCGTCACGGGCATCCATCTGCGGCTCTACGGCATCCCGGAGAGCATTGCATCCGCCGTCTGCGCCTTCCCGTCCGTGGACGCCGCCGTGGACGCCGTCATCCTGACGATCCAGTCCGGGATTCCCGTCGCCCGGATCGAGTTGCTGGACGAGGTGCAGATGGACGCCTGCAACCGGTATTCCGGGCTGGAATATGCCGCCTCCCCGCACATCTTCTTCGAATTCCACGGCACACCGGCCGGCGTTGCCGAGCAGGCGGAAGCGACGGGCGCCATCGCGCAGGAATTCGGCGGCTCGGACTTCGCCTGGTCCACCACCACCGAGGAGCGCAACCGGCTCTGGCAGGCGCGCCACGACGCCTTCTTCGCCGCCATCGCGCTGCGCCCGGGTTCGGAGGGCTGGCCGACCGATGTCTGCGTGCCGATCTCGCGGCTTGCCGAGTGCATCGCCGAGACCCGCGCCGACCTTGCCTCCGCGCCCTTCCCGACGCCCATCGTCGGGCATGTCGGCGACGGCAATTTCCACGTCATCTTCGTCATCGACACGGACGACGCCGAAGAGGTCCGGATCGCGACCGAACTGAACGACCGCCTGGTGCGCCGGGCGCTCGCCATGGGCGGCACCTGCACCGGCGAGCACGGCATCGGATACGGCAAGATGCATTTCCTGGAGGACGAGCACCCCTCGGCGCTGCCGGTGATGCGGGTCGTCAAGCGCGCGCTCGACCCGAAGAACATCATGAATCCGGGAAAGATCGTCCGCCTGTGACCCCGAGACTGCTGGCATTTGCGGGTTCCGTGCGCCGGGACTCGTTCAATGCCCGGCTGGCCCGTTTCGCCGCGCGCGAGGCCGAGGCGGCCGGAGCGGAGGCGCTGCTTCTCGATCTCGCGGAATTCGACCTGCCGCTCTACAATGGCGACCTTGAGGCGGGGGAGGGCCTGCCGGCCGGCGCGGCCCGGCTGAAGGAGCTGTTCCTCGCCCATGACGGCTTCCTGATCGCCTCGCCGGAATATAACGGGTCGATTTCGCCGCTCCTCAAGAACGCCATCGACTGGGTGTCCCGACCCGTGGCCGGGCAGACGCCGCTGGTCTGGTACGCGGGCAAGGTCGCGGGCCTCATGGCGGCTTCGCCGGGGGCGCTGGGCGGCTTGCGCGGCCTCGTGCATGTCCGGCAGATCCTCTCCGGTATCGGCGTCATCGTCGCGCCGGCGCAGCATGCCATCGCGCGGGCAGGCGACGCCTTCGACGACGAAGGCGGCCTTGCCGAGGAGCCCCACGGCGACGCGGTCCGGCGCGTCGTGCGGGAAACCGTGCGGCTCGCCGCGAAGCTGGGCGCCTGACGGCCGCCGGTGGCCGGCCCGCCGATCTTCACCCTGCGCGAAGCCGAAATCGGTTTCGGCGGCGCAAGCCTGTTTTCCGAGGTCGGCTTCGGCATTGCGCGCGGCGACCGTGCCTGCCTGATCGGCCGCAACGGATGCGGCAAGTCCACCCTGATGAAGGTGATCGCCGGCGAACTGGAGCTCGACCTCGGCGAACGCTACGCCCAGCCCGGCATTCGCATCGCCTATCTGCACCAGGACCCGCCGGTCGATGCCGGGCTGTGCGTCGGCGACTATGCGCGCCGTGCCCCGGATGACGGTCCGCCCGCCCCCGACCATGCGGTCGCGGCGATGCTCGACCGGCTGGAACTCGACCCCGACCGGCGCATGGCGACGCTCTCCGGCGGCGAGAGCCGGCGGGCGGAGCTGGCGCGCGTGCTGGCCGTGGCGCCCGACATCCTGCTGCTTGACGAACCGACGAACCATCTCGACCTGCCCGCCATCGAGTGGCTGGAACGCCTCATTCGCGGCTATGAAGGCGCGGTCGTCACCGTCAGCCACGACCGGCGCTTCCTTGCGGACGTCACCGACCGCATCCTCTGGCTGGAGCGGGGCCGGCTGCGCCAGACCGCGCGCGGCTTCGCCGCCTTCGAGGAATGGTCGGAAGCGGTGATTGCGGAGGAACTCCGCCGGCAGGAGAAGCTCGACCGGCGGATCGCCGAGGAGACGCGCTGGCTGCATCGCGGCATCACCGCCCGCCGGCGGCGCAACCAGGGCCGCCTCGCCGCGCTGATGGACATGCGCGAGCGCCGCGCCGCCATGCTCGGAGCCCCGCAGCGCGCCCGCATCGTGCTTGAGGAAAGCGAGATCAGGAGCCGCATGGCGATCGAGGCCGGCAACATCTCCAAGCAATATGGCGGCCGCGCGATCGTCGAGGGTTTCAGCACCCGCATACTGCGCGGCGACCGGATCGGCATATTGGGGCCGAACGGAGCCGGCAAGACGACCTTGCTGCGCATGCTGATCGGCGAGCTCAAGCCCGATTCCGGCAAGGTCCGCCGGTCGGCCACGCTGCAATCCGCCTATTTCGACCAGCGCCGCGCGTCGCTCGACCTCGATGCCACGCTCAGGCGCACGCTCTGCCCGGAAGGCGGCGACACGGTCTTCGTGCGCGGCCGGCCCCGCCATGTGGTCGGCTATCTGAAGGACTTCCTGTTCGATTTCGACCAGGTCGAGAGCCCGGTCGGCTCGCTCTCCGGCGGCGAGCGCAACCGCCTGCTGCTCGCCCGCACGCTGGCGCGGAAATGCGACCTGCTGGTGCTGGACGAGCCGACCAACGACCTCGACATGGACACGCTGGACCTGCTGGCGGACGTGCTGGGCGAATTCGAGGGCACGCTGATCCTGGTGAGTCACGACCGTGACTTCCTCGACAAGACCGTCGCGAGCGTCATCGCGCTGGAGGGCGACGGCTCGGCGCGCGAATTCGCCGGCGGCTACAGCGACTACCGCCGGAACAGGCCGGCCGCTCAATCGCGGCCGGACCCGAAACCGCGGCCGAAGGCGGCGCCCGTCCGCCCGCGCGCGCCGGCCTCCAAGCTCGGCTTCCGCCAGCAGCGGCGCTGGGACGAACTTCCGGGCGAAATCGAGCGCGCGCAGGAGCGGGCCGGGACGCTAGAGCGCATGCTTGCCGACCCCGGCTTCTACGAGCGCGACCCCGGACGGTTCGCGCATGCGGCGGAGCTGTTGAGCGGTGCGCGAGCCGAAATTGCAGCCCTCGAGGAGGAGTGGCTCGAACTCGCCCTCTTGCGCGAAGAGCTCGAAAAGGTCTGAATGGAGGTTCGGTCCAGAAGGCCGGACGGCCGCGCCGGGCGCCCTGCCCGGTGAGGAAGGTCCGGGCTCCACGGAGGAACGGTGCCGGGTAACGCCCGGCGGGGGCGACCCCAGGGAAAGTGCCACAGAAAACAAACCGCCGGCCCTTCGGGTTCGCCCGCCGGCCGGCAAGGGTGAAACGGGGCGGTAAGAGCGCCCCGCGGCTTCGGCAACGGAGCCGGCAGGGTAAACCCCACCGGGAGCAAGACCGAATAGGAGCGGCAGGCCGGGGCGCACCGTCCCGGCCGGCGTCCTCCGCGTCGCCGCTCGGGTTGGTCGCACGAGGCGTCCGGCAACGGACGTCCCAGACGAATGGTCGTCGCCGCCCGGAAACGGGCGGTACAGAACCCGGCCTACAGGCCTTCTGGACCGTCCTCCCGCGGACGTTGACAAGGTTCCCGCAGAGGCAGTGCGGCACAATTGCAGGGCCCCCTCCATCGGCATGTCATCAAACGTCATGTTCTGTCATGCGATGTCATGATCCGCATGCGGACGGCGCATATCCTGCGGTCCTTTCGGGCATGAAGCCGCCTGTTCGGGCAGGGCTCCGGGTATGCCGCCGGGTTCTTCGACTTCGCGTCTTCTGCACAGGTCCGTCCTTTCATTCCCGGTCCCTTCCATTTCCGTCGGCCCGGCCGCAGCGGGACCCCAATTCGCGCGTATCCTGCGCGCGCCCGTGCCGGCGCGGGCGCGCGTTTCGCGGCGGCGCGGTTCGCGCGCCTGATTGCGCCTGCGCGCGCGAAGCCCGAACGCAGGGCGCACGTCTCCCGTCAGCCTCACAGGGGCTTTTTCGCGCCGGCGCCGGCGCAGAAGACGAGGCGTCTGCGCGAATTCCGCCTCCTTCCTCCTGTCCCAATGTAGTCGCCGACCGGCTGAATTCAAGCTGATTATGGATATAATTCCAAATTATTGAACATAACAAGACTTAAGATCATGCATCCGGTCAGTAAGCGTTGCTTGGGCGGCACCCGATTTTCAGCTTGACGGGGGCCTGAAGGGTAGGAGTTCGTCGATGCGGCTGTTGGGATGGCCAGCAGCAATGGCTTCAAGGGTTGCCTTGAGCCAGGCATAGGGCTCGACGCGGTT
>JAJEIH010000017.1 GCA_022827685.1 Alphaproteobacteria bacterium
GCGCGCCCGCGCCGGCACAGGCGCGCGCGCATTACGCGCGAATCAGGGTCCCGCCGCGCCGGCAGCCGGGCGGCGGGGAGAACGGAACGAAGAGGGCTCGAAAGGAGAGACTTATGCCGAAGACGCAAAGCCGAAGAAACGAAACGGAATACCGGGGGCACCGGCCCGGAGCGACAACTCCATGCCCGAAACGATCACAGGATATGCGCCGCACACATGCGGATCATGACACTGCATGACGGAACATGACATTCCATGACATATCGGTGGAGCGGGGTCCCGGGTTCGGACAGGCGGTCCGAGCAGCTTTGCCAGGCGTGCGGGCGCAAGAAGGACGGAGCCTCTTGGGGACGGGCGCATGATTGACGGCGGAACCGGCCGCCATATGCTCGATCCGGGCCGGACGGTGAGCCGGTGCGGAAGCCGGGGAGAACGGGCAATGAAACCGGGTCGGGTGGCGTTCGGACGGATGGAGGCGGTCAGCTTCGGCGTGCCGCTGGAGCAGGCGGTGGCCGAGGAGGCGGAGCGGCTGGGCGCGGAGCGCATCTTCCTCATGGTGAGCGGCACGCTGAACCGCGAGACCGGCGAGATCGAAAAGCTGCGGCGCGCGCTCGGCAACAAGGTCGCCGGCCATTTCGACCGCATGGCGCCCCACACGCCCCGCCGCGACGTGATGGCGGCGACGGAGGCCGCCCGCGCCGTCGATGCCGACCTCATCGTCACCTTCGGCGGCGGCTCGCTGACCGACGGCGCGAAGGCGGTGCGGATGTGCCTCGCCAACGACATCCGCACGCCGGAGGAGATGGATGCGCTGCGCGACCCGGCGGCCGGGCCCGCGATTCCGCAGGTCTCGATTCCGACCACGCTTTCGGCCGGCGAGTTCAGCGCCATTGCGGGCGTCACCGACGAGCGCGTGAAGCTGAAGGAGCTGTTCCGCCATCCGGACGCCATCCCGAGCGCGGTCATCCTCGACCCGGCGCCGACGGTCCACACGCCGGAATGGCTCTTCCTCTCCACCGGCGTGCGCGCGGTGGACCATTGCGTCGAGGGCGTGTGCTCCGCCGAGGCGCATGCCTATGGCGATGCGCAGGCGCTCCGCGGGCTGGCGCTGCTGACCGAAGGGCTCGCGCGGGTCAAGGCGGATGCGGCCGACATCGAGGCGCGCCTCGACTGCCAGGTGGGTTCGTGGCTCTCGATGGCCCCGCTCGCGGCGGGCGTGCCGATGGGCGCCAGCCACGGCATCGGCTATGTGCTGGGCGCGGTGTTCGACACGCCGCACGGCCACACCTCCTGCATCATGCTGCCCTTCGTGATGCGCTGGAACCGGGCAGCCAATGCCGAGCGCCAGAAGCTGGTGGCCGCGGCGATGGGCGAGCCCAAGGCGGATGCGGGCGACCTGCTGGACCGCTTCATCGCCGGCCTCGGCATGCCGCGCAGCCTCTCCGCGGCCGGCGTCGGGCGCGAGCATTTCCAGAGGATCGCGGAGCAGGCGATGGGCACCCCCTGGGTGCCGCGCAACCCGCGCCCCATAGACGGCCCGGCGCAGGTCATGGAAATCCTGGAAATGGCGGCCTGAAGCCGCCGCTCCGGCCGACAGCAGCAAGAGGAGACGCGCACCCATGGCGATCATCGACGCGCAGGTGCATGCCTATGAACGCGACCATCCCGGCCGGCCCTGGGTGGGGACGCTTGCAGGTCCGCCCGAGGTCACGGGCAGCGACATGGTGGCCGCGATGGACGCGGTCGGCGTGGACGGGGCGGTGCTGGTCTCGCCCTACAGCATGTACCGCTACGACGCGAGCTATGCGCTCCAGGTTCACGCCGGGCATCCGGGCCGCTTCTGCCTCGTCAAGCCGGTCGATCCCGAGGACCCTGCTGTTGCCGAGACGGTTGCGGACTGGGCGGAGGTCGAGGGCGCGGTCGCGGTCAGGATCATGATGGCCTACGGGGTTTCGAGGGACCCGGACCATGCAGGCGTCTCGCGCGTGCTGCGCGCCGCCGCCGGCGCCGGCCTGCCGGTCAACCTGCTCTGCTGGGGGATTCTGGACCAGGCGCTGGCGCTCGCCAGGGCGCATCCGGACACGCGGCTCGTCATCGACCATCTGGGCCTGAAGCAGCCCTTCGAGCCGCCCGCGCCGCCGGAGCCCTTCGCCGACCTGCCGGCCCTGCTGGCGCTGGCGGAATGCGGGAACGTCGTCGTCAAGATCACCGGCGCCTGCACGCTCTCGCGCTCGCCCTATCCCTTCGACGATATCTGGGACCCGCTCTCGCGCATCTTCGAGGCGTTCGGCATCGACCGTTGCCTGTGGGGCACGGACTGGACCCGCGCCGTCAACCTCATCACCTACGAGCAGGGCGTCGAGCCGTTCCGCCGGACGGACAGGCTGACGGAAAGCGAGCGCGCGGAACTGATGGGCGGGACGCTCGAGCGCGTTTACGGCTGGTCGCCCCCGGCAGGCTGAACGACAGAGCCGCCTGACGGTCAGACGGGGATGTCGCCCTTGATGGTCGTGCGCCAGAGCAGCCGGCGCTGCGGCAGGTCGTAGTCCTGGATGGCGCGGTGCTGCACCGTGCAGTTGTCCCAGACCACGACATCGCCCACCTGCCAGCGGTGCTGGTAGATGAACTCCGTGCGCACGATATGGTCGGCCAGCGCCTCGATCAGCCCCCGCGAGGTCTCCTCGTCCCTGCCGACGATCCCGGTGCAGTCGTCGCGCGCGATGTAGAGGCTCTTGCGCCCGGTGCGCGGATGAGTGCGCACGATGGGATGCTCGACCGGCGGATACTGGGCGATGTCCTCGGCGCTCACGGGCGAGGAGCGCTTGCGCCCCCGGAAGTCGAAGATGCCCTGCAGGCCGTCGATTTCCTCCTGCATCGCCGGGGGCAGCGCATCCCAGGCGGCGGCGGCATTGGCGAAGCAGGTGTCGCCCAGCGCGAGGCCGTGCAGGACCGGCACCTCGACCGCATAGAGCATGGTGGCGCCCGCCGGGCGCTCGGCGTAGCTCATGTCGGTATGCCAGGTCTCGCCCGCGCGCCGCGTGCCGATGGGCGCGCCATACTCGACGATGTTGGAGATGAGGTAGATCTCGGGGCTGCCGTCGATGCCGAAGCGGGCGGCGTTGAAATTGAACTCCGGCTCGCCGAAGCGCCGGGTGAAGGCGACCTGGCTTTCAGGCGTCAGCGTCTGGTTGCGCAGCACGATCACGCCGTGCCTGTCGAGCGCCTCGCGAACGACCGCGAACTCGTCGTCGTCCAGGCCCGCGCCGATATCGGCTCCGGCAATCTCCGCGCCCGTGGCGGGCGAGGCGGGCCTGATTTCGATGGCCATGACTGCTGCCTCCCGGTTCCGTTTCAGTCGCCTGCGACGCGCGCGCCCGTGTCCCTCTCCTTGATCGAGGTGCGCCAGTGGATGCGGTCCTCTTCCGGAGGGTAGTCGCCGGCGGCCCTGTGGACCATGCAGCGATTGTCCCAGATGACGACATCGCCGACCCGCCAGCTGTGGTCGTAGCGCGCATCCGCGACCACCATGCGCTCTTCCAGCTCGTCGATGAGCGCGTCGCTCTCCGCAGGCGCCAGGCCTTCGACATAGACGATCTTGCCGGGGTCGAAATAGAGCGACTTGCGCCCCGTCTCCGAATGCGTGCGGACCAGCGGGTGGAACACTGCGGGATGGCCGCGGTCCTCCGGGTTCAGCAGGGCGTCCGAGCCCCGCTTGCCGCCGCCATAGGTGAAGGCGCCCCTCCGGCCTGCAATCTCCGACTTCAGCCGCTCGGGAAGGGCGTCCCAGGCGCGGTACATGGAGGAGAAATGGGTGTCGCCACCGCGGCTCGGCACGGCGAGCGCGTAGAGCTGCGTCGCCTTGAAGGGCACCTCGTCATAGGCCCCGTCAGTGTGCCAGGAAGCGGCGCCGCGCCGGTAGATTTCCTCGTTCAGCCGGCCGTCGGCGTCGAACTTGCCGACTCCGAGCACGGTCACCTCGGGATGGTCCGGATGGCGGGTCGAACGGGAGGGATGCGGCACGACATGCCCGAACCGGCGGCTGTAGGCGATGAAGTCCTCGATTTCGAGCGCCTGGTCGCGCACGACCGCGACGCCGTAGTCGAGCCATGCGGCGTAGATCGGCCGGAAGCCGTCTTCATCGAGCCGCGTGATATCGACGCCGGTGATCTCCACGCCGGTATGTGCGGAAAGGGGCCGGATTTCAGTCATGCCTGCGGGCCTCCCGTCAGGGCCGGTGTTCCCGGGGCAGCGTCTCGAGATAGAGCTCGAGATCGACCTCGTTCACCAGCGCCTCGCCGGCAGCATAGCGCGGAAGATTGGCGATGAAGAGGTCGTCGGCGCGCCCGCGCGTGCCATTGCCGGCAAAGGAACAATGCCCCGTCAGCCGGACGGACGGATGCGCCCAGTACGGGCTGCTGCGCGGCAGGGGCTCCGGTTCGAACACGTCCAGCACGGCGGTCCCGACCCGGCCGCTGTCGAGCGCTGCCAGCAGCGCGTCATCGTCCACCACGCCGCCGCGGGCGACATTCACCAGCACCGCCCCGGGCTTCATGGCCGCCAGGAACCCGGCATCGACGAGCCGGTCGGTCTCGGAGGAATGCGGGCAGCACAGCACCACCACGTCGGCCTCTCCCAGCCGGTCCTCAAGCCTGTCCATCGCGCAGATTTCATCGGCGAAGGGCGCCGGTGCCGCGCGGCGCCGCACGCCTGTGACCCGGGCGCCGAACGCGCCGGCGCGCTTGCCGATCTCGCGGCCGATATTGCCGTATCCGACAATGAGCCAGACGGTGCCCCCGACCTCGCGGAACGGGAGCAGCTTCCATTCGCCGGCCGCCTGCGCCGCGCGCCGTTCCGCCAGCCCCTGGAAGATGTCCAGCACATGGGCGAACACATATTCGGAGATGGCGGCCGCCTGGGCGCTCGATGCTCCGATGCGGACGCCCTTCGCCGCAATGGCGCGGTAGCCCGGATGGTCGAGGCCGGCATTGAATGTCTGCACCCATTCGACTGTGCGGGACGCGGCGATGGCCTCGAGGCAGTCGGCGAAGGCCCCGCCAATCATGTCGGAGGTCAGCCATACCGCCCTGGCCGGCGCCTCGGCCAGCGGCATCGGCTCTCCGTCGGCCATGCAGCGCCCGTCGTCCAGCAGCGGCAGGATCCGCAGGGGCAGGTCGAGCGCGGCCATCCGGTCCGCAACGCGGTCCCGGGCGGCGGGGTGCATGGCGACACTCAGGGTCATCGTGCCGGCCTAGCCGGAATAGTCGCCATCGCTGACCTTTTCGAACCACTCGGTCCCGCCGCCGTCGTCGGCGGTCTCGGACATGGCGAGATGCGTGAAGATGCTGTCGGGCGCGGCGCCGTGCCAGTGGCGCGCGTCCGGCGGGATGACGGCGGTATCGCCGGGCCTCAGCTCCTCGACCGGCCCGCCTTCGATTTGCACGCGCCCGATCCCGGAGACGGCCCAGAGCGTCTGGCCGACCGGATGACGGTGCCACGCTGTCCGCGCGCCGGGATTGAAGGTTACGTTCGTTGCCCGCATCCGCGAGGGAGCTGCGCCCACAAGCACTTCGTCCTGATAGACATCACCCGTGAACCGGTCGGCGGGCGCCTTCTTCGTCGCCCGGTCGCCGACCCTGTAAATCGTCAACATTGGCGTTCCTTCCCCGGCAGTCCTTTATGCCGGGCCGGAGAGTAACAGCGCGTCCGATCGGCTGTCGAGTTGAAGGGCGGTATTCCGCATGGCGGCTTCTCCCGGTCGAGCATCCGACTCGCAACCGGCGGCGGTTGCAGGGAAAGAGAATTCAGCCCAGGCGGGATTATAGGCAGTTTGAAATATGACAGAAAAAAGACTCGATGCCGGGTTCATCAACGGCGCGTTGCAAAATGACCGGCTATGCTTCCGGTTTCGTGTTGATGCGTATTTTTAGGCATATTGCGCTGTTCCCGCCACAGGCGACAGGACGGCCGGACGACTTCTCCATCCGGCCTCGACCGGAAGGCGGTTTATGTGCCACTCGTCCGCCCCGCGTCATTCTCGAGAGGCGGATGCTATGCCTCAAAACCGGCCCGGCAACGGGCCGCCGACAAGGTCCGGTTGAACCTCGACGCGGTAAACGCCGGACGAATTACCTGACGGGCGTCGAGGCGGCAATTATCGCCTGAGCGGTGCATAAATTGTGCGAGAGGCCGATCGATAGCCGGTAACGACGAGCGGTCAGGCCCTTTGTGACCGGGGCGACAAGACCAACATCCTGCGTTCGGTACAAGCGAGCGCAGGGAAATGGCGAACCCGTCTGCCGGAGACGGTCAGTCGTCGCGGGCTTCGACGATCACCCGCTTGCGCCCGCGCCGGACAAGATATCCGCCACGCCGAATCGTAAGCTTGCCTTCCTGAATCAAGGCCCATAACGCATCGGCGATGACTTCGGCATTCTGATCCGTATCCGGCGTGTCCGCAGCCTGACCGAGCCATTTGGCAAAAGCCTCGTCGGCTATGGAAGGGCCCAACGACTTGCGAAGCGCATTGAGCTTGCGAAGTTGGCCCTTTGTCAGGGCAGTTTCATCAATCATGTCGGAGCCTCCGTCAATCCATGACCAGCGCACGCTAAAACAATATAGCAAATGTCACTCGAGAATGTAACGCCTTGTGCAATTCGTGTCTCAGGCTAAATTGTCGCGCCGGTCTCCTCCGTCCTCAAGTAGTGCGACTTCCGGAACGCCCGGCGCTTCAAAACCGAGTATCCGCGCGAAGAAGGAAAGTTCGGATTCCAGGGCGGCGACGATATTCTCGGCCCTTCTGAATCCGTGGCCTTCGCCTTCGAACAACAGCAGCGCGGCGGGAATTCTCCTCGCCTGGAGGGCGGCAGCCATGGCTTCTGTCTGTCCGGGCGGCACGACCTTGTCCTCCGTGCCTTGCAGGAAGATGACGGGGCAGGAAATACCGTCGGCATGAAGCAATGGAGAGCGGGCATCGTAAATTGCCTCCGCCTCCGGTAGCGGGCCGATCAACCGGTCGAGATAACGGCTCTCGAATTTGTGCGTATCCCGCGCAAGAGCCTTGAGGTCCCCGATGCCGTAAAGGCTCGCTCCGGCCTTGAAAACATCGCGGAATGCCAGCGCGGCGAGAGTCGTATATCCGCCGGCGCTGCCGCCCCGCACGACAAGCCGGTTTGCGTCCACTTTTCCGATATCGGCCAGCCATGTTGCCGCCGCGCAGCAATCGTCCACATCGACCACGCCCCACTGGCCATCCAGTTGCCGGCGAAAGGCGCGCCCGTAACCGGTGCTGCCGCCATAATTGACGTCCACGACCGCAAAACCGCGTGTCGTCCAATACTGGATGGCGGGCGAATAGCCGTTGTCCGAGGCGCCGGTCGGGCCTCCATGCGACCGCACGATCAGCGGCGGGCGCTCTCCCTCGGGTGCGGCGAAACCGGGATTCTTCGGCGCATAGAACCACGCATGCGCAGTCCTTCCGCCGCTTGTCGGAAAAGAGACCGCCTCGCCGCGCGAGACGAAAGCCGGGTCGGGATCGTCCGGGGCGGAACGGGCCAGGGTCTCGCGTCTTCCGTCTTCGCGCAGCAGGTCGAGCCGGGCCGGTCGGTCGATGTCGACGCCCAGCACCGCCCAGCCGCCATCGAAGGGCACGGGACAGGACGGCCGCGAAAATCCGGTTTCGAACGCGCCCCCCCGGAGCCGTTCGACGAAGACGCTGCCATCCGATTCGTATCGGACGATCACGTCCCCGTCGTCGAGGCAGCGGTAGCTTTGAGCGCCGAGGCCCCAGAGCGGCCCGGCGAACTCCGCCGCCATCGGCTTCAACGCCTTGCCGCCCCCGTTGTCATGGACGTATAGGTTCCACCAGCCCGAGCGGTCGGAAATGTAGTGCAGCCGCCCGTCCGCCGACCATGACGGCTGCAATACCGATTTGCCCGGCCCGCCCGCGACGGGCTCGCCGTCGAGCAGCAATTCGGTCGCGTCCCACGGCATGTCCGGGTGGTCCCAGGCGATGCAGGCGAGGCGCCCGTCAGGGCTTGGCCTGGGTGCGGCGTAGAAGTCCCGTCCCGTGCAAACAGGTTCGCCGTCACCGATTCGGGCAGGGTTCAGGAGAACCACGCTGTTGACCGGTTCGCCAGCCCCGCGATGGTCCTCGCGCACGGCATAGATGCCATCGGGGGCGAATGCGAAATCGGCGTAGCGCAAGGGCGCATCGGGCGTTATCCGCCTCGGTTCGCCGTCGTCCCCGACAAGCCAGACGGTCCCGTCCGGAAAATGTGAAAAGACGACGAGGCCGCCAAGTGCGGCGTAGGCGCCGCCGCCATATTCATGCACCCGCGACCGCACATCGAAATGCGGGGGCAGGACTTCCCGGATTTTCCCGTTCCTGTAGCGCATGAGCACGCTGCGGCCCCGCTCCCGCGGTCGGCCTTCCAGCCAGTAGAGGCTTTCGCCGTCCGCGCGGACGAATGACAGACCGACTCCCGCTTCCGCAATCCTCTGCGCCGAGAGGTTCGAGACCCAGCTTCCATAGGGCCTGACGATAGGCTTGTCGGTCATGGCGGGGCGTTCCTCATCGCGGAGCCTGCGCCATTGTCAACCGGCGCCGGCCAAGCTTCAATCGGCAGCGATGGAGAGGGAAGCTCGCGAGACGAACGCCGCCGGCGCGCTCTGGGATTTCGCCGTGCGGCTGTATGCCGAGCCCGGGGTCAGCGATGCCTGCCTCGCCCTGCAGGACAGGTTTGGTGTCGATGTGCCGCTGCTGCTCTGGGCCGCGTGGCTGGGCGACGGCGCGGACGCGGCGGCGCTCAGGGCCGGCGACCGGGCTGTCGGCCCCTGGCGGGCGCGGGCCGTGCGGCCGCTGCGGGCATTGCGGCGCCATCTCCGCCATACCGTTGCCGGGCTGGATGAGGATGCGCAGGAAGGCTGGCGCGGCTCCGTAAAGCGGCTGGAGATCGACGCAGAACGGATAGCGTTCGGTATTCTGGCCAAAATCGGCCGGCGGCGCGGACGCGCGAACCTCGTTCCCTTTGCCACGGTGTTCGGTCTGGAATACAGCTCTCCCGAGCTGGAGCTGATAGAGGCGGCGGCGCGCCGGCTTGCATGAGCCCGCCCGATCGCTTCCGGTCAGAGTTCCCAGGCCGGCGGGCGTTTTTCCAGGAAAGAGGCGGCGCCCTCGCGGCCTTCCTCGCTGGCCCAGCTTTCGGCGAAGGCGTAGAGGCCGTCGATACCCAGCGCATCGGGGCCGCTGCGGTCGTAGAGGTCGAGCGCGCGCTTGACGGCTGCGGCCGCGCCGGGCGCTGCGCCAAGGCAGCCGGCGACGGCTGCATCCAATGCCCCGTCGAGGTCCTCGTCAGGCACGGCGCGGTCGATGAGGCCGATGCGCTGGGCCTCGGCCGCGTCGAAGGTCTCCCCGGTGAACAGGTAACGCTTGTAGGCTGCCGTGCCGATGCGCGCCAGCAGCGCCTTGAGCGCGGCGGTCGGCACCACACCCCGACGAAGCTCCGTGAACGCGAAGCGCGCCCCGGCCCCGGCGATCGCAACATCGCTCGCCGCAATCAGGGTTATGCCGCCGCCGAATGCGCCGCCCTGCACCCGCGCAACGACCGGGCAGGGCAGGCAGGCGATCCGGTGGCTCAGCATCGAGCCGCGCAGCGCCGCCTGAAGCCGCTGTTCAGCAGGCGCGTCTCCCATATGCCGGAACATGTTTATGTCGCCGCCCGCAGTGAAATGACGGCCTTCCGCCGCCAGAACCAGCAGGCGCAGATTCGCTCTGCCGTGCAGCGTATCGAGCGCGAGATGGATTTCCCGCATCGTCTCTGCGGTGAGCGCATTATACCGGTCGGGCCGCGCGAAAGTGAGTGTTGCGACGCCCCGTGCGTCTTCTTCAAGGCGTATCGTTTCCCATTCCATGCCCGCCGCCTCCCGCGGCCTCCGCCACCGGTTCCTTCGGGCGCTTCTCTCGGCCTTCGGAGCCTGACGGTTGCGAATCGTCGGTTCTGCGTGAAATCATGGCGACAGGCCGGGAAATTGGCTATGGTGCTGGCCCCAGGCTAATCTGGACCGACAGGCAGGGACGATTCATGGACATCGGAGAGAGCAAGGAAGACGCCGTTTTTGTGCTCGAGCCCAAGGGCCGGCTCGACAGCGCGAATGCGCGCAGCTTCGAAGAACGGGTGTTGGCCGCATTGGAGAAGGGCGAGAACGCCCTGCTCATCGATTTCGACCAGCTGGACTACATCAGTTCGGCCGGCTTGCGCGTGCTGCTGATGGGGGCGAAGCGGCTCCAGCAGTCCGGCGGCACGATCGCGCTCTGCGCGCTCAGCCCGAGCATCCATGAGGTTTTCGAGATCAGCGGCTTCCTCACTATTTTCACGGTGCATAGCGACAGGGCTGCGGCTCTGGCAGCTATGGGCTGAGCGCAATGCTTCGTTTTGCCGAAGAAATCATGTTGTTGCTGCTCGACGATCAGGACGGCAGCTTCCTGCCGATTCCGGAATGGTCGATGCAGTGCGCCCTGGCGGGGGCGGTATTGATGGACTTGGCCTTGGACGACCGGATCGACACCGACCTGGAATCGCTCATCCTTGTGGACGGGAAGCCGACGGGCGACCCGCTGCTCGATCCCACGCTGGAGCGCGTTGTTGCTTCCGGGGAAGTGCATGGCGCCCGCTACTGGGTCGAAAACACGGCCTCCTATGCCGACGAAATCCGCGAGGCCGCGCTTGCCCGGCTCGTGGAGAACGGCATCCTGAACCGGGAGGAGGACCGGTTCCTTTGGGTTTTCCGGTCACGGCGTTACCCGACGGTGGACGGGCGTGCGGAGCGGGAAGTCAAGCTCCGGATCATGGGCGTGCTGCTGTCGGACGAAATTCCCGACCCGCGCGATATCGTCATCATTTGCCTGTGCGACGCCTGCGGCATTTTCAATGAATTGCTGTCGCCGCGCGAATTGGAGCGCGCCCGCGGCCGTATCGACCAGGTGCGCAAGATGGACCTCATTGGCCAGGCGGTCGCGAAGTCGGTTTGGGAAATCCAGGCATCGCTGGCCATGGCGGCGCATCCGGTCTACTAGACGGCATGGCCCCGGCGGGCCTTTCGGTTGTTGCCTGAGACGAAGGGTCGCGCCCGCCCCGCAGCGAAGAACGGGAAGGTCCGGCCTTTCGCGGGTCGAATTCGCAGGGACGGGCCATGAAGATCGTCGTCATCAATCTCGACCATGCGGCGGAGCGGCGCCAATGGTTCTTCCTTTGCGAAGGCGTGGCGAAACGTGCGGCGCTTGTCAGTCTGACGATGAAGTCGCCCGGTCCGGTGAACGGTCTCCGGACGCTTCCGGGACCGCAGAACGAGAGGACCTGACGGCTGCGGGCCCGCCCATGCCGCTGTCGAAACGGTGTTAGGCTACGCAATCGTCTTCCAGGGAGTCCGGCGATGACGCGCAATCTCGACCCGATCACCGTCTCCGTGGTCAGCCACCGGCTGACGGCCATCGTCGAGGAGATGGGCGAGGCGATGCTGCGCACCGCCTATTCGCAGATTCTCAACTCGTCGCGCGACTTCTCCGCCGCCATCTGCGATCGCGACTGCCGGCTGGTTGCGCAGGCGGAGCATATCCCGGTCCATGTGGGCGCGATGCCTTGGGCGGCGAAGGCGGTTTCGGCCCGCTTCGGCGAGGATGTGCATGAAGGCGACCTGTTCGTCGTCAACGATCCCTATGCGGGCGGCGGCAGCCACCTGCCGGATGTGACGGTGTTCGCGCCTGTGTTCATCGACGGGCGGTTGGCCTTCTGGACGATCAACCGCGCCCATCACAGCGATATCGGAGGCGCGACCCACGGCGCCTACAACCCCTCCGCTACCGAGATTTTCCATGAGGGGCTGCGTATCCCGCCGCTCAGGCTATGGGAGCGGGGCCGCCCGCGCGAGGACCTTCTGGAGATGATGGCGCTGAATGTGCGCCACCCGCGCGACTTCAAGGGCGACCTGGCGGCGCAGATCGGCTCTGTCCGTCTTGGCGAAGCCCGGCTCCAGGCGCTGGTCGATACGTTCGACGCGCACACCGTCATGGCCGCTTGCGAAGCGGTTCTGGACGGGGCCGAACGCCGGTCGCGCGCCGAGGTCGCAAGCTGGAAGGAGGGCGTCTTCCACGGCGAGGCCTTTCTCGACGATGACGGTCACGGCCGCCATGACATCGCCATTCGCGCCACCGCGACTGTCCGCGCGGGAGAGGTGACGGTGGACCTGAGCGCGTCCGACCCGCAGAGTTCCGCTTTCGTCAACTCCAGCCACGCCAATACGATCTCGGCGGTGACGCAGTCCTTCGCCTACCTGATCGACCCGGAGATCCCGAAGAACGAGGGCGCATTCCGTCCGCTCTCGGTCAAGTTGAAGGAAGGCACGATCGTGTGGGCCGAGGACGGACTTCCGGTCACCATGTGCACCTCGCATTGCGGCAACGAGATCATCGAAGCCGTGATTACGGCGCTTGCTCAGTCCTGTCCGGCGCGCACCATGGCCGGCTGGGGGCGCAGGCTGCGCATTGCCATCAAGGGCAGGGACCCGCGCAACGGGCGCGGCTTCATCTGGCACATGTTCTACGCCCGGCCGGGCGGCGGCGGTTCGCCCGGCGGGGACGGCTGGCATTCGGTGGGCGAGTGGCACTCTGCCGGCGGGCTGAAATTCGGCAGCGTCGAGGTAGCGGAGGTCCGCTTCCCGCTGCATATCGCGCGCCACGAATTCCGTCGGGGCTCGGGCGGTGCCGGGGAATATCGCGGCGGCTGCGGGGCCGAGCTGGAGCTGCGAGTCGAGACGGAGGAGCCGGCCGTCGCCAACACTGCGGGCGACGGTGTGCGCTACGGCGCGCGCGGCATTCTTGGCGGCGAGGACGGGTTGCCGCACCGCTATATCCACCACGGCTCCGGCGGTGGGCGCGTGCTCCCGAGCAAGCAGGTCGGCATCGAAGTGGCGCCGGGCGACGTGTTCGAGGTGCTGTCCGGCGGCGGCGGCGGCTGGGGCGACCCGGCGCGCCGCTCCGAAACGGCGGTGGAGGCGGACCGGCTGGACGGAGTCGCCTGAGCCGCAAAAGTGCCCGCCAAAACCCGGCGGGAAGGAGGCCCCCGGCGGCCCGGCGCAATCCGCGCGCGCTTGCGCCGAAGCGCCGGCCGGGCCACGATGACGAGCGCCGGCCGACCGGTTGCCGGGACCGATGAGCAGGGGCCGCCATGCCGCTTGCATCCAGACGCTACGAGGTCGCCGACATGATGGCGGCGCAGGAGTTCTACCACAGCCGGGGCTGGACCGACGGCCTGCCGGTGGTGCCGCCGACGGCCGACGCCGTCGAGGCCTGCCTGGAGTGGGCGGGCCTCGCGCCGGACCATCTGGTGGGCGTGGAGCCGGTGCGCGCCTGCGCGATCACCGCCGAGAAGCTGGCGGTCAACGCCGTCATGGCGGGCTGCCTGCCGATGCATTTTCCGGTCGTCGTCACCGCCTTCACGGCGATGCTGCAGGAGCCCTTCCTGCTGCACGGCGCTACCGCGAGTACGGGCGGCTGCGCCGTGCTGGTCGTGGTCAACGGGCCGATTACGGCCGATATCGGCATGGACGCGACCTTCAATGCGCTCGCCTCCAGCGACCGGGCGTCGACGGCGATCGGACGCAGTCTGCGCCTCTGCCTCATCAACCTGATGGATGTCCGCCCGGGCGCCATCGACCGTTCGGTTCTCGGCCATCCAGGCAAGATCAGCTATTGCCTTGCCGAGGATGAAGCCGGCTCGGAATGGCTGCCGCTCGCCGAGGAACGCGGCATGCCCGTCGGCGCCTCCTGCGTGACCGTCATGGCCGCAGGCGCGCCGCGCCAGTTGATGAACGAGTGGACGACGGTTCCGGAGGAAATTCTCGACACCTTCGCCTCCGAGATTCGCGCCAACATGCGCCATTACTCCATCTGGCCGGGCAACTACGCCATCGTCGTGCCGCCGCAATTGCGCGCCCATTTCCATGCCGCCGGCTGGTCCAAGGCCGATGTCCGCGCCTATGTCTTCGAGAAGGCCCGCATCCTGCGCTCGGAATGGGCGGATTGCGGCAAGGGCGCGGTGGTGCGCGACCGCGGCGGCTCGGAATATGCCGCGCTCTCCGCCCCGGAGGACCTGCTGGTCATAGCGGCCGGCGGGCCGGCGGGCGGCTTCGGCGCGGTCATCCCGCCCTGGCTCGGGCCCAAGAGCCGGGCGGTCACGGTCGCGATCGGCGCCTGCGTCGATTGCGAGATTCCATAGGTTCGGACGACACGAGGAGAGAGACCGGTATGCAGATACTCGATCCGTCGCATGAGGAAGGGGCCGAGGGCTTTGCGCCTGCGGTCCGGCTTGCGGCGCTGGAGGGCGCCACCATCGGGGTGATCTCGAATGGCAAGGAAGGCACCAAAGGCTTCTTCGGTGCCTTCGAGCGGGTGTTGAAGGAGCAGTACGGCGTCGGCGAAGTCGTGCTGCGCACAAAGTCGAACTACAGCGCGCCTGCGGACGCGGGCCTGCTGGAGGAAGCGAAGAGCTGGGATGCGCTTGTCGCCGGCATTGGCGATTGAGGCAGCTGCTCGTCGTGCAGTTTGCATGACGCGGTTGCCGGAGAGCGCATCGGGGTGCCGTCAGCCGGCATCATGACCGAGACCTTCGTGAGCGCGGCGGAGCTGATGGCGCGCGTGCTCGGTGCGGAGGACTATCCCTTCGCCGTGATCGAACACCCGATCAGCAGCGCCGACCAGGCGGCGCTCGCCGCCCGCGCGGAGCGCGCCGCCGCGGACTGCGCGCGGCTGCTCCTGAACGCGGACGGGTAGGGCGTTCCGGGGCCTCGCCCCGCAGGTCCCGCCTCCTTCCGGGCTGCGCGTCAGACCGCGCCATCGGCGCGCAGGCCGGCAATTTCTTCTTCCGAGAAGCCGAATTCGGCCAGCACCTCATCCGTGTGCTCGCCGATGAGCGGCGGCGGGCGGTCGGTGCCGCGCGCCGTGTTCGCGCCGTGGAAGGCCAGGTCCACATAGATGCCCTCGCCGCCGCCGAGCGCCTCCTGGCGCGCGACCGGGCGGAAGGTGCCGCGATGGGCGAGCTGGCCGTCCTCGCAGGCCTGCGGCACGGAGGCCACCCGGCTCGCCGGCACGCCGGCCTCGGCGAGGCGCGCCTCCCAGGTGCCGGCATCGGCCGCCGCCAGCGCCGCGATGAACTTCTTCCGGAGCGCATCCGCATTTGCGATCCGGTCCGCAAGGGTGGCGAAGCGCGGGTCGTCCACGAGGTTCGCCAGGCCGAGCGTGCGCGCGAACGCGGCGAACTGGCCCTGGGTGGGCGCTGCCACCATCAGGAAGCCGTCGCCGGTCGGGAAGGCATCGGAGGTCGGGTTGTTTGTCTGCGACCTGTTGCCGTTCGGCAGGGGCTCCTGCCCGTTCACCTGCCAGAAGTTGATCGTCGGCGCCATGATGCCGATTGCGGTGTCGAGCATGGAAAGGTCGAGATGGTCGCCCTCGCCGGTGCGCTCGCGGTGGTAGAGCGCGGTCGAGACGGCGAAACAGGCTTGGGTGGCGGTCGCCATGTCGGTGAGCCAGTATCCGGTCTTGAGCGGGTCGGCGCCGGCCGCGCCGGTGACTGCCATCATGCCCGACGCCGCCTGGATCGAGGGGTCGTAAGCGGCGGCGGGCGCGCGGGGGCCCGTTTGCCCGTATCCGGATATGGAGCAATAGACGAGGCGCGGATTGACCTGCTTCAGCGCCCCGTAGCCGAGGCCCATGCGGTCCATCGTCCCGGCCTTGAAGTTCTGGACGAGGACATCCGCGGACGCCGCCAGCCGGCGCACGACATCGCCGGCGCGGGGATGCTTGAGGTCGAGCGTGAGGGACCGCTTGCCGGCATTGACGGAGAGGAACAGCGTGGACATGGCATGGTCCAGCAGGCGCGGGTCGGTCGCCGGGCCGAGGCCGCGGCCCTGGTCGCCGCCGGCGCGGTTCTCGACCTTGACCACATCGGCGCCGAGCAGCGCCAGCTGCTGCGTGCAGTAGGGGCCGGCAAGCACCTGGGTGAAGTCGATGATGCGCACCCCCGCAAGCGGCAGCCTCGCCGCTCCGCCCTGCGATTGCGCGGCGCCGTTCTCCCTCTCGGTCATCCCGTCCCTCCCTTCGCTGCCGGAATCCGCTACATATACCCGTTCCATCCCCGAGAACGGAGACCCGGCCCGTGACAAGCGACCCCCAGACCCGGCCGCGCTATCTCGGCCTGCCGACCTTCATGCGCCTGCCCTATGCCGAGGATGTGAGCGGGGCCGACATCGCCGTGCTGGGCGTGCCGTTCGACGGCGGGGTGAGCAACAGGCCGGGGGCCCGGCACGGGCCGCGTGCGATCCGGGACCTTTCGAGCATGGTCCGCAAGGTCAACCAGGCGACCGGGGCCGCGCCCTTCGACGCCGCCAGCATCGTGGACGGCGGCGATATCTGGACCGAGCGGGTCTATCGGCTGGAGGACGCCCATGCCGACATCCAGGCAGGATTCGCGAAGGTGCGCGAGGCGGGCGCTGTGCCGCTCTCCGTCGGCGGCGACCATTCGATCAGCCTGCCGATCATGCGCGCGCTCTTCTCCGGCGGGCCGCCGGTCGGCATGGTCCATATCGACGCCCACTGCGACACGGCGGACGACGATGTGGGCTCGCGCTTCCATCACGGCGCGCCGTTCAGCCGCGCGGTGGAGGAAGGGTTGCTGGACCCGAAACGGACGGCGCAGATCGGCATTCGCGGCGCGCTCTTCCAGCCGGACAGGTGGAAGTTCAGCTATGACGCGGGCATGCGCGTCGTGCCGATGGAAGAGGTTTATGAGATCGGCCCGAAGGGCGCCGCCGCCATCGCCCATGAGGTCGTAGGCGACGGACCGACCTATCTTTCCTTCGATATCGACTGCCTGGACCCGGCCTTCGCCCCCGGCACGGGCACGCCGGAGATCGGCGGTTTCAGCACCGCGGAGGCGCTCGTCCTGCTGCGCCGGCTGGCGGGCATCGACTTCGTTGCGGGCGACCTTGTGGAGGTGTCGCCGCCCTTCGATTCCGCCGGCATCACCGCGCTTGCCGGCGCCAATATCATGTTCGAGATCCTGTGCCTGCTGACCGCGTCGCTGGCAGCCAGGCGCAGCGCGGCGGCGAAGTGAGGCAGGGCATATGAGCGGCGGAAGGTTCGAGGGGCGCACCGCCCTGGTGACGGGCGGGTCGCGCGGCATCGGCCGGGCGATCTGCGTCCAGCTTGCGCGCGAGGGCGCCTGGGTCGCCGTCAACTATGCGGAGAGCGCCGATGCCGCCGCCGAGACGCTCGACCTGATGAGGGCCGCGGGCGGGGAAGGCGGCGTCTTCCAGGCCGATGTCGCCTCATGGGAAGCCACCTCCGCCATGTTCGACGCCGTCGAGGCGGCGCGCGGGCCGGCGGACCTGCTGGTGACCAATGCCGGCGCGGCGTCCTTCCAGGACGACGGGGACATACCGCTTGAGCTCTGGCGACGCATCCTTTCGGTCAATCTGGACGGCACCTTCCACTGTGTCTGGCGGGCGAAGGAGGCCATGCGGGCGCGGAAGGACGGCCGCATCGTGTGCATCTCCTCGATCAACGGCATCGCGCCGACCCGCATTCGCCGCGACCGGCTGATCGCCTACGGCACCTCGAAATCGGCGGTGATCGGTTTCACGCGCAACTGCGCCATGGCCTTCGGCCCCGACATAAGGGTGAACTGCGTGGCGCCGGGCCTGATCGACACGGACATGACGAAGGACATGAGCGACGAGATGCGCGCGCGCATCGTCGGCGAAACGCCGGCCGGGCGCACCGGCACGCCCGAGGATGTGGCCGAACTCACCTGCTTCCTGCTGAGCGACGCCGCCGGCTTCATCACCGGCCAGACCTATGTGACCTCCGGCGGCCTTGTGACGCTGCCTTAATCCGGGCTTTTCCAGGAGTGCGCTCGGGACGGGAATCCGGGATGAGGCGGCGGCCCGAAGAACGGCCCGGCGTGCCGCTGCGCGCGCCCGACAGCGTGATGCGGCTGCAACGGATGGGGGCGTCCTTCCAGACGAGGCTGAGCTTCATGCGCCAGCTGGTCCGCCGCATGTGCAGGGAAAAGTGGCGGCTGGAACGCTTGCGCTTCGAGCTCGATTCCGACGGGCTGGGCGCCGCCGTCTATGCGGCGCACACCCCGGCGCGGACCTATTCCCTGGTCGCGTTCACGCACGGGATCGGCGCGGAGGAGCGCACCGACCGGGTCATCGCCGAAGCCTGGGACGCGACCTTCTCGCTCTTCGACGGCGTGCCGGAAGCCTCTGATATAGAGCGCCTGCGCGAGAATACCCCGAGACAGGAGGCCGGGCGTTTCAGAACCAGCGAGCTGACGCTGGCGCGGGCGAACAAGAGCATGCGGCTGTTCGGGCATGCGGTCGAAAGCCTCGCCGCCGGCAGGCAGCCCGATGCCGACCGGCTTGCCGACGTCGGCTACCTGATGCGCACGACGGCCGTTTACGGCAGCGGCAAGTTCGGCTGCGCCGACCGCGAAAAGATCGCGGCCCGGCCGGAAATGCGCGGCCCGTTCCAGGCCGAGTTGCTCACCGTTTACCTCATCCGGTGGATGAGCCTCGATCTGGTCAACCATCTGGCGCAGTGCCGGGGCGGCGCCGGGAGCGCGAAGCTGGCCCCGGACTATGCCCGCCATCTGGGTATCGGCAACGCCACCGGGCTCGGAATGGCTCCTTTCCTCATCAGGTATCCGGTCCTCGTCAACAATTGGGTCCTGGCGCGGGAGACCGCATTGGCGCGGGTGCGCGCCCTGCCGGCGACCGGCGCCGGGGAGGCCGCCGGGTTCATGGCTCTTCTGGCCCGCGCCCGGCGCCATGTCGGCGAGTGGAACGTGGAGGACGAGCCGCAGACCGCGCGTATCCGGCGTTTGCAGGCCGATCTCGGCGAGTTGGCGCGGTGGTGTCCGGCCGGGCTCGCCGGTCGCTGCCCCTGGGATTCCCTGTACCGTTTTGCGGAGGCGAATTTCTCGCTCGAGGGGCAGGAATTCACCGTGTCGCTGCTGCTGGAAGGGCATGGCCCGGTCGTTGACGATCTCGGCGAGGAGATGAGCGCTCCGGCGCCCTCCCGGTTGAGGCCGGACATGTCGCTGGGCGAGCTCCGGCGCCTGATCGAGGCCCATTACGGCTGGGCCCTGGCCGAGGACTACACGCGGCGGGAAGCGGTGGAGCGCTTCTGGTACTATTCCGAGGAAAAGCTGGAGCCGCGCGTCGGCAATCGCCACAGCGAGCCCGGCGCGGAGTTCGAAATGCCGGTCGCGGTCGCCCGGGACATAAGCCGGCTGAAAGCGCGCCTGCTGGAATACGATGAATCGCGGGCGGTCGCCGACTTCCTCGCGGAGTCGCCGGAATACCGCAATATCGTGTGGCGGGTGCAGACGGCCGTTCGATGCCCCTATGGCGAAATCCGCGACAACCTGATCGGGGCCGACCGGCGGCCTGTCGATATCCTGCGTTTCAAGCTGGCCTTTTTCGGCGTTTCCAACTTCGATCCGAAGTCCGACCTGTGGACGCGCGTGAACATGTATCAGGGTGCGCCGTTGCCGGACGACATCGCCGACGGGACCGGCGAGGCGTGGGCGTTCCCGACCCGGCCCGGGGGCGTTTCCTTGGAGGCGGGACCGTGAGCCGGACGGCGATGACCGTGTCGCTGAACGAAATCGGCTTCTACTTCACACGGGCCGCCGTCGGCGCAGGCGCTCCGTTCGGGCTCGGCGAGGAGTTTGCCGAGGCCTCCAGATGGGCGGCGTTTCTCGGGCTCGATCCGGCGGCGGTGGCTGTGCCCGCCCTCCGCGGGCTTGCGGACGGCGGAAGCGGCATCGCGTTCGCGCTCCGTAGGGCGGGAGATGTCATTTCCGTCGGGAGTCGCGACGGTCGCGTCCTGTCGGCCATCTATGCGGGCCCGGTAGTTGCCGACCGGCTGCTGGTGGAAGCGGCGCATGGCGAAGAATGCCGTCTGGCGCTCGATGCAACCGACCAGCCGCTGCTGATCGCGGCGGCGGTGGCCTCGGCCGGCATTTGCGCCTCCCGGATTACGGTTTCCTGGCAGTCCCGAAACGCCGGCCGGACCGTTGTCGAACTGAACCGCCGCATCGCCGCTCTCACCGGTCCGGAGGCCGCCGCAATCGAGGCGTCGGGTGCTGCGGCAGTCGAGATTGTCCTAAACGGCGCTGAAGTTGCGGCGCCGCCTTCGTCGCGAACAAGGACGGTGCGGCTCGCCGATGGCAAATCCGGCGCGGTAGAGCATGGTGTCGTCATGGACGGCGTGGCCTGGTCGGTGGTGTTCGGCTTCTTCAGCAGGTGCCTGGTGCCTTCCACAGGCCGGTCGCGCGCTGCGGGCGCCGGCGCCGGAGAGGCGACCGATGACTGCTGAACGGCAGATGCACGATGGCATGGTCGGTATCGTCATCACCTTTGGTCGGGGCCGTCCTCGTCGTTTGCAGGAAAACGGGCGATGGCATATTTTGCCAATCGCGATTCAGCGGAGAGAATTCGAAGATGCCCACGCGCAATGTCGTTCTTTCGAACCGGCAGGAATCGATGATTGCAAGACTGGTCGCCTCCGGCCGCTACCAGAATGCCAGCGAGGTCATGCGGGAAGGACTGAGGCTGATCGAGCGGCGGGAGGCAGAAGACGAGGTCCGGTTGAAGGCCTTGCGCGAGGCCGCCGAGGTGGGCATCGCAGACATCGCCGCCGGGCGCTATCGCGTTTTCGACTCGGCGGAGGGCCTGCGGGAGTATTTGTCCGGATTGGCCGCCGAGACGCTCAATAGCCGAGTACCGGACGACGACAGCAAGTGACACCCGGCGAAATCCGCTGGCATGTACGTTTGACTGCGGCGGCGGAGAACGACTTCTCCAATATTCTGCGCTGGACAGCAGAGCAGTTCGGCACAGTTCAGGCGCAGTCATATGCCGAGACCCTCTCCGCAGCAATCGAGGCGTTGAAGGCGGGGCCGGACGTTCCCGGCTCACGACGGCGCGATGAAATTTCGACAGGCCTCATGACGCTGCATGTTGCGCGCGGAAGGCGACGGGGCAGGCACTTTGTGCTGTATCGAATTGCGAGGCCGGCGATGCCGCCCCGGATCGAAGTGTTGCGCCTCTTGCATGACTCCATGGATCTGTCCCGGCAGGGCGTTCCGGGGGAGCCGGGCGACAGGTAAGGCCGACGCGCTGCGTACGGAAGTCGTTCGACCTTCTACGCGCCGCCCATCCGCGCCGTCTCGCGAGCGGCACGGCGCGGGCCGGCGCCGCGGGCGAAGCGGGCGTCGTTGTAGATCCTGACCGTGGTGGGCGCGTAGAGCGGCGGGTGCGCGGCGTCCACACAGGTCCCGATGCAGGCAATCGGCGCATCGTAATTGGGCCGCGTGAAATAGCCGATGGAGAGCCGGCGCGAGCGGGACCGCGCCTCTGCCTCGGGCACCGCGACCCGGTGCGGCGTGGAGACCCAGCGGTCGTTGGTCCAGCGCATCAGCAGGTCGCCGATATTGACGATGAAGGTGTGAACCCCCATAAGTCGATTTAGAGGTTCCGACTATCTGACGCAGGGTCGCTTTGTCTCCCCGTGAAGGCCTGTATATAGAATGCCTTGCAGGCAGTGTCAAGAAGCTATTTTGAAGATGGCGGAGACAACAAGTATCGAAGCTATATCGCTTATTTATGGCATTCAGGGAACTGGATATGGTGGACAGGGGCAGGATCGGGGTGGTCCGGATGTCATGTTCTTTTGATTTCATGTAGACCACAGGTAACGACATGTGTACGCTGCGTCAATCTGAATGGAGGAATAGAAATGCGGATTGACGAAGGAGAACTATCCTCAGAAACCTCATTCAAGAATAGCCATGTGTTGTGGTTCGAGGGATCGTTTCCGGGCGTCCGGCGGTCATGAGCGTCGGGGAGGAAGGGCGTCGCCAGCGCGCCGTGATGGCGACCGACGAGGAGTGGGAGCGCATCTCCCGGCGGGCGGCCGTCAGCGGCATGGAGCTGTCGCGTTTCATCGTTCATCGCGCGCTTGCAGCGGACATGCTGCCGCCGGAGGTGCTGCGCCGGGCGGTGCGCGAGACGCTGGCGATGTCGCTGCTCGAGGAGCGGCGTCTGAGGGAGGCGGGCCTTGGCACGGTCTGGGAAGACGCCTGCGACGCGGTGGACGGGTGGATCGACCGGGAGGGCCTGCTGGAGCGGCTGACCGATCCCGCCGCCGCCAACCGCTGGAAAGCCGTGGGCAGGGGCCCGGAGGAGGAAGAGGAGGAGGAGTCGTGACGGAAGAGATTGCGCGTTCCTTGAGACGCCAGCGGAGTCTGCACTGCACGCCGGCGGAGCAGGCGATGATCCGGGAGAAGGCGGCGGAGGCGGGCAAGGCGATCTCACGCCATGTGCTGGACCTGGCGCTTGCCGACGACCCGGACCACCATGCCCTGGTGCTGACGGAGGAGGAGCAGCGGGAGTTGCTGGACGGCATGCGGGAGGTCGGGGCGTTCGTGCTGGCGCTCAGGCGCGAGCTTCCTGGCGGCAGCGGCCTCAACCTGCTAGGGGCGATCTCGCTGCTGGCCGGGGAGCGGAGCCGATGAGGCGGACGAGACGGGGCCGGAGGAGGCAGGCGACCAGCAAGCATATCTCGATCTCGGCGTGGGACAGCGAGTGGGAGACGGTGCGCCGCCATGCTGACCGGCGGGGCCTGTCGATCGCGCGCTACCTTGTGGGCCTTGTGGAGCGCGGCGGCCCGGAGGAGGTGACAGGGCCGGCGCTGGCGCTCGATGCGGCCGAGCAGCGCGAGCTTCTGGCGGCGGTGCGGGAGATCCGGTCGCTGATGCTGGAGGGGGCGGATGCGGCGCCGCTGGTGCGGGATATGCAGGAGCGGGTCGCGGTGCAGTTCGCGGCCTGGATGTCGGCCATGGCCAGAGCGGGCCGCGGCGAGGAGCTGCATGCCGCGCTCGCCTCGGTGCTGGGCGGGGACCGCGCCCGGCTTGTCGCCGCCTCCGCCGCGCCCGCGTCTGCCGGAGAGGAGCGGACCGGAGACGCGGGGCAACCGGAAGGCCCTGACGGGAGCCTGCCCTCGTGATGGTTTCAACGCGCCGTACCTGGACGCTGCGGGCCGTCGGCATGAAGATCACATGGCCTGATGCCCCTTTACGACAGCCGAGGACACGATATGACCGAAGGGCTCACGTCCGACGACCTCATCACGCTGGCTGAGGCCCTTTCCGAAGCCGCGTTCGGCTACGGGCTGATGGTGGGGTGGTTTCTGGCAGGCGTGTTCGTTCTGGCGCTGAAGATGCTCTACAGCCGCTGCCGTAACCGCCACGGCCGTGCCTTGGGCGTGGCGGCGATAATGGTGCTTTTCGGCACCGCCAATCTGGCGGCGGTGAGATGGCTGCCCGGTTAGGGCGGTTCCTGCAGGGCACGGCCCATGCGTTTATATATGCCGTTCGATACATGTCCGGGACGGCAGACGCATGGCCGGTTCGATAGTGAACCATATAGCTCCGGGACACGTCATGCCGAGCATTGCATGACTATACATGCAACGCATGAACGCCGCTCCCGTGTGTCTTCCATATGGCATTTCATATGCGGGATCATGACGATGATCGTGTTGTACAAGGCGGACCGTCCATTGCTATCGAATTCGTTCTATATGGTCCGCCCGGACGGGACGGACAGACAATTATTTCCATATCGGATTTTGGAGCGGACATGGCGGCGTGGACGGGTGCTTCGGAGGTCTTTGCCACGGTGGCGGATCAATGACGGAGGCACGGCATGGCCGGCGTTAATGCAGGAAACGGCAGCGCCGGACTGCGCTGGACAGGATGCAGCTCGGCTGGTGGATCGTTTTGGGGCTCTGCATGACGGTCACCGGCCTGGTCGCCGCCGCCGGTCTGCTGCCGGACAATTGACCCCGCCCCCGAACCTTCTTCGCCGGCACGGCGCGCCGCCGGTGGCCGCAAGATAGTCCCGTCCCATGGTGGCGACCTTCGTCGAGCTCAGGTCCTCCGCGGTCACGGTGTCCTATTTCGAGCGTGACGGCTACTACGCGCGGAACGACCCGGAGCACCGTCAGGCGAGCTTCTGGCACGGGGAGGCGGCGAGCGTGCTGGGTCTCCGGGGCCATGTGCGCCCGAAGCGGTTCGAGTCGGTGCTGGCGGGGTTCGTGCCGGGGACGGACATTCGCCTCGGGCGCAAGCGCGAGGGCGAGCACGACCACCGTCCCGGCTGGGACCTCACCTTCTCGGCGCCGAAGTCTGTGTCGATCGAGGCGCTGGTGATGGGCGACCGGCGGGTGGTCCGGGCGCATGACGAGGCGGTGCGCGCGACCCTGGACTGGGTGGAGCGGGACCTGCTTGAGACGCGGGGCTGGGACCCGGCGACGCGGCGCCGCCCGCGAGTGAAGGCGGGCGGCATGGTGGTGGCGGGGTTCCGGCACCTGACCAGCCGCGACCGGGACCCGACGCTGCACACCCACTGCGTGCTGGCCAACATGACGCGCAATGCGGCCGGTGAGTGGCGCAGCGTCGAGCCGACGGCCGTCAGATGGAACGAGAAGCTGATCGGGTCCTATTACCGCAACGAGCTGGCGCGGCGGCTGGAGGCGCTCGGCATGGCGGTCGCGCCGCGTCTGGTCGGACGCATCCCGGGCTTCGAGCTTGCGGGCTATTCCCGCGAGTTCGTCGAGGCGTTCTCGGCCCGTCGGCTGGCGATCGAGGCGGACCTGAAGCGCAGGAACCTTCCCCTGACGGCGAGGAACGCGCAGGCGGCGGCGCTGCGCACCCGCAGGCGCAAGAGCGAGGAGAGCCTGGCG